>PMJO01000164.1 GCA_003158455.1 Myxococcales bacterium | reverse complement strand
TGGCATGATCGACATCAAGAAGGGTGCCGACAACGTCACCATTTCGTACAACTACCTGCACGACCATCACAAGGTATCCCTAAACGGCTATACCGACGACGACGATGCGGTTCGGCACGTGACCTTCCACCACAACCTCTTTGAAAACGTCGGCTCGCGCACGCCACTGCAGCGCCACGGCTACTCCCACTTGCTCAACAACTACTTCTACAAGGTTCTGGTTTCTGGCATCAATGTCCGCATGGGTGGCTACTCGTTGATCGAGGCCAACTACTTCGAGACCGTGCTGAACCCGGTCACTGCACGCGACAGCTCGGCGATCGGCTACTGGGACTTGCGCAACAACAACCTCGCGACCAAAGCGGACGTATCTGCCGGCAATGCGTTCGGCATCACTTGGGACGCGGGCAGCTCCGGCACGGTCAACGCGACCGACTGGACCACGACCGCGGCATTTCCGGAGGCGCTCGGCTACAGCTACACGGCGGACCCGTTCCAGTGCGTACACGATGGGCTGCGTGCGGCCGCAGGCGCCGGCAAAGGCTTGGTCACGTTGAAGTGCAAGTAGGATTCGCACCCGGCGAAAAACCCCGGTTGACGGCGGCAAGATTATCGGACATTCTCGCGCATCCCAACCCAAGGGGAGAGGGCCGCTGTCCCAGGTTTCGATGACAACCAATATCTCGAAGTACTCCATGGGCGTTGGTGACCGCTTCGGCTTGGAAGGGGTTGCACAGTTGCGAGCCTTCCAGGCTGCCAAGGATCGGGGCGTTACGATCACACCGGTCTGGAACAAGTCGAACCGCGAGCATTCCCTGATCGGGACGCGGCCTAGGGAAGTGCGCGCCGAGGCAGAGGCCGCAGTCAAGTCTTGCCAGTGGAGCGGTCCGTATTTTGTCGATGCGGATCACATCGGTTTGGCCACGGTCGACAAGTTTGTCGGGGCGAGCGATTTCTTCACCATCGATGTCGCGGATTCCATCGGCAAGACGGCGTCGGATGCATCGATCGCGAGGTACATGGCCGAAATGCAGCGCTTTCCGGCCGTGCTGCGCATTCCTGGGATTGCCGAACCGGTCACCGTCGATCCGGCGTCCCTGCAGGAGATTGCGTCGAAGTACCTCTACGCAGTCGAAGAGGCGGGCCGGGTCTACCGCCACATCGTGCAGGAGAAGGGCGAAGGGAATTTCGTCACCGAGGTGTCGTTCGACGAAGCGAACACCCCGCAAACGCCGGCCGAGCTGTTCTTCATCCTGGCTGCCGCGGCCCGCGAGGCGATCCCGGCCGCGACGGTTGCCCCCAAGTTCACTGGTGAATTTCTGAAGGGTATCGACTACGTGGGCGACATAGAGCGCTTCTCCCGAGAATTCGAGGAAGATCTCGCCGTCTTGGAGTTCGCCAAGCAGACCTTCAGTCTGCCCGCATCGCTCAAGTTGAGCATCCACTCAGGCAGCGACAAGTTTTCTCTCTACCCCATCATGCACCGAGCGATCAAGCAGGCAGGTGCGGGCCTCCACTTGAAGACGGCGGGAACGACCTGGCTCGAAGAAGTCATTGGACTCGCCGCGGCGGGTGGCGAAGGGCTGGCCTTTGTCAAGGCGCTGTATCGCGACGCCTACGGCCGCTACGACGAAATGGCCAAGCCCTATCTCACCGTCATCGCCATCGACCGCCAGGCGCTCCCCACCCCGGCCAAGGTGGATTCGTGGAGCGCCCAGGAATATGTGGAGACACTCGAACACAACCAGGCTTGCAAGCGCTTCAACATCCACTTTCGTCAGATGGTGCACATCAGCTTTCGGGTTGCGGCCGAGAAGCGGTCACAATATCTCGCCTTGCTCAACGCCAATCGCAGCAGCATCGAATCACATGTCTCGCACAACATCCTGAAGCGCCACATCGAACCGCTGTTTCTCGGGACGTGAAAGAGACTAGCGCGGCGGTCCCGGCCGAAGAAGCCAACTTTCAGGAACTCAAGGTGTTGCGGACTTCACCGCGACCGGCGAGATTGCATATGCCGAAGTCGTGCCGATCCCGAGTTGGCCCACGGAATTGGCACCCCAACAGCGTACCCGTGTGTCCGTGCCGAGTGCACAGGTGTGGGCACCGCCCGCGGAAAGGGCGACAACCCCGGTAAGCCCTGGCACGGTCGTCGGCAGAAAAGTTGCGGTTGTACCAACTGTCCCGAAGCCCAATTGGCCACTGTCGTTGCCGCCCCAGCAGCTAACCGTACCGTCCCGGTGCAAGGCGCAGGCATGATCCGAGCCAATAGCGATTGCCGCAACGTCGGTAGTGCCGTTGTCGATCGGGGTATACGAGTCGGTCGACTTGCCGTCACCTAGCTGGCCCCAATTGTCGGTGCCCCAACAGCGCGAGGTTGCATCTGAAAGGATGGCACAAGAGCTGAACGGGCCAACCTTCAAATTGGCGACATTGGCGAGTCCGGGAACCTGCAAAGCCGTGCTGCTTGACAGACAGCGCGATTCCGCCGGACGTCGCGATTCCCCCAGACTTCACGATCCCGCCCGACGGTACGATTCCACCAGACAGTGCTATTCCACCGAAGGTCACGACTCCCCCGGACGCTGCCATCCCACCGCTGCCAACCAATGTGCCTCCGGCTGCAACCGAGCCGTCGATGGCGACCCCACCGGTTGCCGTGAGAGCAGCATCGACTGCAATTCCGCCATTTGCCACAAGGCTGCCGCCCATGCTCGTGCCGGTGGCGCCGCCCGCCGCGGATGCTCCCGCTCCCGTGGCGCCGCCTGTCGCGGCGAAAGCGTCGCCGTTCTGCCCACCACCAGTCGCAGCAGGATTGGGCGACACGCATCGCTGTGAATAGCAGACAAGGCCGGTATTACATGTCCCGTTGGGGTAGCAGACACAGCGCTCGCTTCCGGCCGCACAGGTTGAAGTAGTGCCTTGGCTCGAGCTGCTGCAGCCGAACTGATAGAGCCCGAGCATCAGGACGACAAGCAGCCCGGGACAATGATAGCCGACGCGCATTAACCGTACTATCGCACAGCCAAGCCAGAGAGCGGGATTGCGTTCATTGCCAGTCCACGCGGAAAGCTTGTCGACTCCGCGCGCAGCAACGGGGAGTCCGGCGAGCGTAGATTGTTTTTGCCCGCGGCGAGCACAGCGCAAGCGGGGGCAGGACCAGGGATTTCTGGGCGTGTGATCCTGCGTCGGCCTGCCGTCGCCGTGTCGGGCACTCTTTTGGTTTTCTTTTTGATCGCTTTTTGATACATAGGCGGGCGTAATGGAGGTACATAAACCGTCGCTTCGCGGCGCTGTGTGGCTAGCACATCTGCTCATCCTTGGCGGCGCATCCGCAGGCGCGACTCTCGCGTTGCGCGTGCTCATCGGAGGCGCCGGAACCCTGTCCCTGACGCTGCCACGGTTGTTTCCGTTCGCCGAGATGTCGCTCTCGATGGATGGCCTCTCGGCCTTCTTCCTTCTGGTGGTCACCCTGGTCACCGCGGCCGCTGCCCTGTATGGGCCGTCGTACCTGGGCGCGCACGCGAAAGCCCCTCTGGTCCAGACCTTCGCTCTCGGCGGGTTTGTCGCTTGCATGGCTGGCGTGTGCTGCGCGGGCGATGGCCTCACCTTCTTGCTCGCCTGGGAGGGCATGACCCTTGCGAGCTATGTCTTGGTCATCATCGACACACGCAACGAAGAGAACACGCGCGCGGGCTTGCTCTATCTGGTCATGGCGCACGCGGGGACGGCTGCGCTGCTGGTCGTCTTCCTGACCTTGTCGGCGCGCGGGCAGGGTTTTGACTTCGCCGCGCTTCGCACAGCCGCGCGTACTCTGCAGGAACCCACGCGCACCGTTCTCTTCATGCTCGCCTTGGTCGGGTTCGGGGCCAAGGCGGGTGTGGTGCCTTTGCACGTCTGGCTGCCCAAGGCCCATCCCGCGGCGCCCAGCCACGCCTCGGCGCTCATGTCAGGGGTGATGCTCAAGGTGGCGTTGTACGGGATCTTCCGTTTGGGCTTTGACATCCTGGCGCCTGCGGACGGTCCCTTGCCTGCTTCCTGGGGTTGGACCGTGCTCATCGTCGGAACCGTATCCGCCGTGATGGGCGTGCTCTTGGCCTTGCAGCAGCACGACCTCAAGCGCCTGCTTGCATTTCACAGCGTGGAGAACGTCGGCATCATTCTCATTGGCGCCGGGCTCGCCATGCTGCTCAGCCGCGGCCGCGGGGCCGAGCCACTGGCTGTCTTGGCCCTGGCGGCGTCGCTTCTGCATACGCTCAACCACGCTGCGTTCAAGGGGCTGCTATTCTTGGGCGCGGGCAGCGTGCTGAGCCGCACCGGCGTCCGCAACATGGAGGAGTTGGGCGGGCTCGCCCGGCGTATGCCATGGACCACTTGGCTCTTCCTCCTCGGGGCCGTGGCTATCTCGGCGCTGCCGCCGCTCAACGGGTTCGTGAGCGAGTGGATGACCTTCCAGGCTCTGTTGCTGGGCGGTGCCAAACTGGGCGGCGCCTCGGGGCTGCTGGCGGGGGTTGCGGCTTCCATGCTCGCGCTGACCGGTGGGCTGGCGGCGGCGTGTTTCGCAAAGGCATTCGGCGTTACCTTCCTGGGCCGGCCACGATCGGTTCATGCCGAGCACGCCACCGAATCGCCGGCTCCAATGATCGCGGGCATGTTGCTGCTCGCCGGGGCGTGCGTAGCGCTTGGGCTGTTGCCCGGGTACGCGATGCGCTTGCTCGATGGACCCACCCAGGAACTGCTGGGCGGCTTGGGCCCGAGTGCGGTGGTCACCGCGCGTGGCCCGTTGGTGCTGTCCGGGAACGGCGCTGCGTCGGGCCTGGAGGCGACATCGATATCGGTGACCGCGGTCGCGGCTTTGCTGGCCTTGCTGGCTGCGGTGGCCTGGGTGCTGCGCGGCTGGCCGCGCCGAGCGCCGCGCCGGCTGGCACCGACGTGGACTTGCGGAATGCTTCCCAGCAGCCGCTTCGACTACACCGCTACCGCGTTCGCCAAGCCGCTGCGCCTGATTTTCGCGGCGGTGTATCGCCCGCGCCGGGCAATTGCCAGAGAGACCGGTCCCTCGCCCTACGTGGTCCGCCGACTGGGCTATACCGGCGAAGTTGTCGATCTCGCGGAAACCATGTTGTACACGCGGCTCAAGCGCTGGATCACGGCGACCGCGCAGGGCATTCGTGCGTACAGCACCGGACGTATTCACGGCTACATCGCCTTCGTGCTGGTCACCCTGGTGCTTGCCTTGCTGTTCTTCGCCAGGGTATGAGAGATGGATAACACTGCCGCCATTGGAAAGATCGTGGCCCAGGCAGGGCTGCTCGTCCTGCTTGGACCGCTGGTGACCGGCTTCATTCAGAAGTTGAAGGCGCGTCTGCAGTGCCGACAAGGCGCCAGCCTGTGGCAGCCGTACCGTGATCTGGCCAAGCTGCTGCGCAAAGGGACAGTGCAAAGCGATTCCGCCAGCCCGTTTTTTCGCGCGATCCCGGTGCTGGTGCTTGCCGCCACTGTGACCACGACGGTCATGCTGCCCGTGCTGTGGGCGCCCGCGGGAGCAGCCCGGCTGCCCATGGGAGACGCCATCTTGTTGTTGGCACTTTTGGCGCTGGCCCGCTTTCTGTGCGCGATCGGGGCACTGGATGCGGGCGGGGCTTTTGGTGGAATGGGCGCTTCGCGCGAAATGACGGTTGGCCTGCTGGTCGAGCCGGCCATGATGATGGCGGTCTTTTCCGTCGCCGTAGCAGGCGGGACAACTGATCTTGTGCACCTGGCTGCGCGGCGCGGGATGCTGCCCGCGCTGGCCTGGCAGGCGCCGGACTTGCTCGCGCTTTTCGCCATGCTGGTGCTGGCCCTGGCGGAAACCGGCCGGATTCCCGTGGACAATCCCGACACTCACCTGGAACTGACCATGCTCCACGAGGGCATGTTGCTCGAGCACTCCGGCCCTGGCCTGGCCTGCATCGTGCTGGCCACGCACACCAAGCAGATCGTGATCCTGACCCTGGTGGCGGCGCTGTTCTTCCCGCTGGGCCTGGCCGAAGGATCGGAGCCGCTCGAGATCGCGCTGGCCGGGGGCGCCCTTTTCGCCAAGCTGTTCGCGCTGGCAACCTTCCTTGGCCTGGTCGAGTCCTCGTACGCCAAGCTGCGGTTCTTTCGCGTGCCGCAGTTCCTTGGGCTGGGGCTGGTGTGCGCCTTTCTCGCCCTCGCGCTGAGGATCCTATGAGCGTCGATCTGGCCACCCGTCTCATCGACGTGCTCGGGGGGTTGTTGCTGTTCTCGACCTTGCTCATTCTGGCCGCGGGACAGTTGTTTCGCGCCATTTACGCCGTCGCGGTGCAGTCGGTGTTTCTCGCCATCGCGGGCGCGGTTCTGGGCGCGGCCACCGGCAATCCTGACCTGTGGATCATCGCGGGCATCACTATTGTAGTCAAAGCCATCCTCTTGCCCTGGCTGCTCATCTGGGTGGTGCGGCGGATCCAGATCCCGCGCGAGATCGAGCCGGTGATTCCCATCAATGCCACACTCGGGCTGGCCGCCGGCATTGTGGTCTTGGCCTTTCGCCTCAGCGCCTCGCTGGGACCGGTGCGGCAGGCAATTACCGGCAATGCACTGCCGGTGGGCATCGCTCTTATCCTACTCGGCGTGCTGGTGATGGCCTCGCGGCGAAAGGCACTAGTTCAGATGGTGGGCCTATTTGCCTCGGACAACGGCATCTTCTTCACCGGCATGGCGGTGAGCCAGGGCATGCCGCTAATCATCGAAATTGGCGTCATCCTCGACGTGGTCTTGGGCGCGTTGGTGATGGGCATTCTGGTGCTGCGCGTGCGTTCCAGTGTAGATACCGACATTGCGGATCTAGAGGACTTGCGGGGCTGACGATGGCTTCAAGTCTACTCTGGCTCACCCCGCTGCTTTCCTTCGCCATCGGCCTTGCCATGCTGCTGGTGCGCGACCGGCGGGTGCTGGCGACGCTCGACGTGGCGGGATCGCTGGTTTTGTTGGGATTGACTTTGGCTATCACCGGGCGGGTCGAACAAGGCGGCCCGGTGAGCGCACTCGGGATTTTCCGCGCGGACCACGTGACGGTGCTCTTTTTGGTGCTCATTGGCTTACTGGCCGTGGCTGTTTCGCTCGTCACGGTGGGGTGGATGCGCCGCGAACTGGCGCGCGGGCAGATGCGCGCCGAGCGGCTGCGCTACTACTACGCGCTGGTGCACGGCTTTCTCGCCACCATGCTGGTCACAGTGTTGGCGGACAACCTTGGCATTCTGTGGATCGCCATGGAAGGCACCACCATCACTTCAGCGTTGCTGGTCGGCTTTCACGGCGACAAACACGGGCTGGAGGCGGCCTGGAAGTACATCATCGTCACCACCATCGGCATCTCGTTTGGCCTGTTCGGCACGGTGCTGGTGTACGGGGCAGCAGCGCATGCGCAGGGTGGGGTGCTGGCCGGGGCGATGAACTGGTCGAGCATTGTAGCCATTGCACCCCGCCTCGATCCCGGAATCATTCGCATCGGATTCATTTTCGTGATGGTGGGCTATGGGACCAAGGCCGGCCTGGCCCCGGTGCACATGTGGCTACCCGATGCGCACAGTCAGGCGCCGACGCCGGTGTCGGCATTGCTTTCGGGTGCGCTCATCAAGTGTGCCCTGTTCGGGATCATTCGCTTTCACACCATTGCGCGGGCCGCCTGCGGCCCGGCGTTCAGCCAGGGACTGCTGCTGACCTTCGGGCTGGTGTCGGTGGTGGTAGCGACGCCGTTCATCCTCGCCCAGTACGATCTCAAGCGGTTGCTGGGCTATTCCAGCGTCGAGCACGTCGGGATCATCGCGCTGGGGCTGGGCTTCGGTGGGCGGCTGGGCACCTATGCGGCGCTTCTGCACGTGATCAACCACGGGGTGACCAAAGCCCTGGTGTTCCTGGTTGCCGGCGACGCCATCGGCCGCTACGGCACCCGCGACATGCGCGTGATACGGGGCCTACTGGGGATTGCGCCGGTGGCAGGGACGCTCTTGCTCATGGGCGTCTTTTCTCTGGCCGGCACGCCGCCATTTTCCATCTTCATCAGTGAATTGATGATCATCCGGGCCGGGATTGCGGCGGGCCGCTACGTGATCCTGGCGGTGTTTCTCTTCGCGGTCGTGACCATCTTCGCGGGATTCATCCATCGGGTAGGGCAAATGGTTTTCGGCACGGCGGACGCCAGCGTAGGCCGTGAACCTGAGGCGCGCCTGCCCGTCTTGGGTCTGCTGTTGTTGGTCGCGGCCATGGTGCTGCTCGGGGTGTACGTGCCTGCCGGCCTTGACCGCGTGCTGGCGCATGCCACGGAGATCATCGTTGGTTGAGTCAATGCCGCCCTTGCATGGGTTAGAGGAACGGTTGGCCAGTTGGGCCGAGTTCGAGCGCGGTCCGCGCCCACAGGATCTGACCGTACGTCTCAAGCGCGTGGAAGACGTGCCCGCTGCTGTGGCGGAACTGTGCGCGGCCGGCATGGCGCTGGCGAGCTTGGTGGCGACCGACGAGGAAGCGACTGCCGACCGGGATCTCAAGCTCCGCTACGTTTTCGAGCCGGCCTCGCACAGCCTGCGCCCTTTGCCTGACATGTTCGTGACCTTGCTGGCTTCGCTTGATCCCGCACGGCCCGAGCTGCCGTCGATTGCGGTCGAGGTACCCGCCGCCAACTGGCACGAACGCGAGGCGCAGGATTTGTTTGGCATCGTATTTTCCGGGCACCCCGACCCGCGGCCACTAGTGGTGCACGACGGCTGGCCCAAGGGCCTGTATCCGCTGCGCAAGAGATTCGCGGCGGGGCAGCGTCCGCCGGTCGAGCCCGGGGAGGAATTCCCGCACTTGTTGGTCGAGGGCGAGGGCGTGCTGGAGGTGCCGGTCGGTCCGATTCACGCCGGGATCATCGAGCCCGGACACTTCCGTTTCAGCACAGTGGGCGAGTCTGTGCTGAACTTGGAAGCGCGTCTCTTCTATACCCACCGAGGCCTGGAAAAGCGCATCGAAGGGATGACCACAATCGATGCGTTCCATGTTGCCGAGCGCGTCTGCGGGGTGTGCTCGGTGGCGCACGGGCTCGGGTTCTGCGAGGCTGCCGAACAGATCGCCGAAATTGAAATGCCCGTCCGGGCGCGCGGGTTGCGCACCCTCGCCCTCGAACTTGAGCGTTTGTACAATCACCTGGGCGACATCGGCAATATCGCCGCAGGGGCAAGCTACCACTATGGCACCTCGGCCGGGTTGCGCATGAAAGAGGCGATTCAGCAGGTGGGCGAGCGCCTGACCGGCAACCGATTCTTGCGCGGGCTGCTTGTGCCGGGCGGCGTTCGTTTCGATCTGTCCGCCGAGCTGGCGCGATCGATTGAGGCTGCGATGGCCGCTACTGCGGAGGCGCTGGCCAGCCTCATGGAACGCATCGAGAACAACCCGACGGTGATCGACCGGCTGGACACCACCGGACTTCTGTCGTTGCCCGATGCCATTGCGTTGGGGATGACCGGCGTGGGCGCGCGGGCCAGCGGCGTGGACCGGGATGCCAGGCGCGATCACCCTCACGCCGCGTATGGGACTGCCAGCGATTTGAATGTGACGGTTGTCACTGAGTCCGACGGCGACGTGCACGCCCGTCTCAATGTCCGCGCGGCCGAGGCCCGCGAATCGATGCGGCTCGTCCGCGCCTTACTGGCGAGCTTGCCGTCGGGGCCACTGCGCGTGCCCATGCCCGAGGCTTTGCCCCCGTGGAGGATCGGCCTGGCAGCCATCGAATCGCCGCGCGGTGCCGCGATCCATTGGTTGCGCTCCGATAGCGCGGGCCGTGTCGATCGCTACCACCTACGCTCGGCCAGCTACGCCAACTGGCCCGCGGTTCCGCTCGCCGCGCAGAGTTCGATCATTCCCGACTTCCCCCTGGTGAACAAGAGCTTCGAGCTCTGCTACTCATGCACCGACCGATGACCAAGCCCGCGAAAGCCTTGCCATGCTGACCGCCCTTCTGCGAAGCCTGCGCACCGGAGTAGTGACGATTCGCTACCCCGATGAGCCGGCGCAGCCGCCTGAACGATTTCGGGGCGCGCCGCGAGTGAGCCCGGGGGCGATGATGGCCACGCTTCCCCAGCCATCGGTATGCCCCTCGGGCGCCATCGCCGCCAGGCCGGGACAGTCACGCTACACAATTGATCGGGCACGTTGCCTGTATTGTGGCCGCTGCGCCGAAGCCTCACTCGATGGCGCCATCGAACTGGGTCGCCAGGTCGAACTGAGCGCGCGCAAGCGCGAAAGCCTGGTGGTGGAGGTCGAGTCGGATGCCGCCGGCCGGGCCGTGGCCTTGCCGGGACCGCCGCGCGGGGAGGAGGTCGCTGAGACGATCCGGCGCACCCTGGGGCGCTCGCTGCAACTGCGCCACCTCGATTCAGGATCGTGCAACGCCTGTGACTGGGAGCTGACTGCGCTGCTCAATCCCGTGTACGACGTTCGGCGACTGGGCGTAGATTTTGTGGCCTCGCCTCGCCATGCCGACGGTGTGATTGTGACAGGTCCGGTGACCCGCAACCTGGAACTGGCGGTGCGTCGGACCTACGAGGCGGTCCCCGAGCCCCGAGTGGTGATCGCGGTCGGCGCGTGCGCCAGCTCGGGCGGCATTGTCGGCCGCAGCTACGCCAGCGCCGGCGGCGTGGCCGAAGTTTTGCCGGTGGACGTGTTCATTCCCGGCTGCCCCCCGCGGCCCGAGGCCATCATCTTTGGTATCTTGCTCGCCGTGGGCCGCGTGGCCGAGCGGGCGCCGTGATCTGAATTGCTGTCTCACCACACAGAGCACAGAGGACGCAGAGGTCGGAAGGGAAGGGCTCGGACAGAGAGGAAGCAATGCTTGTTCTCTCTGGGGCGCCAATGGCGCGGGACAATCCACTCCGACGGCAGGCCCTTTTGGGCTGATTGCCTCCGGCCATAACCACAATTGTGGGCTGCGCACCGACGGCACCCCAGTCTGCTGGGGTGGAAACGACGCAGGAGAGTCCACCCCCGGAAACGACTCCCTCACTCAGATTTCCAATGGGGCAAGCTTCACTTGCGGTTTGCGGACGGATGGCACTGTCACTTGCTGGGGACTCGACTACCAGGGCGAGACCGCCGCCCCAGCGGACACGTTCACCCAAATCACCGCCGGCGGATACCACGCCTGTGGACGACATAGTGACGGTAGCGTCACCTGCTGGGGTGACAGTATGTACGGGCAGACCGACGTTCCGAGAGAGACTTTCGCCCAGATCTCAGCAGGCCAGTGGAACACTTGTGGACTACACGCTGATGGTACCGCAAACTGCTGGGGCGGCGATTCTGTCCGAGTCCCGGCAGGCACCTATACCCAGATTTCCGCGGGGGAGAATCAGACCTGCGGACTGCGCACCGATGGCAGTGCAACCTGCTGGGGTGAGACCGCCGCCACGGATCCAGTAGGCACCTTCACCCAGATCTCGGCTGGCTGGTTGAACGCTTGTGGGCTACGAGCTGACGGTACCGCCACATGTTGGGGAGACAACAGCAGCGGTCAATCCACGCCGCCGGCGGGCACCTTCATCCAGATCTCGGCCGGTGAGAAGCACGCGTGTGGGCTGAGGGCCGACGGCTACGCCACTTGCTGGGGAGACTTGGTAACGCCGGATCGCTGACCACTTCTGCGATTGAGTTGGTGGTTTCCGCGGGCAGGACCTGGCACACTGACCCCGATGACACACCGTGCTCGCGGCCCAGTGCTATGGTTCACCGGTCCCCCGGCTGCCGGCAAGAGCACCCTGGCGGCTGCGCTGCGCCCGATTCTGGAAGCTCGCTGGCCAGTTGAAGTCCTCGATGGCGACGAGGTCCGCTCTTGGCTGTCCGACGAGCTCGGCTTCTCTCGCACCGATCGCGACCGCAACATCGCCCGCATCGCCCGTCTTGCGTGCCTGCTGGCACGCAACGGTGTGGCCGTGATGGTCGCCGCTGTGTCGCCCTACGCGGCTGCGCGGGCAGAAGCCCGTGCGCTGGCCGCCAGCCAGGCTATTGCGTTCTTTGAGGTCCTTGTCAGCGCGCCCCTTGCCGTGCTGACCGAGCGTGACCCCAAGGGGATGTACCAGCGGGCTCAGGCGGGCCAGCTTCCAGACTTCACTGGCCTAACCGATCCCTATGAGTGCCCCGAACACCCAGACCTAGTCCTCCGCACTGATGTCGAGCCAATCGCAGCAAGTACCGATCGTGTCGTGGCGGCTCTGCGCACCCGCGGCCTGCTCTAGGCCACAAGACGGAGCGGCAGCACTGGCTTCCGGGTCTTTACCGCACAAGGCAGGCCGCCACTGTGTCGTTGCTCGCCTCGTCGACCAGCACGAAGCTGCCGGTGGCGTGGTTGTCTTGGTAGCGGTCCAGACACAAGGGCTGGTCGGCGTGAAGCTGGATGCGGCCGATGTCGTTGGGGGAAAGTGCCGGCGGGTTGGCCTGGCGGCTAAGCGTCTGCATGTCGAAGCGGTAGTCGAGCCTGCTGACCGTGGCGCGCGTCTGGCTTGTCCCGTGCAACAGTCGGAGGGCGCGGCCGGCCCCCAGCGGCTCGCGGCCGAACCAGCAAACCATGGCGTCCACATCGTCGCGCAGGTCGGGGCGGTTATGCACGCGCACCAGCATGTCTCCGCGCTGGAGGTTCCCGTCGCGATCCAGTTCGACCGCCACTGACAAGGGTGCACGCGCCTCGGCCACTGCCCGGCCTGCCACCGTCAGGCCCGCTACTACCGCGCAGGCGCCCCCGGGCAGAAGCATCACCTCGTCGCCCACGCGCAAATGTCCACTCGCCAGGCGGCCCGCCCAGGTACGCGGGCCCAGCGAGATCTGCACGGGCAAACGGCAGTCCACCTGGTTGATATCGCTGGCGATGTGGACCTCTTCCAGGTGGCGCAGCAGCGGCGGTCCCTGATACCAGGGCGTGGCGACCGACCGCTTCACCACATTGTCGCCCAGCCTGGCGCTCATGGGAATGATGGCCACGTCGTGGATCGCGACCTTGCTAGAGAACGACTCAAACTGCCCGCGCACTTCTGAGAATGCGCCTTGAGCGAATCCCACCAAGTCCATCTTGTTCACGCACAGAACCAGGTGCGGGATGCGGAAGAGCGAGGCGAGAAAGCAGTGCCGCCGCGTCTGTTCCACCAGCCCGTGGCGCACGTCGACCAGAACCACCGCGAGATTCGCGGTGGAAAGACCGGTCACCATGTTGGGCAGATAACCAAGATGCCCGGGGCAGTCGGCCAGAATGAAACGCCGCTTTTCCGTCGAGAAATAGCGATAGGCCACGTCGATAGTGATGTTCTGCGCACGCTCCGCGCGCAGCCCATCGGTGGCAAAAGCAAGGTTGATGCCCTCCTCGCCCCGCCCGCGCGACTCGCGTCGCAGCGAATCCAGTTGGTCGTCGAGCAACGCTCGGCAATCGTGCAAGAGCCGGCCGATGAGCGTGCTCTTGCCATCGTCCACATTGCCCGCGGTCGCAAGACGCAAAAGGTCCATCTCAGAAATACCCCTCGCTCTTGCGCTCCTCCATGGCCGACTCGGAGCGCCGATCGTCCATGCGCAATCCGCGCTCGCTGGTGCGTGCCGCCGCAATCTCGCGGATGATCTCCTCGATGGAAACCGCGCGCGATTCCATGGCCGCGCTGCAGGTCATGTCGCCCACGGTGCGAAAACGCACGCTCAGATCCTCGATGCTTTCGCCCTCCTCCAGCGCCAGAAAGGGCGACTCGGCCAACAAGATGCCCGTGCGGGTGCGCAGACAGCGGCGCCGGTGCGCGCGATAAAGCGCGGGGATGTCCAGCTTCTCGCGCGCGATGTACTGCCAGACGTCCAGTTCGGTCCAGTTGGACAGGGGAAACACCCGCATATGCTCCCCCGGGCGCAGGGCGCCGTTGAGCTGCAGCCAGAACTCGGGCCTTTGTTTGTGTGGATCCCAACCACCCACGTCGTTGCGTAGCGAAAAGATCCTTTCTTTGGCCCGCGCCTTCTCCTCGTCACGGCGGCCGCCACCAATCAGCGCGTCCAGCCCCAGCTCGCGC
>PMJO01000335.1 GCA_003158455.1 Myxococcales bacterium | reverse complement strand
GTGTCGGCGCCGTTCTGAAAGTGCAGTGATTCAGTCGGTCTGAAAACGTAGTCTTCTTCCTCTTGGTCTTCTTCCCTCCGGGCGCGCACATGTCTTCTTCGTCTGGGTCTTCTTCGCGCTACACATGACTGGGGCATCGTCGGTTCGGACGCGAACATGAGCACTCCGTTTTGGAGTTGCCTATGCCCCGAACCCGCCGACGCAAGTGCTGCCACTGCGGCCAGCTATACGATCCCGACCCGCGCAACTGTTACCACCAGAGGTACTGCGGGCAACCGGCTTGCCGGCGGGCGAGCAAAGCTGTCAGCCAGCGGCATTGGCGGGCCTCGCCCAAGGGCAAAGACTACTTTCGCGGGCTGGCCAACCGCCAGCGGGTGAAGGCTTGGCAGCGGGCTCATCCGGGCTACTGGCGGAAGCGGCGCCAGAAGTCTCGCGCCTTACAAGATCACTGCTTGTCGCAAGTCATGGTTCCAGCAGGAGATCAGTCCACCTTAACGCCGCGCGCCTTACAAGATGTCATCCACACGCAAGGTCTGGCTCTGACGGGACTTGTCGCTCAATTAACCGGTAGCGCCTTACAAGAGGACATCGCTTCGACCACTCGCCGACTGGTACTCTTGGGCCGGCAGATTCAGGGGCCCAGCAGCCGGAGACCCGCGGATGGCCGTGATCAGGAAGCGAGTTCTGTGCCCGGAGCAATTGCGGCAGGTGCCGCCGCAGTTCAGTTGGATCGACCATCGCCTGGTCCGGGATAGGCACATCGTCGGCAAGTCGGCCGAGACCCTGGCCTTGTACCTGTTCCTTCTGACCGTGGCCGATGGCCAGGGGCTGAGCTACTACTCCGACGCCGGCATCGGCAAGCTGCTGCCGCTGGATGCACCGGCCTTGGTCCGTGCCCGCCAGGAGTTGATCCGGGCCGGGTTGATCGCTTACGAGAAGCCTCTCTATCAAGTGCTCTCCCTGGACAAGTTCGACCCGGCTACGGCGCGCTTCGCGGCGACGAGCGGCCCGAGGCTCGGTGCGCCGCAGACCCTCGGTGAGATCATCCGGGAGATGGGGCGTCCGACATGATCGACTACGAACTGTACTGCAAGATCAAGGACTATCATGGCCATCGCCAGTTGACGGTGGCGCAGATCGCCCGGGAGTTGAACCTGGATGAGCGGACGGTAGCGCGATGGGTGACGGCTGAGAAGTTCCAGCCGCGGAAGGTTGCTCCACGTCCCAGCAAGCTGGACCCCTACAAGAAGCAGATCGTTCGCTGGCTGGAGAGCCACCCCTACACCGCAGCCCAGATCTTCCTGCGATTGCGTGAGACCGGTTACACCGGCGGGATCACCATCGTCAAAGACTACGTCCACCAGATCCGCCCGCCGCGCACACCGGCCTTCCTGACGCTCTCGTTCGCGCCTGGCGAGTGCGGCCAGGTGGATTGGGGCCAGTTCGGCTCGATCAGCGTGGGCAACACCCGCCGGCGGCTGAGCTTCTTCGTCATGGTTCTGTGCTACAGCCGGATGCTATATGTCGAGTTCACCGCCAGCGAGACGATGGAGCACTTCCTGGCCTGCCACGCCAACGCCTTCGACTTCTTCGGTGGGGTTCCGGAGCGGATCATGGTGGACAACCTGCGCTCCGCGGTGCTGCGACACGCCATGGGCCAGGCTCCGGTGCTGAACCCGCGATACAAGGACTTCGCCGATCACTTCGGCTTCACCATCCGCCCCTGTGGCGTCGGGCAGGCGCATGAGAAGGGTCGCGTGGAAAACGCCGTCGGGTACATCAAGAAGAACTTCCTGGCCGGCCTGGAACTGAGCGATTTCGCTCTGGTTAACCCGGCCGCTCGCCAGTGGTTGGAGACGGTGGCCAACGTGCGAATCCACGGCAGCACCAAACGGCAGCCGGCGGAACTGTTCCAAACCGAGAAGCCTCGGCTCAAACCTCTGTCACCTCAGCCGTACGATGTGGGGATCCTCCGGTCCGTCCGGGCCAACTCCCAGTTCCGCGTGACGGTGGATGCCAACACTTATTCGGTGCCCGCCGAATACGCCGGGGCCGCACTGACGCTCAAGCTCTACCCGGATCATCTGTGCCTGTACCACCCGTCGAGAGCCTCTGGGTCGAACGACCAGGACCGGCTGATCGCGCGGCACGTTCGCTGTTACGACCGCCGGCGCGACTTCGAGCATCCCGATCACCCCAAGGCCCTGCTCCAACAGCGCCGCCGGGCTCGGGATCAGAAGTTGTTACAACGCCTGCTGTCGTTTACGCCCAAGGCCGAGCGGTTCTACCAGGGCCTCGCCGAGCGGCGGCTCAACATCCTGCATCATGTCCGCCAGATCGTCGCCCTGGCCGAGATCTACGGTGCTGACAAGACGGCCCGAGCCATTGAGGATGCCCTGGAATTCCAGGCGTTCAGTTGCGAGTACATCGCCAACCTGCTCGAACAGCGGCAGCGGATACTGCCGGAACCCGGCGCGCTGCACCTGACCCGCCGGCAGGACCTGCTGGACCTGGAACTGCCCGAACCTGACCTGTGGCTCTACGAGACACACGAGAACCCGAACTCTACTGCTGGAGAAAATCATGAGCCGCAGCAAGACTTCCGCGGCGAGCCCGGATGATGACCTGCGCCGGCAGCTTCAGCTTCTCAAACTGCCGTTCACGCTGGAGCACTTCGAGGAACTCACTCGCAAGGCCGGCGCTGAGCAGTGGTCCCACGTGGAGTTCCTGGTCCGCCTGATCGAGGGCGAGGTCGCTCTGCACCAGGACCGCGCCCGCCAGCGGCGGATCAAGCAGGCCCGCTTCCCCGTGCTCAAGACCCT
>PMJO01000007.1 GCA_003158455.1 Myxococcales bacterium | reverse complement strand
CCGTGCGGTCGCCCAGCGTCCGTCAACTCGTGATGCTGTATTCGGAGGCCACTGGTCAGAAGATGCCCCTATCTGCCACGACGCCGTACGCGGGGAGCCTCGTGGAGCAAGGCGGAAAGCTCTATCAACAAGCCAGCTACCAGGATGGCCAGGCTCACGCCTACGCTTCGAACATCCCGACGCTCGGCGGCATCGCTGCCGGAACCTATCCCACGCCCGGTGGCCCGAACACGGCAGGTGGCAGCGGTGCGACGTATCTTTCGCTGAACATCAGCGGTAACGACGCCGCAAACTTCATGACCGGCCAGTTCGTCNNATCCGCCCCCAACGGGGTGATGCCGGCGTCCCTGTGTACCGCGTTCACGGAACTGCGCGAGTATGCGCAGCTTCAGAACCAGTATCACGACGGAACGATCCAGCGGTCGCAACTCGCGCAGACCTCGCGGCGGACGTTCCGGCTCAGCAAACGCCTGAGCGCATCGGTGCTCTCGGCGCTGTACAGCTTCTGGGTATCGCAGACCGCCGGCCTGACCCCGTTCGCCTTCTACAATCCGTTCGATGTAGCGTCGGGCCAGCAGGTTGGCAGCAACTACGATTCCACAGGCAACAACACGCAGGGGCGCGTGACGGTGGTGTTCCGCGGCAACTGGGCGCAGGCCACGGACATCGCGCGGACGAACGTTCAGGCTCTCGAACTGGTGGAGGTGGCGTAGGTGTCTACATCTGAGGAATCGGGGAATAGAATGGAGTAGAGTAAAAACGAGGCTGTTGCAGCTATGGGGAAGTGGCAGACGACCTACGCCACGGAGTGCGGACATGAGGTCCACATCCTCGAAGAATGGGACCGGCCACGGTTCTGCAAAGAGTGCAAGGCAGCCAATGATGCCAAATGGTACGACAAATCCTGCGAGGAATGCGGCACCACCATCCACGTCTGCAGGGACTGGGACCACGAGCCACGCGTCTGCAAAACCTGCAAGGCAGCCCGAGAAGCCAAATGGTACGACAAATCCTGCGAGCATTGCGGTAAGACAATACGAGCAAACCGCGATTGGGACCACCCGCCCAAATTCTGTGACGAGTGCAAGCGGGAATACTCCCCAAAGAACGCCGACTGTGAACACTGCAACAGCACCTTCACGATCCCGATGGGAACCCAGATCAACTGCAAAGAGCACGGCTGGGACCTCCCCAAGAAATGCCCGGAGTGTAGAGAGAAGTTCCGCCACAAGCCCTTCAAGACCGTACGGGAGGAGACATTCCTCGGGAAAACGGTGTTTCGGACGTACAACAGCATCGGACAGCTCATCTCCGAATCAAGCGACGAGAAGACGTTCTGGACCGGCACCGACCAGCGCCGCCACAAGAGCCCGACAGGGAACACCATCGGGATCACGCGCCAAAAGGAGCGGTTCTGGACCGGCACACCCTACCGTGAAACCAAACGTCCCGACGGATCGGTGAAATCGACCGCCGAGGAGAAGACGCGCTTGCTCACCGGACAACAGTACACGGAGAGCACCGGTGGGGCTTCCGGCACCAAGCACACCACGACAACGAAGACGTCGTGGTGGACCGGCAAGAAATATCGAGAAACCAAGTAAAACCCTCCTTTACGCAGCCCAGTCCGTTCGCCCTTCTGAATCCATCTGATGTACGGGCACACCTGAAGGTCGTGCTCGCTGAATCAGTCTCCACTAGCCATGCCCGACACCATCGGTCGCATCGCCGTCCCCACGGTGATCAACTCCGGCCAGACATTCCCGCTCACCACGCAGTACCCGTTCGGCTTCTCCGTCGAACGCCCGGTGATCGTGCATCGCTTCGGCAGTCTCGACGCCAAGCAGGAGCAGCGGTACTACGTCGGGATCGGCCCACGCAAGTTCCAGTTTAAGCATCCCAACCTCAACTGGGCGGAAGGAAAGCAGCTCCGGGATTTCTGGGAATCCATGCAGGGTCCGTGGAAGGCGTTCGCCTACAGCGTCCCCAATCCCGGCGGCACGACCACCGGCGTGCTGGTCACCTTTGAGCAGACGCCCATCTCGTTCGAGTACCTGCGGAACGCGGTGCAGGTGGGACTGAACCTCATTGAGGTCGTAGATCCGACGCAATCCCCTGCGTACACGATCAACTCCACCTGCCTGCGGTTCCCCTCCAACGCCCTGTCTACCGCGCTGCTCTCCGAAGTTCAGCAGATCATCCCCTTGGTCCACATTCGCGTGCGCGAATCTGCGGTCGCTGACATCTACGTCTCCGACCGTCGCGTCACGGTGGGCGGGCAGCTATACCTGCCGCGCCTGATCGGAATCGGCGAGCCTGGCTCCGACGTCCTNNCTCCGATAACGTCCGCTTCACCTTCGGCAATGGCGACCGCGTGATGACGCAGCTCGCCAACGACACGGACCTGAAGTACGCCGAGATCGACCTCTGCCTTTTCCATGTGAACTCCGGGATTCTGCTGCAACTGTGGAAGGGTGTCATCCAGAATTTCACGAGCGATGGAACGCCGATCTTCCCGGTAACCTGCTCAGACGGGTTCTTCCAGATCATGAATCAGTACCCGGAGCGGCAGCTCAGCNNAGCCGCCAGTGCTGGAAGACCTACAACGATGGTGTGAACTGTCCGTGGGCCACGAGAGGGCACAGCGCCGCGGCGGTGACGGCGGCGGGCGGCGATCCCACGACCTGCGACTATTACCTCGAATCGGCGAACGGTTGCCAGGTGCATGGCATGGCTCCCTATTTTGGCGGGCATCAGGCCGACCCGCAGGGCGTCGTCATCAAGGACGATTCCACCGGCTTCCTCGGCTTCGGGCGCAACACAGTAACGGCGACTTCGATTGTTTCGGACACGATCTGGGGTCTGGCNNCGCGGACGGCTATCGGTACGTGGTCGCACCGATGGTCGATGGCTACCTCTGGCAGGGCCTCAAGCTCGACGGCAACCTGAACGTCACCAAGTACCAGCCGGGCATGGGGTTGCGCTACGTCACGGGCAGCGACCCGGCCAACCCGGGCACCGATTACTTTTCGCTCGGTCAGGGGTCGCCGCAGGTCTGGGAGCCG
>PMJO01000107.1 GCA_003158455.1 Myxococcales bacterium | reverse complement strand
GCCCGCAGTGCCCGAGCCTCGGGCCGCGGCGAACTTGACCTCGCCCCCGACAGCTCCAGAGCCGAAGCAGGCGAGCAGAGGTCACGCCTGGATATGGATCGGCACAGCGGTGGTGGTGGTCGGCGCGGGAGCTTTCGCGGCATATCGGTACTGGCCACGGCCCAAGACCGATGTCCCCCAAACGCCGCTTGGCAACTATGCCTTCTAGTCACCACGAGGCAACTATGACGGCAAAAACAATGCGAAAGACCCTTCTCGTCTTGGCCCTTCTGGTGATTTCGGGAGTTGCATGCGGGAACGCCGACAGCGTGCTCCGAGTTAACCTAGATCCCTCGCCCGCCAGCTCCGTGACCTTGCTCGCATCACAGGTCACGATCGGCAGCGAATCGCGTACCATGGATATCGCGTCTTCCGACGGCCAGCCAATTTCTCTCTCGGATGGAACGAGCTACACCATCGAGATTCCCTACCAGGACTCGGGTGCCGTGCAGGTGTTCGTGGCCGGGTTGGACGCCAGCAACACGGTAGTTCTCAACGGCACGGGCAGTTTGGATTCGCTCAACCAGGGCCACCTGAACGACGTGGAAGTTGCCTGGCAGGCGAGCCCGTAGCAGAGGCGCGAATTTCAGGGCGGGCGCTCGCCGGTAATCCTTCGGGTTTGTGCAATCACGAAGAAACTGGACCACCGAGAATTAAGTCTGCTCAGTCGGGCGAGTCTACGTAACGCCGCTCAGGAGCGCAAAGACTCTGCAATTCTCACGAGCTGTTTCCCCTGGTTTTCACCGGTGAAGAGGCGATTGAGGGCCGCAGGTGCATTCTCAAAGCCCTCAACAATGTCGACCCGATCCTTGAGCCTGCCTTCGCGCAGCCAGCCGGAGAGAACGGCGATTGCCTCGGCGGTCCGATGGGCATAGTCGAGGAAATTGAAGCCCTCCATCCGGCCGCGCTGGACCAGCAGTCGAATGTAGTTCTTGGGTCCCGGCGGTAGCGTCTCATCGTTGTAGCCAGAGATCGCGCCGCAGATCACGACGCGCGCGCGTGTCGCCAAGAAGAGCAGTGCTGCGTCCAGCACGACTCCGCCCACGTTGTCGAAGAAGACGTCGATGCCATTGGGGCAAGTGACTCGCAACCGGCTGACCAGGTTCTCGCTCTTGTAGTCGATGGCCGCGTCGAATCCAAGCGTTTCGCTCAAGTAGCGGCATTTCTCCGGTCCTCCCGCCACTCCCACGACCCGGCAGCCGATGGCTTTGGCAATCTGCCCGACCACGCTGCCGGTAGCGCCCGCTGCCCCGGAAACCAGGACCGTCTCTCCGGCCTTGGCGCGGCCGACATCGAGCAGACCGAAATAGGCGGTAAGTCCCGTCAGCCCGAGCACGCTCATCCCGGTCTCCAGCGATACGCCGTCGGGGATGGGCTGAAGAAAGCCCCCTTCATCGACCCGAGCGGTCGCGTACTCTTGCCAGCCCAACATCCCCTGTACCCGCTGGCCCACCGTGAAACGCGGGTGGCGTGAGACAACGACCTCGCCGCCCGCGATCCCGCGCATGACCTCACCGAGTCCCACCGCCGGCATGTAGGTTTCGCCCGCCATCCAGCCCCGCTGGGTCGGATCGCAGGACAGTAGCTCGGTCCGCACCAGGATCTCACCATCCCCTGGCTCGGGCATTGGTTCCGAGGCCAGGCGGAAATCTTCCGCAGAAGCCATGCCCCTGGGCCGACGTTCAAGCAGCCAACAGCGATTCTGCGTTCCCATGAGGTACTCCGAAACGAAAAAGCGGGGTTTACATCCGAAAGCGGGCTGTTAGTGTACCTCCCACTGCTACTTGATGCTACCGCGTCGTCTCTGCGTTAGACTCTTCCAGACTCATGGCCCCTATCGAATTGGATGTCAGCCCCGCCCAAGTTGAACGAATCGAAGCAGTGGCCCGGTTCGCCCGGGAACGCCTTTCGCCCGGAGCCCGCGAACGGGATGCCCGCGGGGAATTCAGCCGCGCCTTGTGGGATGAGGCCGCGCGATTTGGGCTGGCCGGCCTGCCCATTCCCGAAACCTGGGGCGGCAGCGGCCTGGATGCTGTCGAGACCATGCAGGTGGTGGAGACCCTGGGACGAACCTGCGAGGACGGCGGTCTGGTCTTCTCCCTCTGCGCACACATGTTCGCGTCGGCCGTGCCCATCTGGCGATCCAAGGACGCGAAACAGCAGGGGCTTTACCTGGCCGACATAGCGGCGGGCAGCCTGCTTTGCGCCAACGGCACCACCGAACCCGAGGCCGGCTCGGACATATACGCGATGAAGGCCACTGCTCGCCGCGTGGGGGACGATTACATTCTCGATGGCACGAAGTGCTTCATCACCAACGCGCCGGTTGCCGATCTGTTCCTCATCTACGCCAAGACCGACCCTTCGGCTGGTTTTCTTGGCATCTCCGCATTTCTGCTTCCACGCGCTACTGCGGGGCTGCGCGTGGTTCCCGAGCACCACAAGTCCGGACTGCGAACCAGCCCCTGGGGCACCATATACCTGGAAGATTGCAAGGTGCCCGTCACGGCGCGGATGGGCCCCGAAGGGGCCGGCGCGGCGTTGTTCGGCGAATCCATGATCTGGGAGCGTTGCTGCTTGTTCGCCTACTATGTCGGGGCCATGGAACGCTCTCTGCGACGGTGCATCGAATATGCACGCGACCGCAAGCAATTCGGCAAGCCTATTGGCAAGAACCAGTCGATCGCCAATCGCATCGTTGATATGAAGATACGCCTTGAAACCTGTCGTCTCCTGCTTTACCGCGCCGGCGAACTACACCGGCAGGGCAGGCGTTGTGAGGACGCGGTGGCCATGTGCAAACTCTGGATCTCGGAGTGCGCGGTGGCCTCGGGTTTGGATGCGATACAGATCTTTGGTGGAACCGGGGTGGTCACCGATGCGGGAGTCGACGCCCTTCTGCGGGACGCGGTACCCGCGCAGGTTTTCTCGGGAACATCGGAAATGCAGCGCATGATCATCGCCCGAACCCTGGGAGTCGGCTGATGCGCATTGATCGTCTGGTTGCGCCCTTCGCGCGAACGTCGCCCGAACACATCGCCGTGGACGGTCCCGGCGAGTCTCTGACCTACGCCCAGCTCGACCAACTCGCCAACCGGTTCGCCAACTACTTCCGCGCCCATGGCGTGGCTCCCGGCGACCGCGTGGGCGTGCACGTGCCCCGAGGGGCGCGCGCCATCGCCGCTCTTCTCGGCGCCTCGCGCGCCGGGGCCGTGTACGTTCCGCTCGATCCAAGCTCGCCACCGGCGCGGATGAAGGTCATCGCCGCGGACTGCGGCCTGCAGCACGTGGTAATCACACCCACGCTCCTCTCCAATTGGTTGGCCGCCGGTGTGTGTGCGCCCGTGTGCCACCTGTACCTGGCCACCGATGGGAATACGCCCACCCCACCCGCAGGTGTCATCATTCACCCGTGGGCGGACATCGCGGCGGCTAGCCCAGCGCCCGCCGTGGCTGGCAGCGACTCACCAGACGACCTGGCCTACTTGCTCTACACCTCGGGTTCCACCGGCACGCCCAAGGGCGTGATGATTTCCCACCGCAACGCACTGGCCTTCGCGGAATGGGCCGCCCAGACCATCGCCCTGGCGCCCGCTGATCGCGTAGCCTCGGTAGCCCCGTTCCATTTTGACCTGTCCGTCTTCGATCTCTGGGCAACCTTTTCGCGCGGCGCCACGTTGATTGTCGTCGACGAAAGCACGGTGCTTTCCGGCCGGCGCATGCTCGACCGGATCCACGCGCAGAACATCACCGTGTGGTATTCGGTACCTTCGGCATTGATGCTGATGCTGGACGGCGGGGGCTTGGAGGAGCGGGGGGCGCCTTCGCTGCGCGTGGTGTTCTTCGCCGGCGAGGTATTTCCCATGCGGCACTTGCGCCGAGCCATGGCTGTCTTGCCACGGGCGCGATTCCACAATCTGTTCGGCCCCACGGAAACCAACGTCTGTCTTGCGCACGCACTGCCCGAGATCCCGGCTGAGACAGAGGCTGCAATCCCCATTGGACAGCCGAGCTGCGGAGATTCGATCGCCATTGTCGACGAACAGGGACGTCCGGTTACCGATGGCGAAATCGGCGAACTGCTGGTCGATGGGCCCACGGTCATGCTCGGCTACTGGAACGGCGGGCAACCCCTTCCCGCGCGCCATCCCTACCCGACGGGCGACTTCGTGGCGCGGCGGCCGAACGGCGACATCATGTACCACGGACGGCGCGACCACATGGTCAAGGTACGAGGCTTTCGCATCGAGCTCGCCGAGGTGGAGGCCGCGCTTACCCAACACCCCGGAATCCGCGAGGCCGTAGCCTTCGCCAAAGAGGGCCACCTCGTAGCAGCGGTCCTGCCCTCCGACCCAGGTCTGTCCGTGCTCGCCATCAAACGCCACTGCTCAGCCCGGCTGCCGCCCTACATGATCCCAAGCGACGTTCGCCTGCTCGCGCAACTGCCGCGTACCTCGAGCGGAAAAGTTGACCGCATCGCCGTCCAGACGTCGATTGCCGACTGCATCCCGTCCTCGCCAAAGCCATCGGCGGAAGTCCCCGGAGAGAGGAACCCATGAACGAAGTACTCATACGCAAGACCATCCACGACTACATCGTTGCCACCTGGCTGTCGGGAGATGAACGGGATTTCTCCGACGATGCGGATCTGCTGCAGGCAGGAATCCTGGATTCCTTCACTACCCTGAACCTGGCGGCCTTTCTCGACGAGAGCTTCCGCGCCGCTCTCGATCCCACCGAGATCAATCCTCACAATTTCCGTAGTGTGAACGCGCTTACCCAAACTGTCCTCGCCAAGCTGGCACTTGCATCCACCTCTCCCTGAACCCAGTCCTTCTTCCCATTCACAGGTGACGCCATGGAAAAAGCCCTAAGAGAGATCGTAGCCAAGATCGCCGAGACCAAGAATGATTTCGCAACCGACGCAGTTCTACGCGACGACATCGGCGTGGACTCGGTGCGGGGCCTCGAACTCATCTTCGAGATCGAGCAGACTTTCTCCGTCAAAGTGCCTGAAAGCCGCTATGGCGAGGTTCGCACATTCGCGGATCTGGTGACCTTGGTGACCTCGCTCAAGGGCTAGCTGGCCGGAGCACGAGAGCGTATGGTCACCCCTCGGCGCGTGGTTGTGAGCGGCTGCGGAGCCATCTCCGCCGCCGGGAATGATGTGGAGGCGTTCTGGAGCGCGCTTCTGGCCGGACGTTGTCTGTTGCAACCGCTTGCCCACTTCACCGCGCCCGAGATGGATGTTCTGACTGGAGGGGAGGTCGCTCTCGACGAGGAAGATGCACTTCCCGCCGATGTGGACACGGATCCGGAGCGAGCCCGTTGCGAGCAGCTGGCGCTGGCCGCCGCCAGCCGTGCCCTCCGACATGCGGGTCTGCTCGGACAAACCGCGACGCTGGCAAACGCGGGAGTCATCCTCGGAAGCACTATGGGGCTGGAACGCCAAATCGGCGACCTCAGCCAGCGCTGGTCTGCCGAGGGAAGCGCCGCCATTGACGGCAGTTTCGGCTTGCGGGTGGACGAACACCGCCTGCCCGCGCTGATTGCCGCCCGTTGCGGGCTTGGTGGTCCGGTATGGCACAATGCCACCGCGTGTAGCTCCGGCAACGCCGCCACCGCCTGGGCCTTCGACACCATTGTCCGCGGAGACGCTGACGTCATGCTGGCGGGAGGTGCGGACACCTTCACCCGGTCCCTGTTCAACGGATTCGGCCGCATGGGCGCGCTGGCCAAGAGCGTGTGCAAGCCTTTCGACAAATCCCGGGATGGTGTGTCCTTCGGCGAGGGCGCGGGCATCCTGGTGCTGGAAGAACTGGAACACGCCCGCAGTCGCGGGGGGCACGCACTGGCCGAGATCGTGGGCTACGGCATCAGCAACGACGCGTATCACGTGACCGCGCCCGACCCCAACGGAACTGGCTACGCGCGTGCCATGAGCCAGGCGCTGTCCACCAGCCATGTCGAAGCTGCGCGTGTGGGCTACATCTGTGCGCACGGAACCGGCACGCCCTACAACGACCTGGGCGAGGTCCGCGCCATTCGAACGGTTTTCGGCGACCTCGCCCCGCGCATACCCATCAGCTCGATCAAGTCGATCATCGGCCACACCAATGGCGCGGCCAGCGCCCTGGCCTCGATCGCCTGCGTGCTCTCGCTCCGAAGTCAGCGGATCCCTCCCACCGCGAATCTGACCGAACCCGACCCCGAGTTCGGCCTGGACTTCGTCATGGGCCAGGCCCGCGCGGCGGCGCTTGACTTGTGCCTCAACTTGTCGGCCGGCTTCGGTGGATTCAACGCCTGCCTTCTCCTTGGAAGGATGCCGTGATGGCCTCCTCAACGACTATCGCCGTTACGGGAATGGGGGTCATCGCTCCGTTGGGAGACAGCCCCGTCGCGCTGGCGGAGGCCCTCGCCCAGGCTCGCTCGTCCATCGCGGATCTGCCCGAACCGTCGCCAGCCTCCGCATCCCGACTGACGGACTTCGATTTCACTCGCTACGCCAACATACGCGGCATGCGCGTCTACAATCGCGCCAGCCGGCTCGGCATCTGTGCCACACGCTTGGCCATGACCGACGCCGGCCTCGAATCAATTCCCGGCGAGGATCTCGGTCTCGTTTTCGCATCTCACCACGCCCATCTGGACACGCTAATCGAATACGACCGCAATCTGGTCACGCTCGGCCCGTCGCGTACCAACCCGTCTCTCATGCCTTTGGCCATCGCCAGTGCCCCCGGCGCGGTCACCGCGCTTTCCTTTGGGCTCAAGGCCTTTTCGATCACACTCGCCAACGGCGATGCCGGCGGGCTGGATGCTCTCGGGCTGTGCATGCATCTGCTGGAGCAAGGACGCGCCCGCGCGGCGATGGTGGTGTCGGCCAGCTCGTTGTGCAGCGAAATCGTGCTTTCGGCCGTGCGCGCTGGTCTGCTCGCCGAAGCGAGGAACGTGCGCGTGTTCGACCGGGACAGTCGCGGGGCCGCCCTGGGCGAGGCCGCGGTGGCTCTGGTGCTCGAACGCATGGATCACGCCTGCCAGCGAGGCGCCCAGGCCAAGGCGATTCTTCGCGGACATGCCTCGCGCTTCGCGCCTCGGCCGGACCTGATTCCCGCCGGGTTGGCGCGCGCGATCCGCCGCGCTTTGGATGCGGCCAACTCGACGCCAGCGGATCTCGCTTTGGTCAGCAGCGCGGGGAGTGGCGTTCCGGAAATGGATCGCGCCGAGGCCCTGTCCCTCATCGATGTTCTCGGTGAGGAAAAGACGCCGGTGACCGCGGTGAAGGCGGCCGTGGGAGAAGCCGGCGCGTGTTCGGGCCTGTTGCAGACGTTGGCGGCCATCTCTTCGCTGTCGGCGAAGACCGCATGGCCCATTCCCGGCCTCCGCAACCCCGCCGTCCCCGGCCTGACCTACGTCACCCAGGCGACGCCGCTTCGGGGAAATCACGCGCTCGTGACTGCTGCGACCCGCACCGGATCCTGCTCGGCGCTGGTCTTGTCTTCGGCCAATGACTGACACGAATTCCCCCACGCGCACGGCCTTGGTGACCGGTGGATCCCGGGGCATAGGACGCGCTGTCGTCGAGCAACTCGCGCATGCCGGACTCCACGTCACGTTTACCTACCTGAAGAGCCCAGAAGCGGCCACCGAACTGATGGCGGCTCTACGAACCGCCGGGTGTGGCGTGGAGGCGGTTCGGGTGGATGCGCGCGACGCGGAAGCCTCGAAGAGCGTGGCCAATGAGGTGATTGCGCGGCACGGCCGGGTCGATGTATTGGTGAACAATGCGGCTGTCGTGCGCGATCGGCTGCTGGCTCTGATGAGCCTGGCCGACTGGTCCGCGGTGGTGGACACCAGCCTCAACGGTCTTTTCGGCACGACCCAACCCGTGGCCAAGCAGATGATGCGACAACGCAGCGGTCGCATCATCAACGTAACTTCGGTCTCGGGGGTAGTTGGCGTCGCCGGCCAAACCAACTACTCGGCGGCCAAGGCCGCCATCATCGGCTTCACGCGATCGCTGTCGCGCGAATTGGCGCCCGCCGGCGTGAGCGTCAACGCGGTCGCCCCCGGCTTCGTCGACACCGACATGTTGTCGACCTTCTCGCGCGAGGAACGTGCCCAAGCCATGGCCCGCGTGCCTATGCGCCGTTTCGGCACCGTCGACGAGATCGCCGAGCTTGTGCGCTACCTGGCGCTGGCGGCCCCGCCCTATATGACCGGTCAGACCCTGATCATAGACGGAGGCCTCTTCGCGTGAACGATCGAGCAACCCCGAAGAGCGGGACTAGCTTGCCTTTGTCGCAACGTCAGACGCTGATGTGGTTTGACGAACAGATCACCCCTGGGGCACCGCTGCATCGTTTGGTCCTGCGAGCTACGTTGCGCGGCCCGCTTGATGTGGAACGGCTGCGTTCGGCCTGGGCGACAACAACCGCAGGCTACGACTCCTTGGGCCTTCAAATCGACGCGCAGGACTTGCGGCAGACATGGTCGTGCCCCGACCTCGAATTGCCGGTGATCAGCGTGCTCGACAAAGCGGCGGCGCATGCATGGGCCGAGGAAGGTGCACGTTCGCCCTGGCCGTCCACGCAGCGTTGGAAAGCTGCACTGCTTGAGTGGTCCCCTGACGCGCACTTGTTGTTTTTCTGCTGCAGCCACCTGCTGGCCGATGGCCAGTCGGTCTTCGCACTCCTCGAACAGCTCGTCCGCTCCTATCGGGGCGAACCGCCCGTGACCGCGCCCTCCTTCGCCGAGTTTATCAAAGCCGAGGCCGATTACCTCGCCAGCCCCAAGGCCCAGACCGACGCCGAATTCTGGACCTCCCAGCTCTCGCCTTCCGTTCCGGCCTTGCGCTTCTACGGCCACGCGCCGGGACCGGCTAGCCTTGGGGTAGTTCGTTGTGAAAAGGCGGGGGGACCCGATCTCGCGCAACGGCTCGCGCGCCTCGCGACCGCGGGACCCTACCCTAGCCTGTCTCCAGCCTTCTCCCGCCTTCTGGTCATGGCGACCGGACTGTGCGCCTTTCTCTACCGGGTGAGCGGGCAGAGCGAGATCCTCCTCGCCATTCCCATGGCCAATCGGCCGGCCCGTTTCGCGCGCACGTTCGGCCTGTTGATGAGCCAGCTCTTCCTGCGCGTGGAGGTCGAGCCCAATGAAACGTTCATCAGTCTGGCAGGCAAGGTGCGGCGCGCCGCCTACACCGCCATCCCGCACCTGCGCCATGCCGTGCGAGAGAAGAATCTGGCCTATGTCACCCTCAATCTGCTGCCCAATCTGCCCGGCGATTTCGCGGGAATCGATGCCCACTTTGCCCTCGACTCGTCCTTCACGGTTCCGGGACCTGTGATCGATGCCGCGGGAGACGAGCGCAGCCGCTTGGGTTTGCAGTTCTCCGATTTTCCCGAGAACCCGCTGGGCATTTCCTTCGACTTCCACGCCGCGACCTTCGACCGTGCCGCCCGAGATCGCGTAATGGTACACTTCTTCCGTACTCTCAGCGCACTGGCCGACAACCCAGAGACGACGCTCAACAGGGTAAATCTGATGGATGGGGATGAACGCCGACAATTGCTCACCGAGTGGAACCGCACCGAAGCCGACTATCCGCGCGACGTGCCGCTGGCCCAACTGGTCGAAGCGCAGGTCGAACGGACGCCAGGTGCGGTGGCGGTGGTGTGCGGAAGTGAATCGCTCTCCTTTGCGGATCTCAACGCACGGGCCAACCAACTGGCGCACGAGTTGCGCGTACACGGTGCCGGGCCGGACCGACTTGTGGGCATCTGTGTCGAGCGCTCGGTCGACATGGTGGTCGCGCTGTTGGCGGTGGTGAAAGCGGGGGCAGCCTACCTGCCGCTCGACCCGTTGCTGCCGCAGGACCGGCTCAACTACATGCTCGAGGACAGCGGGGCATCGCTTGTGGTGCTGGAGGAACGCGTGCGGGCATCGCTGCCAGCGTTCTCGGGAACCGTGGTTTCGCTCGACGACCGGGGCTGGAAGTCCAACCCACGCGACGACCTGGCCGTGGCGGTGCAGCCGGACAATCTCGCCTATGTCATCTACACCTCGGGCTCGACGGGCAAGCCCAAGGGAGTCCAGGTGCCACGTGGGGCACTCGCCAATCTGCTCTGGTCGATGCGCGACTGGCTCGGGCTGACGGCCGCGGATCGGTTGCTCGCGGTCACGACCATCTCGTTCGACATCGCAGGGGTGGACATGTGGCTGCCCCTCCTGATCGGAGCGCGCTTGGTAGTGACGAGTCGGGAAGAGGCCGCCGATGGCGGGCGCCTGCGCGAGCAAATCGATCGACACGGAATCACCTTCCTGCAGGCCACCCCGGTCACCTGGCGGCTCTTGCTGGAGGCCGGTTGGAAAGGAAAATCGGACCTTCAGATCGTGTGCACAGGTGAGGCCATGCCGCGGGATTTGGCAGTCGCTCTGGTGCCCATAGTGCGTCGCCTGTGGAACCTGTACGGACCCACGGAGACCACGATCTGGTCGACGGGATATCTGGTGCGCGACGGGAAACAGCCGGTGCTGATTGGCCGCCCGGTAGCCAACACGCAGTGCTACATTCTCGACGAGAATCGTCAGCCGGTCCCGATTGGAGTGGTGGGCGAGCTTTTCATCGGCGGAGATGGACTGGCCCGGGGCTATCTCGGCCGGCCGGAACTGACCGCCGAGAAATTCCTTCCCGATCCATTTCGCTCGCAAGCGGGCGCGCGCATGTATCGGACGGGAGATCTGGCTCGCTATCAGGCCGATAGTAACATCGAGTGCCTTGGCCGGACCGATCACCAAGTGAAGATCCGAGGATACCGGATCGAGCTCGGGGAAATCGAGGCGGCTATTGCACGGCACCCGGCGGTCCGGCAGGTCGTCGTGGTGGCGCGCGAGGACGTCCCCAGCGAAAGGCGCCTCGTCGCCTACCTCGTCGCCGAGAGCCCGCCGCCCGACCTAGTGGACCAGATACGCGTGCTCCTTCGCGCCGCCCTGCCCGAGTACATGGTGCCCTCACACTTCGTAAGCTTGGACGCGTTCCCTCTGACCCCGAGCGGAAAGATCGACCGCAAGGCGTTCCCCCCACCCAACGCGCAGCTGACCACGGCACCCTCGCGCGGGCCGCGCACGACAACCGAAGAGTGCCTGCTCGGAATATGGAGGAACCTCCTCAAGAGAGACGGAATCAGTATCGATGACAACTTCTTCGATATCGGCGGGCACTCCTTGTTGGCTGTGACGCTGGTATCCGAAGTCAAGAAGCAAATGGGGGCACAGCTTCCCCTCTCGCAGGCACTGCGTTCCCCAACCATCGCGGGACTGGCTGAATCCATCGACGCCCTCTTGGGTAGTCGGCCGGGCATCTCGCCCCCCGACTCGGATGCCCTGGTCGAGATCAAGGGCGGAGGCCCCAGGTGCCTGTTCTTTGTCTTTGACGGTTTCGGGGAGATTATTCCCTACCTCACCCTCGCCAGGCGCATGCCGCCAGGGTATGCGGTGTACGGAATTCTTCCCAATCGCCTGCCTCGAATTCCGCTCGCGCACGCCTCCATTCCTGAAATGGCCAAACACTGTGTCGCCCAGATGCGCCGGCGCCAGCCCCACGGCCCCTATACCATCGGAGGACTGTGCTCCGGTGGCGTCATCGCCTTTGCTGCGGCCGCGCAGCTTGAACAAAACGGAGAACGGGTGGACAACGTGATCATCCTTGACGCCGTTGCGCCCAAGACACGCTTGCGACGGTGGCGCGTGGCCGTCGGTCGCTGGGAGCGTTTCTCCACTGCCCTTCGTCGAGTGTGGTCGCCGAGAAACGCCCAGATGCCACAGGACCCCGAGCCCACCTCCGCGTCCAACTCGGCCCTGTCGGCGGTCGTCCAAAAAGTCGACAATCTCGTCAGATATGAGACACGTCATCTGATTGAGTCGGTATCCGTAGCTGTTCGTCTTCGCCTTCTCGACCATGTGCTCGCGAAGAATCGCGTCTGGCCACAATGGATCCCCTCCCTGAGTGTTCCTCACATTCTCTTGAGAGCTCAAGTCTTGTACAATCCCGCACGCGTAGGGGTGCCAATCGTACTGGTCAAAGCTCGGGAGGGTGCGGATTCTGACTTGCCGTCGGCCGAGCTGGTGACCGATCCTCTCCTCGGGTGGGGCGACCGGACGACAGGTCCTTTGCATGTCATCGATGGGGTCGGCGGACACTCAAGTATGCTGCAAGAGCCCAACGTAGCACTCATCGTCGAGCGTCTCACCAGCTTGCTCGATTCGGCAGCAAGCGACCGCTCGACTCCCGCGAAAGCCGTCAAGAGCAAGTGAACCCATCCCCCGAATTCATACACGGTGCTGTCTTTGGGGGCTCTACAAGGGCGAGTTCCTTGGACTCTACCGGGGCCGGAATATGGTCCGGAATGCAATGTGAATGTCGGACAGACGGAAGCGGGATGCGGCATGAGAGAAGCGGGCCTCTTCCTGCCACGCAAAGTAACTAGATCTGGCGGACGCCCGGGCCGAGGGTGTCCTTCCGCCTGGCAGCCTCAAAGGAGGTCGAGGTGATCGAGCTTCGCCCGGTGGGCGTCGACGCATTCGAGGACGTGTACCCCCTGCTCGTCGGCTTCCGGAACCGTCGCACGTCCAAGGAGGACTGGCGTCGGATGCTGTTCACCTACCCGTGGACCGACGAGCCGCGCCGCGGCTACGCTGTGTACTCCGATGGTAAAGCCATCGGGTTTCTGGGCACCATCCTCTCCAAGCGGACGTGGGGCGGCCGCGTCGAGCGGGTCTGCAACCTCTCCACCTGGATTGTGGACAGGGGGTATCCAAACGCGAGCATCCTACTTACGAGGCCGGTATTGGCCGAGATGGACGGCTACACCATCGTGGGCTTTACCCCCTCTCCGATGAGCTGCGCCGTCTTTGCCCGGCTGGGCTTCAGGACGTTCGAAACCGAGCAGATGCTATTGCTGCCCCTGCCGCACCCCATTGAGGCGCTACGATCCCTGGCCGGGTCGATCGCGATCTCCCGCGACGTACTCGACCAGGAGCTGCGCGACGAGGAGCTTGCCATCCACCGAGACCATGCCGGCTCGCGGGCGGTGGGCGTGCTCCTGCGGCGAAAAGATACGCAGTGCTACTTGGTGGCACGGACCGACCGGCGGAAGCACCTGCCCGTGGCAGAGCTGCTCTACATCGGCGACCGTGAGTTCTTTTGGCAGAACCGCTTCCTTGCCCATGCCGTGCTCTTCTATGCTCTGGGCGCTGTGGGGTTGGTGGTCGACAGACGGTTCGCCGAGGGGCGCCGGGGGCCACACGCACTGCGACTGGAGAGGACACGGATTTTCCGGCCGTCGCGGCCGGACATCACGCCGATGGCCATCGACGGCCTCTATTCCGAGCTGGTCATGCTACGCGAGTAGGAGTCAGATGAGCTTCTTCAAACACGCTGCCCGCAAAGCTCACCGGTCGATGCCCGCTGAGCCGAGATCCGTTCCTCTGAGCGCGCCTGTGGCAGCGGGATAGGGCATCGGTCGTCGCCTGCGCGGTCGACTGCCCTATCGGTCTCCCCATGGGCACCGCCCTGCGCGTCCTGTGGAATCGGACGTCGAAGAAGTAATCTTGTCGACGTTTGCCGAAAAACATCCGGAACCCAGCGCCGGCAGTTTCGGCCAACACCGCGAATGGGCCGGCGCACTCGGAAAAGAGCCAAGAGAATAGCGTACCAAAGTCCCTCGTATTGCGAGGGGTCGGCCAAGCCGCAGCCACAGCCAGAAGGTTTCCGCTTGCCGGTGGTTTGTCCGCTGCCGCCACCGTTGCCTCGGTTCGCTCCCCCGATGGTGGCGAGGATTCCGCCAGAGCCCACGGAGCCCGCCGCCCGGGCATCTGGAACGGCTGGATCCGTCAGAACGTCGCCGAAAACTAGGCTCGTGATACTGCGCGCGGGCAGAAAAATCGTCACGGATGCCATCGGCCCAACCGAGGCGCAGTCCTCGGTGGCCGAGGTACGATAGGCTTGAAACTGGGTGGGCATGTTCGTGCCGGTGAAGGCAACCGACTTGCTCACCTGGCCGCCGTTGATGGCGATGACGGTGAGCGTGTTCGCGACACTGTTGTCGAAGGCAGCGACCAGCACCTCACTGTCGTCGCTCGATGTCTGCACCATCTGCGCGCCGGGGCGGATGTAGCGATAATAGTTTTTCGAGACGTAGTACTTCTTCCCGCGCTTGGCGACACTGCTCATGAGGGCGAACTCGCTCGGCGCCGAGGCACCGAGTTCGCTGCCTTGCCACCACACCCAGGCCGAGGCATGCCCGTAGAAAAGGGCGGCGTAGATGCTTTGGGCCAGATCCAGCGCACCCGGGAGGTTCTGTCCCTTGGCATTGGGACCGGCCTCGATGGTGTCGACGTAGCCAGACGTCTCGCTCATCCAGATGGGCAGGTGAGTGGTCTGCGTGCCAGCATAAAAGCTGGACCAAAGCGTCGACATCTTGGAAGCTGGCGTGGCCAGCACGCCGTCGGAGTAGCCGTGGACGGCCCAAATTCCCACCTGGCTGAGCGCCGCTGGGCGGCTCATAACGTGGGCGGTGTACCAGTAGGGGTTGAATCCGTTCTTGCCGCCGCACTCGATGGCGAGCATGTTCTCCGAAGCAAGAAGCTTCACGTTGGGATAGGCGGCATGGATCACGGGGCCAATCGCCGCCAACGTGTCGGCATATTCTTGCGGGGTGTACACGCATGAGTCGTAGGGCTCGACGAAAAGCGGTTCGTTCTGGAAGCTGAGCGCGTACACGTTGACGCCGATGTCGGCGTATTGTTTCAATCCCGCCACCAACCAAGCGGCGTATGCGGCTCGCTTCGACGGGCAGAGTCCGCCGCCGTTCTTGGTCCCGCCGGGGTAGGGCGTGCTGTCCTGCACGCCGCGCTTCCCCACAACGCACTTCATGCTCGCTGGGGGCGACCACACGCTCAGGATTACCTTCAAAGGCACACCGCGCGATTTGGCCCTATCTGACAGGGCTTGCACCACAGGACGCCGCTTGTTCCAGTCCGCGTCCGGCGACGCGCTGGTTTCCGCGGAGTCCGGAAGGCCGTCGCGCCAAATGGTGATTCCCAGATCGTCAACGACCGCATCGAACCAAGCGGAGTTGACCAGATTCGGGGGCTGCCCCCACCAAACATCGTGGGCTCCGAAGAATCCAAAGCCGTCGATAGTCTGCAATCGCTGTGTCCGATCGATCGTGACCTGGGCCGCCTGCGCGTTTGCCGTGGCGAACCACGGCAAAGCGAACGACGCCGAGGCCACTAGGCTCAGCAAACGCATGAAGATATCCTTCGCAATGGCGAGAACCGCGATGGGCACAGCGTACCATTCCGCTGCGTTCGAGAATGGAATCCAAGTGGCGTGGCCGCTGGTGCCAAAGGGGGCGGCGCCCAAGGACCTGCGGAGGGTCGAGAAACGGCTATTCCTTCCACCCAGGGGCGAGTCTAGCATGCGCCGAAAGCAGACAAACGCATTGTGCGCGAACAGGGTGCTCTGGGGCCTAGGGCGTTCGCATGCTATGGTGTTCTCTCTCTACACCGAGGAATGTCGACTGGGCTCAGGTCATCAGATGCTCCCCCTCAAACGCGCTGCTAGCAAGGCTCTCCGATCGATGCCCCTGTGGTTCTGGGAGCGCGTCGTCCCGAAGGACATCATCGCCCTTTGTTATCACATCGTCAGCGATGAAGACCTGCCGCATCAGGTGTACTACTCCTACAAGAACACGCGGCAGTTCGAGAATGACGTGGTCTGGGCCAAGCGCCGAGCTGTCGGCTACGACGAGGTCGCCGGGCATCGCCTCAGGTCGCAGCCGCTGCCGCGGAGCCGGCTTCTCTTCACCTTTGACGACGGTTTCGCCGAGTGCTTCCACGTCATCCGCCCCATCCTGCGCAAGCACTCGGTCCCGGGCGTGTTCTTCGTCACCACCAGTTTTCTCGACGACCGGCGGCGCCTCTTCGAGACCAGCGCCTCGCTTTGCCTGAGAGAGGTCGCACGTATGGACCCCGAGCGCGCCGCGCACCTGGTCGCAGACCTGTCGCTCGATCGTCCACGGCAAGCGGCCAGGCGGGCCAGCGACCGAACCCTGGCTCTGCGCAGACTGCAGACGGCGCGCATCCCGCCGCTGGCGAGCCCCGCCCAGATCGAGCTGGCGCTGTGGCTCCTCGGGTTCGAGGAAGACGGCGTCGACGAGATAGAACGAGCTTGTGCCCTCTTCGGGGTAAATCCGGACGCCTATGCTCGGACGCGGCCCCTGTTCATGTCGTCCGCCCAGGTTCGGCAGCTCGCGGCGGAGGGATTCACCATCGGAAGCCATGGCCGGACCCACCTTCCGATCCAGCGGGCAGGCTTGGAGATGATGGAGCAGGAGATCGTCGCCTCTTGTAGTCTAGTCCGCGAACTCAGCGGCCAGAAACGGGTTCCCTTCGCCTTTCCCTACGGTGGCTCGGGGATCAAGCGCAGCGCGCTCGCCGAGATTCTCCGCCGCCACGACTTCGTCGACCTCTTCTTCGACACTGGCGGCCTACGCTGCGACGAACCATTCATCATCAACCGCGTGTGGGCCGATCCGCCGCCGGCCCAGGGAGGGGGCGGCAGCAACCTCTCGTTCCTCCTGCGCTCAGAGTGGGCGCACAGGTCAGTGTGGCGCCGGAACTCTCCGGCTGAGCACCCGCCGTATGTGGAGGCAGTCCGCACGTCGTCGAAGACCGACCAGACCTGAAGGCGGAGATCGGTCGCACCCTTCTCGATTTCGTGCCGGACAAGCTGCACGGATCCATGGCCTGGGTTGGACGGAGCGCGCAACACCCTCGTCGCTTTGCGAAGCATCCTGTGGCAGAATGCCGCCCGCTAGGGTGTTGTACCACCGGACGACTGACTCATGAGAAACCCACCCCGAAGCCTATGGTCGTGCTGTCTTGCCGTTCTGTTGGTCTGGATGTTTGCTTGCACGAAGGCGCAATTTGCGCCCAGCACAGGTGGCGCCGGGGGCGTCGAGGGAACGGGCGGTACAATGGACACCGGCGGCTCCGGCCCGGCGCCGGACGCGGGCGAGCCTTGTCCCCCACCCTCCGGGGTGCATTGCTCTGGACCGTCGACGACGGGCATTTGCGATCCGGTCTGCCAGACCGGTGATGGCTGCGATTGGTGCAGCAGGAAGTGCACCTATGCGGCTGATGGTATCGGCGCCCCGCCCCAGCCCACCTGTGCCGACAGCGCAAAGCTGATCGAGCCTTTTGGCTCGTGCATCGTAGCCTCTGCCGGCACTTCAGCACAAACCGATGATTGCCTCCCGGGGTACATCTGTCTGCCGCCTCGCTCCGGGGCCAACGACGCGTATTGTTTCCAGCTCTGTTCTGTTTCGGCGGACTGCGCCGGTGGCATGACATGTGGCCAGCGCAAACTCTTCGCGGGAGGCGCGAACGTCAGGGTCTGTGACCCTATCTTCCGTTCCTGCGCCGGGACATGCTGCAATCCCATAGATGGCAGCGGTTGTCCGGGGCCCGGCGCCCTGTCTTGCTACCTGGTTTCCCCTGACCTGACCCAACCGGCACCGCCGGACAGCCAGACCGTATGCGAATTCTCATCCGGGGACAGCCAAACATCTTGTACTACCGCACGCGACTGCCTGCCAAAGCACACCTGCGTGCAGGGCACCTGCAGGCAAGTCTGCAGCCTCACCACGGCCTGTGCGAGCGGCGTTGCATGCACGATGTGGGGCAAAGAGTACGGCTACTGCCCGAGCTGACCATCGACAAGACGCGGGGGACGAGACATGAGGAAACAAGCTTCCGTTCTGGTGTGCGTTGCCCTGGGTGCGGTTGGTTGCACGCCGGCCCAGTTCGGCAAAGCCGACCTTGGCGATGGCGGGCGGCAGGATGGCACGGCCGCCGACGTTACCCCTCCCCACACCTGCCCGCCGGAAACGCCCAGCCAGTCCAAGGGAATGGCTGAATCCTGTAGCTGCGATCGGGAGTGCCGCACTGGATTCTGCGCGGACGGGGTCTGTTGCACCACGGCCTGTGGGCAGACCTGCATGGCCTGCAATCTGCCCAGCTCCTTGGGCACCTGTGCCATGGTTCCGGCGGGGGTGACCCCCAACGATCCTTTGGTCTGCGCCGCCACTACGCCCGCGACCTGTGGGCAGGACGGAACCTGCGATGGCAAGGGCGCCTGTAGCCTTTTCGCGCAGGGTACCCATTGCAAGACCGGCACCTGTGCCGCGGATAGTGTGACCGGCATCCTCACCTGCGACGGCAAGGGCAACTGCTCTGACGCTCAGCCGATTTCCCAGCCTTGTCCACCCTATACCTGCGATCCGACCACCCACCGTTGCGCCTCTTCGTGCACAACCGATGCCCAGTGCTCGGCCGGACACCAATGCGTAGCCGGGAGGTGCGGCAAGAGCCCCAACGGTGCGGACTGCACAACCGGGGATGGGTGCGCTTCGGGCTTCTGCGTGGACGGAGTGTGCTGCAACGTCGCGTGCGCTGGCTCGTGTGTTTCGTGTAGCCAGACCGGCAAGGCCGGCATCTGCCAACCCCTCCCTGCGGGCGTGAAGGACTCGGCGTGCATTGCCAGCAACCCCACCACGTGCGGCAGGAGCGGCGTTTGCGATGGCTTTGGTTCGTGCGCGCTGTATCCGGAAAATGCAGTATGCGGCCCTTCCTCTTGCGCGGGCCTGTCAGAGAGCACACCCCGAACCTGCGACGGCCATGGCACTTGCCGGGAATCCGGACTTGTGGACTGTTCGCCCTTCCTTTGCACCAACGCCGCGTGTACTCAGACATGCACGACCGACACGGACTGCGCGGACGGACACCAGTGCGTGCTCAAAACCGTCAATGGGGTGACCGCCGGGACCTGCGGCCTGATGGCCATCGGTCAGCCTTGCGTGGATCCCAGCCGATGCCAGTCGGGCCAGTGCGTAGACGGCGTGTGTTGTGAAAGTAGCTGCACCGGAGCCTGCCGGCTTTGCAACTTGCCCGGCTCGCCCGGACGTTGCTTGAACGCGGCCATCGGCGCCGCTGACCCGCGCAACACGTGCAAGGACCTGAGCGCGGCCGCCTGCTCGACCAACGGACTATGCGACGGCAACGGGGCCTGCCAGAACTATCCGGTCGATAGCCCATGCGGCAAAGAGAGCTGCGCGTCCGGGGTCTACGCGCCGTCACCTACTTGCAATGCATCGAGCCAGTGTGTGGCCTCACGTTCGCGTGCCTGCAGCCCGTTCCTGTGCAACGGAAGTACCTGCTACGATATCTGTGCCAGCGACGCACAATGCGTGGCCGGCAATTACTGCGCGAACGCTAGCTGCGGACTCAAGCCCAATGGGGCGAACTGCAGCGTGGGGACGGAGTGCCAGTCGAGTTTCTGTGCCCAGGGTGTATGCTGCGAGAACGCTTGTTCGAGCGCGTGCATGGCCTGCAATCTTCCCGCGACCCCCGGGATCTGTGCTGCCGTTGCCGACAACGCCCCAGATCCACAGGGTCTTTGTGCCGCGACTCAGTCCACCACCTGCGGCACCACCGGAACGTGTCTGCACGGGGCCTGTGCCCTTTATCCGCAGCAGACCAATTGCAAAGCCGCTGTCTGCGCCACCACATCCACGGCTACGCCGGCCTCCACCTGCGACGGGGCGGGAAACTGTGTCCCTCCCTCCGATAAGCCCTGCGATCCCTTCACCTGCTCCTCAGGAGCTTGCAAGAACAGTTGTACCCCGGCAACCCAGGCACAGGACTGCTCTGGGGTCAACATCTGTGCGGACAACACGTGTGGCCTGAGAGCCAACGGCGCTGCCTGCACTGCCGCGAACCAGTGCCAGAGTGGATTCTGCACCGAAGGCCTGTGCTGCAACACCGCTTGCGCCGACGCCACTTCCGGTGGTCTGTGCAAGACCTGCAAGGGCACCAAGACCGCCCCGGCGGGAACTTGTTCCAATGTAGATAGCGCCGGTTCGGATCCCAAGTCCCGTTGTGCGAATGCGAAGAGCGATCCTACGAAGGGCGACTGCAGCAACGCCGGAAGCTGTGACGGGAACGGCGCCTGCCAGCCGTGGCCCAGCAGCACCGGTTGCCGCCAGCAGAGCTGCACTGGAAGTTCCCTCACTGCTGCAGCCACCTGTGATGGCAAGGGCGCGTGTCCGACCGCCGATTCATCCTCTTGTGGCTCGTATGTCTGCAGTTCCACCAGCCCGACCTGCCTCAATACATGCAACGGCAACGACGATTGCTCGGGAACTGTCGTGTGCAATACCGTCACCCACAAGTGCGGGGACAAGTCGGCCAAAGGTGATCCATGCTCGCTCACCACCGATTGTGACACCGGATTGACCTGCGTGGACGGGCGGTGCTGTGGCTCGATCTCCTGTGCCGAATGTAATTCATGCAACGTGGCTGGGTCGTTGGGCACCTGCCATGCAGTGGCGGATGGGACGACGGACGGGGCCTGTACGGCTACGGGTTCGGCTTGTTTCAGCGGGAGTTGCAAGAAGATAGGCGGGCAGTCGTGCACAACTGGCACAGAGTGCGCGAGTACGTATTGTGTGGACAACGTGTGCTGCGGCTCGAGCGCTTGCGATGACTGCAGCTCATGCAACCTAACCGGGTCGTTGGGGACCTGCCATGCAGTGGCGGATGGGACGACGGACGGGGCCTGTACGACTGCGGGTTCGGCATGTTTCGGGGGGATCTGTAAGAGCATCAATGGCCAAGCGTGCTCACCTCCCGGGAACTGCGGTAGTGGGTACTGCGTGGATGGCTATTGTTGCGATAGCGCCTGCGGAGCAACGTGCTGGTCGTGCAACGTGGCGGGGAAGGTTGGGACCTGCAGCAAAGTCCCCGCCAACGTCGCTGACGGGACCTGTCCCGGAACCTGCACCGGTGCCGTGGCTAGTGGCCTTTGCGACGGCAGTGGAACTTGTATAACCGCGGGGACGAATTGCGCGTCCACTGGACATATATGCAATAGCGGCCTATGCACGACATCTTGCGCAGTCGATTCCGACTGTGCGACCGGGTACTATTGCTCCGGCACTTCTTGCGTGGCTCTCAAGGGGAATGGCGCGACATGTCTGCATCCGAGCGAATGCAGCAGCGGAGTTTGCATCAGCAACGGCACGAGCAACATCTGCTGCCACACTTCCTGCACGGAGGCCACTTGTGGCAACACGGCGACGTGTGCGGTGGGCGGAGGGTCATGTCAGACGCACGCTGGCCAGACATGCGGAACGGCTACATGTTCCGGCGATGGCACGTCTGTGATTGCTTCGGCTTGTGATGGTCTGGGAGGATGCCAGGCGAAGACGCCAGTGCCGTGTGGCACTGGGCAGTATTGTTTGAACGGTGCCTGCACGGGCACGAAGAGCGATGGGGCCAGCTGTACGCTGCCGAGCGAGTGCAGCAGCGGAGTTTGCATCAGCAACGGCACGAGCAACATCTGCTGCCACACTTCCTGCACGGAGGCCACTTGTGGCAACACGGCGACGTGTGCGGTGGGCGGAGGGTCATGTCAGACGCACGCTGGCCAGACATGCGGAACGGCTACATGTTCCGGCGATGGCACGTCTGTGATTACTTTGGCTTGTGATGGTCTGGGTGGATGCCAGGCGAAGACGCCAGTGCCGTGTGACACTGGGCAGTACTGTTCGGGCGGTGCCTGCCTTTCAACGAACCCAAACGGCACTACGTGTGGTGTTTCCGTCGAATGCCAGAGTGGCAACTGCGTGAAAGGCACCTGTTGTATCTCGCCAAATTGTGACCCTGGCTATCTTTGCCTACGCGGTGCATGCGTGGTTTCAGGGGGCTGTACGCCCTCGGACAACACCGGGTGCGACACGGGGGCGGGATATACCTGCGACAGTGGTGGCGTTTGCCAGCCTCCCCACTAGCCCTTCTCCTCCGCCGGAATCATGCGCTGAAGCCGTCAAAAATCGTCGTTGGACAGTTTCCCGGCGCGCGGTGATGCCTTGGGCGTCCCACGCGGGGCTGCGGGGGCTGCGGGCTTCGGGATAGCAATCGCTTGCATCGGCGGGGCGGCGGCGACGAACTTCTGGGCCTTGCCGGCCTTGCCCGCATGCGGGTGATGGGCCGAGGCGTGCGGCTTCGCAGATGGCGGCGCGCTTGCCAGCGGCACGGCTGGCCTGCTTGAGGTTGGGACGAGCGCGGGTTTGGCCGATGCAGCGGTCGCTTCTTGGGTTCCGGGCGACGGGACAGAAGGAACTTGCAGAGCTGCCGCGTGGTCAGTGCTCGCAGCCGGCGGTGCGCCGTGGTGGCCAAGGGACTTGGTGAGCCACCCCGCGACCAGCGCAGCGGCGATGAGCACGACCCCGATGGCTGGGCCGAGCCGATGGCGCTTGCGGCGTACTGCGCGCTCAGGTTGGCGGGCGACTTCTTCGGGCACGAGTTCAACGCCGGGTGATTCAGCCGGCGTGACTACCGGCCACGGCGTGGCAGGGGTCGCAGGAGGTGCCGCGGGCAGGTTCTTCTCCGTGGCGCGATCCTCGAGAGACGCACGCACGGTCACGTCCGACGAAATGGAGGCGAGGTCCATCGTGGGCATCGGTGTGTGGACTGCCACGGGCGCCAGACATCGCACACCGGAACGCTCCAATTCGACATCGAGCGCGATCAGGGACGGCTGGCAGGCGCGGGCAAAAAGGCTGGCAGCCTCGGGCGTGGCAAACATTGCGACGCCCATGCCTCCGCGGCTCGGACTGGTGGTCTTGGCGATGCCGCCAATCTCTTTGGCCAAGTCCATCGCATGCATGAAGGTCCCGGATTGCATGGGCGCCCAGGCGGCAGCCGCAAGCTGCGTGATGCCTTGTCCGTAGCGCCCTGCTGCGCTGATGGCGGCCGTGGTGTTGCCCCGGGATAGCTCGCCAGCGAAGAGGCTGGCCTGCTCAAGCAGTTCATTGGTGATCCGCGCATATGCGATGCGGTCGCGCTCGGCGAGCTGGCGCACATTCGCCAGCCAGCCAACCGGAAACAGGTCGTGCCCGGTCTGAAACACCACCAGATGCAGCCCCGCAGGCGCTGGCAAGGCTTCCACACGCGGGGCAGCGGCTGCCTGGGTGACGACCTTGATCAGGCCGCCGTGAACCGCGGCGGCCAGCTCGCCTTCCGCGCCGATCCCATCGTGAATCGCGCGATGGCCGCCCTCGGCGACCGCCAGGATTTCATCCCGTCGCTCGCTGATGGACTGTCCGGCCGTCTCGAAGACAGCGCCGGCCGTGGCAACCGCGATGGCGGGTCCGGTATCGAAGGTGATTGCTTCCCCATCCCCCGCAGGCTTGCCCGGGCTGAGCAACACCGAGCCGGCAGGCAACGCCGCGGCAGCTTCCCCAAGATGGACCCTGGCGCGCTCAACCACGGTGGCCACCAGGGGCGAGCGGGGCAACACGTCGGGAAAAAACTGGGCGGTTGCGTAGCTAGAAAGCGCAGCCAGCACAGACACCTCTTCCTCGGGCAAACGAAATTCGCCCACCAGGAAGATTGCTCCTGGCGCGATCACGGTGGGCGTGCCCACCAAGGTCGTTCGTTCCCGTCTCATCCTAGATCTCTCTTGAAAATATCCGTACCCGGCCGCTAGGCTAGTTTCTGGTACTAGATTCGACAGGTTGGGACTATTCGCTAGGAGCGCGGATCCTGCGTCTGCTCGGTTGATCCATCATCAACGGAGAAGGAGGAAAGCCGGCCGTAGTATGCCACGCCGTTCGATACGAGTCCTCGCTGGAGCGAGGAGTTTCGGGAAGCCCACAGCGTCCTACGGCGGCGGTGGCAGGGTAAGGAGCGCGGTGATTGCCCGTTGCGCGATTGCGTTGTACTTGTCACCATGGTAACATGGCAAGACATATATGCGCCCACTCCGGGAGCGCGCAACGCGCGTTGGCTCCCCAGGAGTCTAGGAGGGTGAGGAGTGAGGAAAGTGAAAGCCCAGCCTGAGAACACCGTCGATGCCATCCTACGGGCAGGCCAGCTCGTGGGGGGAAGATACAGGGTTGATCGCCTGATTGGGGAGGGCGGAATGGCGGCGGTGTGGGCTGGAGTAAATGAGCGCACCGGCAAGCGAGTCGCCCTCAAGGTGATCTTGCGGTCGTTGGCCAGGACGAGAGAAGCCCAGAAGCTTTTTCAAGGCGAAGTCCTGGCTGCTAGCCGGGTGAACCATCCCAACGTCGTGACGGTCTTCGACGTCATCGAGCATGAGGGAATGCCGTGTATCGTGATGGAGCTGCTCGACGGAGAGCCACTGGGCAACTACATCGCCTTCCGGGGCTTTCTCACGGTCAGCGAAGCCACGGCAGTGCTACTGCCCGCCATGCGGGGGGTGGCCGCCGCCCACGCCCAGGGCGTGATCCACCGCGATCTGAAGCCGCAGAACATCTTCATCTGCGTTGGACCCGATGGGCGCGTTGTGACCACGAAGGTGTTGGATTTCGGCATCTCGGTCATGGTGGAGCGAGTGATGGACCACTCGGCAGGGCCGAACTCGGCATTTGCCATGGGTACGCCGGCCTATATGTCGCCCGAGCAACTCTTGGGTTGGGCACGTATCGATGAGCGTGCCGACGTGTATGGCTTCGGCGTCCTGCTGTACGAGGCCTTGACCGGGGAGATGGCCTTCCCCGGTCAGCCAGGACCTGATCTCTTTCATCGCATCGTGAACGACCCCGCAACACCAGCGACGCAGTTCCGTCCTGAATTGCCGCCTGGCTTGGTTCGCATCATCGAAAAGGCTATGGCCAAAAAGCCCGCCGATCGCTATTCGAACCTCAACCTGATGCTGGGCAGTATTGAAGACGAGCTGGCGCCTCCCACCCCTGCCCCGCGTTTGCTTACGCCAAGCGCCGGTGTCCCCGCGCAGGTTCCACGCGAGTCTTCGTCGGGAAGGTCGAATTCTGTGGTGCAGGCCATTCTCAGGCAGGAGCCATCGGGGCAGTTTCAGGACACCCAGCTCTTCATCGCGCGGCCCACGGAGAAGGACATCCCGGTGGTTCCCATGGATGGGCAGGCTGACCGTGGATTCAATTCGGGCTTGCAAGCGACAACTCCTCCGGCGCCAGGGGCTCCTGAAAAAGGCGCATTGACCGCTTTTTCCGCGCGGAAGTCGTCTGCGAAGGGCGCATCGCCTTTGGACGATTGGCCGACCACGGCCCCGGTTTCTGTATACGGAGTGCGCTCCGTGTTTCGGCACTGGCGTTGGTTCGTGGGCGTGGGGAGCACGGTCGTGCCAATTGTCGTGCTGTGGATCGCCGCGCGCAGTGCCGTTGACAACCTACGCCATGCCCCACCACCGATCGCCAATACTGCTTCTGCAATGAGAAGTACCTCCACGCCGCCGGCAGTTCCCAACGAGGTTCCGGCCGCGACCAAACCCACTGTGGCGGTTCCCGCTGTGGTGCCAGCCGCGACCAAACCAACTGCGGCGATTCCCACTCCGTTGCCAGAGTCGCCATTGCCGACCCAACCAAGCCCGTCTGCAACGCCTCAACCTGGCAAGTCCACGCGCCATTCGCACGACGTGGCAGCTGCCCCCACTTCCCGTCACTCCCGTTTGGCCGCCAAGGACACCGGTTCACTCGGTCGGCACGCAGGTCACAGTGCTTTGGACCATGATGCTCCTGGACTGGCCCCGCCACCGGCACCATCGGCTGGCTCATCGAAAAAGTCGGAGCCGCTAGCACCAGCGGCTACCAGTTCACCCGCGAAGTCCAAACTGCCGCGTGCGGGCGGTCTGTCCGCGGACGATTTCTAGCACCTCCCATCACACCATGTATGCCCACAAAAAAAGACAACTCTCAGCACTTCCCGCTGCGCGTGGCATCGCCGTCGCAGTTGCAGCCCTCGCTCTTGCGACGTTCATCCCAACCGCCCGCGCCGACTCCCGGGTTGCTGAGCTACTGTCTCAGCTGGGCGATGTGGAGGATCTCGCCTACCGAAAGACAATCGAAGATGGGCTAGCCGAATACGATGCCCGCCATTTCGAGGAAGCGCGCAGCCTTTTTCGACGCGCCCACACAATGAGCCCGAACGCACGGACCTTCCGTGGCATCGGCATGACTTCTTTCGAACTTCGCGACTACGTCTCCGCCGTGCACAACTTGTCGTCGGCTTTGCGGGATGTGCACAAGCCTCTTTCCACCGTACAGCGCAAACAAACGCAGGAGCTGCTCGATCGCAGCCATCTATTCGTGGACGTGTATACGCTGACGGTTTCGCCGCAGGATGCGCACGTCCTGGTTGACGGTAGTGCGCCGGAGTTCGAATCTGATGGAACCCTGATGTTGGGCTTCGGCCAACACACGTTGGAAGTCAGGGCGCCCGGCATGGTCGCGCGCACGCTACCCATCGATGTGCGCGGTGGTGAGAGCAAGAACCTCTCGGTGACGCTTGAATCCGAGGCGGCCGCGCACACGGAATCGCCCTCGCCCAGCGCTGAAGCGGGCTCGGTCGCGACGGTCACAAGACCATCGCCCCGGATGTCGAATCGGGGTCCGGCTGCCTGGCTGTGGGCCAGCGGGGGTGCCGCGCTGGTGACGGTCGGCGCCGGCATCTATTGGTACAACCGAGCAAGTCAGCTCGATTCCTGTAACAATCCACCGCTAGATTCCCAGTGCACCAACAAATCTAGTCTCAAAACCCTGCAGAACGTTGCCATCGGTACGACGATAGGGGTCGGGGCCGCTGCCCTGACCATGGCCCTAATCGGCATCCTCTCCTGGCATTCCGGACCCGCTGCCGGCCAGACCCAGACTGCACTCGACTGTGTTATTGGCCCGCTCGGGATTGCCTGCGGCAGGTCATTCTGAGGCCCGGTGCCCGGTTCCGAATTCTGGCATGGGTGTAATGCGCTTGGGATGTCGACGTAGTTGACGTATGAAGTAGTCGTGACACGGATTCATCCAACCACACGCAGGATTCACGGCACACAAAACTGGGGCCCATCCACCCTTGCCATTCACGGCCGGGGCCGGCGGCGCAAGGCACACCACGCGGTCACCACGCCCATCGTCCAGACTTCGAACTACAGCTTCGACACGACCTCGGAAGTGTTCGATTTCATGCAGGCCAAGAGCCAGGGCCGCATCATCCGGGAACACGAATACGGCCGCTACGGCAATCCCACCCAGCAGGAGGCCGAGCGCAAGCTTGCCGCCATCGAAGGCGCGGAACGGGCGATCCTTTTTTCCACCGGCATGAGCGCCGTCATCCTCACGCTCATGGCCTACATGAAGAGGGACGGCCACATCCTGCTGACCAGCGATTGCTACCGGCAGACGCGCGATTTCGCCACCAACCTGCTGGCCAAGTTCGGCATGCAAACCAGCTTGGTCGAACCCACTGCCGCGGCCATCGAGCAGGCCATCCGCCCGAACACCAACATCATCTTCACCGAGTCGCCCACCAACCCCTACCTGCGCGTGCTGGACCTTCCCGCAGTGGTGAAGGTGGCCCGCCGGCACAAGGTGCTGACGATGATCGACGCAACCCTGGCCACGCCTTTCAACATCCGTCCGCTGGAACTGGGCGTGGACATCGTCATCCATTCCGCCACCAAGTACCTCGGCGGCCACAACGATTTGCTCGCCGGCGTCGCGCTGGGTAGGCACAAGTTGCTCGACGACCTCGCCAAGCTGCAACGGATGATCGGTTCCATTCCCGGTCCGCTCACCTGCTTCCTGCTGGAGCGCGGATTGAAGACCTTCGGCCTGCGCATGGAACAGCACAACCGAGCCGGGCTAGAAATTGCACAATTGCTGCAGTCCCATCCGAAAGTCAAAAAGGTCTGGTATCCGGGACTGAGGTCGCATCCCGACCATCGCATCGCCCGGGCGCAGATGCGCGGGCACGGCAGCGTAGTCAGTTTTCTGGTGAAGGGTGACGAGCGGGCGACCCGCCGATTTGTGGATGCGCTGGAGCTGTTCCTCATCACACCCAGCCTGGGCGGTTCCGAGAGCCTGGTCACCCAGATGTCGATGATGTCGTTCTTCGACTATCCGGCGGCGTACCGCAAGTCCATCGGCATCGAGGACAATCTCGTGCGGCTCGCCCTGGGTCTGGAAGACGTCGAAGACCTGATCGCCGACTTGAAGCAGGCACTGGCGAAGGTCTGAATCACGACATCCGTGTCAGGGAAATCGTAGTTTTCCATCGCAAAGCATCGCCAACTCGGGCACTTTGCGCATCTGTTCTATGGCGCAGATCTTGCTTGCCTGCCAGGTACCCCAGATCTGTACAGACACTCCCATCCAGGAGTGAATAGATAAAATTCACGGATCTGTCCAGATGTGTCAGGGTTCCCTTCGCACCCGCCCTTTGAGTCAAGGAGGCCAGGCATGAAACCCCGCAATGGCGCGATCGCCGCTCTTCTCTTCCTCGCTACTTGCAACGTCGCGGAACAAGACCGCAACTCCGCGAATATCGAATCATCGCCTAAGGCACTCGGCCAGATTCCCGCCAGCGAGGTAGCGACCTGGCAAAAAGTCGGCGGCGACACCCTGCCGGCAGGACGCTACTTGCAGGCCGTGACCTTCGACGAGACTCGCGCGGTCGCCGTGATGTTCGGCGGGTCGACCTACAATTATTCTTCCGGGATGTCGTCTCCCAACCAGGAGATGTGGGAGTGGAGTCCCGCAACGGGCGCCTGGACCAATCGCACCCTGACCACAGGCACGCAGCCGGATGCACGTTCCGGTTCGGCCATGGTTTTCGATTCCAAGCGCAACAAGATCGTTCTTTTCGGCGGCCGCGCCGGCAGCGGATTCAACTATGCAGACACCTGGGAGTGGGATCCTGCGAGCGGACAATGGACGGACACGACCAGCTCAGGCAGCCGCCCCAGCGCGCGCAGCCAGCACGCCATGATCTACGAGAAGTCGACCGGGAAGATCTTGCTGTTCGGTGGGGGACGAAGCGACTCCGCCTCGACCGATGGCACCGCCGTTTCGGTTTCTTTTGGCGACACCTGGGAGTGGGATCCGACGACCCGCGCCTGGAGCCAGCTCAAACCAACGGCCAGTCCCGCAGCCCGACATGATCTCGGAATGGTTTGGGATTCTTCCCGCAACATGGGGGTGCTCTTCGGCGGCATGGAGAAGGACTCTGCCGGAGTCGACGGTAGTCCCATGCAAGACACCTGGGAGTGGGATCCCAGCGCGGGTACTTGGACCGAGCGAACCACCCAAGGGAGCAAACCGTCCCCGCGCTACGCGCACTCGATGGCGTTCGCCGGCGGCAGCAACAAAGCCATCGTCTTTGGAGGTTGGGACATCACGACTGGGGGAAGCCTGAACGACCTGTGGGAGTGGGATCCCGTGAGCGGCTCGTGGACTTTGCGCCTGGACGGAACCAAGGCTGGCATTCCATCCGCGCGCATGTATGCCTCGCTCGTCTCAGACAACGCGAAGGCACGGCTCGAGTTGATCGCCGGCATGGCGGAATACTACCCCTACTCAGGCGCCGGTGGATCCACTGGCTTTCCAGTTTCCCCCTCTCCCACGCAGGGCACCAGGGAGGTTTGGGAGATCGACGAGACATCGTATGCCTGCCAGGATCGCTCAGCCCCCAGCAACACACCGCTGCCGCGTTCGAATCACGCTCTGGCATACAACCCAGCCACGGGGAAGACCTACGTCTTCGGCGGAATAGACATCAACCAGCAGCCCTTCGATGATCTCTGGGAGTGGGATGGCAAGACCTGGACCCAGGTCGTCGCCGATGTCCGGCCCCCAGCCCGCTCCGACGCCGGCCTGGCCTACGACCCGGTCAGGAAATCCCTGATTCTCTACGGCGGCCAAAGCAATCAGATGACGGGGATGTACTATCAGACCGTCTTCGGCGACACCTGGGAGTGGAGCAGCACCACCCGACAATGGAAGCAGCTCTCCCCGGCAGCAAGTCCGGACCCACTCTATTCCCATGGCATGGTCACGGACACGACCCGCAACAAGATCCTCCTCTTCGCCGGTATGAGCGACTACAAGTACCTTGTTCCCCCCGGCGGCGTGCCGGCCTACACGGATCCGATGCGTAACGAAGTCTGGGAGTGGGACGGCAGCAGCATGACCTGGACCAATCGAACTCCCATTGTCAGCTCATCCTCGCCGAGTCCTCGTCAATATCCGATCCTCGCCTACGATGAGGCTCGCCAGAAGCTCTTCGTCGAGGAAAGCGCGCAGTACAGCCAATACGGCAGTGGCAGCCCCAGCGCCTTCTGGGAGTGGGATCCAATCTCAGCGGGGTGGGCCATGTACGATACCGGCGACTATCTCTACTACGGCATGCCCTACGTTGCGGTTTACGACTCCACCCGACGGCGCGAAGTTGTCTATGGCGACCTCTGGAGCACGACGACGGGGATCCACGAAACCTGGGAGCTCGATGCCAAGGGCCCGACCTGGTATGTGCGTGAGATCAAGAACTCACCCTCCTCGGGCTACGGCCTTACTATGGCATTCGACCGTGCGCGCGGAGTGGTGGTCCTCTTTGGCGGCAATGCGAACGGCTACCCGACCGACGAAACCTGGGAATATGGCGTGACCAACCTGACCAACGGCGAGGGTTGTTCCACCAGCACCGCTTCGGCCTGCGCATCCGGCAACTGCGTCGATGGAGTATGCTGCGCATCCGCATCCTGCACCGGTCCATGCAAGTCGTGCAGCGTGAGCGGCCAAGAAGGCGCCTGCGTTCTCGCGCAGGCAGGAACGCAGGTTCCGGGCAGTTGTTCGATCGGACAAGCCTGTGATGGTAGCGGCAATTGCAAGGCCAGCAATGGCCAGGCGTGCAGCAGTGCCAGTACCTGCGCCTCGGGGTTCTGCGTGGACGGCGTGTGCTGCGACAGCGCATGCAATGGCACCTGCGTGTCCTGCAGCCAGCCCCAGGCCGGGTTTGCCGGAACCTGCCGCCCCTACGCAGCCGGAAGCGACCCAGAGAAGGAATGTAGCCCGGGCTCCGGCGTCTGCAAGGCCAGTTGTGACGGAGTCGGAGCCTGTGCGCTCCCTCCCTACGGAACGACTTGCGACACTTGCATGCTTTGTGACGGCATGGGCACGTGCAGCCAGCCGGACTACAACTGCGGCTACGGGACGGGCGGCGCCAGCGGCTACGGCGGCAGCTACGGCTACGGCGGCCGAGGCGGCACCTATAGCACCGGCGGCACGGCCGGCTATGGCTACGGCGGCTCTATTGCCCGAGGCGGCGCCCCCAGCACCGGTGGCTATGGCATCGCTGGTACGACCGGTTACAGCTACGGCGGCACTCTTGCCCGAGGCGGCACCACCAGCACCGGCGGCTATGGCATCGCCGGTACGACCGGCTACAGCTACGGCGGCTCTCTTGCCCGAGGCGGCACCACCAGCATCGGCAGCTATAGCCTTGGCGGCACCTATGGCACCGGCGGCAGTCCTATCCAAGGCGGCAGTCCCATCCGAGGCGGCACTATCGGCACCGGCGGCACTCCCGGCTATGGCGGCGCCTTGTCCAGGCCCTTTGGTGGTTCAGGCAGCGGCTCGGGTGGCGCAAGCGGCCCCGGTGGTTCGGGCGGGAATCGGGATGGAGGCTATCCCGGCACCGGCGGCCGAGCCTATCCTGATGCCCAAGCCCAGGATGCCATCGTCATGGCGCAACTCCACCGTTCGGGCTGCAATTGCGCATTGGAAAGGGCCGCACCCGCCGGCCCTGGCCTGGCAACTCCGATCTTCCTCGCCGGGTTTGCTTACCTTGTGCGCAGGATTCGCAGACCCCGGAGATGACTAGTGGGTGTCCCTAATAGCGGGGGCACACGAAGGGGGCATCGTAGAAAGCGGCCGCTCGGCGCTGGCGGGCTGATGCCGGTGGCGCTCCTCGGCGG
>PMJO01000279.1 GCA_003158455.1 Myxococcales bacterium | reverse complement strand
CGGTGATCGCCACCGCCTGGTCGGGCAGCATGGATTTCACCAACCCGGACAACTCTTGTTTGGTGGACTACGACATGGTTCCGGTGCAGGGGGCGTGCGCGGCCTACCAGCAGGAATCGGCTCGCGCCACGGTGCTGTGGGCCGACCCGCGCATGGAGACAGCCGTTGCGTGGATGCGCAGGCTGCAAGCCGAGCCGGACCTGCGCGCCCGCATCGGTCAGCAAGCGGCCCAGGACATGCAACACCGCGCCGAGGCCGATCGCTCGGGTACGCTTGCAGACATCCGGCGGGTGCTGTTTTCACCTGAGACCCAGGCCGGCCATCCGGCGCGCGCTCGTTGGCTGTTCCAGCACCGCGTCGAGAGACTGGCCCGATCCTTTTGCCATTCGCCAATGGGTTTCTTGCGCCGGGGAGGCGACATGCTACGCAAAGCTGTCACTCCAAGCGGAAACGGTTGCAGTCAAGGCGGCCGTGGCCCGATGCTGTCTTGAACTAGGAACCGAAGTCTTGCAGACCCAGCGCACCTTTCTCCTTCTCCATACCAGGGACCTGGTTCGCCTGCGTTTTCGAGGCGCATGCCTGGGTTTGGCCTGGAACATCCTACAGCCCGCATTGTATCTAGTGATGCTTGGGTTGGTGTTCTCGGTCGTGAACCGGTCGAACTACGCCGACTTCGTGGTGTATTTGTTCGCCGGCCTGGTTCCGTGGCGCTTCTTCGAGCAGGCTTGCGACGCGATGACCGCTTCCATCGCGTCGAGCGCGGTTTTCACTCGGGGGTTCCGCGTCCCCTATTTCTATTTCCCGGCCAGTGAGCTAGGCGCGCAGCTTACCGACTTTCTGGTCAGCTTCGTCACCTTGCTGGCGGTGTTGCAGATCTTCCATGCGTCTTGGCATTTGCAGATGCTGATCCTGCCGCTCAGCGTGCTGGTGTGGTTACTGATCACGGCGGGCGCCGGCCTGTGCCTTTCCGTGATTTTTGTATTTTTCCGTGACATCCGGCCCATCGTGCAGATGGGGCTCATGCTGGCCCTGTTCTCCTCCACCGTGTTTTTCAAACCGGCGACCCTGTCTGGCCGGGCTGGGCATATCTGGTTGACGGTCAATCCGGTATGCTACTGGGCAGCCCTGTTTCAGAAGCCTATCTACTACGGCGTCTGGCCGTTGCCGGTTGACTGGGGGGTCAGCCTGGCCAGTGGGGTCGGCCTGCTGGTGCTGGGGACCATCCTCTACCGCTCGCTTCGTCACAAGTTCTACTTCTACTTCTAGTCCTCATGACGCCCGCCCTCGAACTTCACGACGTCAGCGTTCGGTTTCGCGACACGAACCTGCGCCACTATACCCTGAAGCAAGCCCTGGCCAACCTGTTCGACCGCCGCCGGCCGGCGGTGGTTGCGGCGCTGGACGGGGTATCACTGACCATCGGCGAGGGCCAGTCGGTCGGGATCATCGGCCGCAATGGCGCGGGGAAGTCCACCCTTCTGCGCGTGATGGGCGAGATCATCATTCCCAACCGGGGACGGCTGGTGGCGCACCGGCGCGTCGTGCCGCTTCTGGCGCTGGGTGTGGGATTCCATCCCGAGATGACCGGACGGGAGAACTGCTATCTGGTCGGAACGCTGCTCGGCTTTTCGCCGGCGCGAACCACGGCCCGCCTGGCCGGCATCGCGGAGTTCGCCGAGATGGCCGAGTTCTTGGACACCCCGGTGAAGAACTACTCTTCCGGAATGTACGCGCGCCTGGCCTTCTCCCTGGTCACCGAGGTGGAACCGGAGATTCTGCTTCTCGACGAGATTTTGGGCGTGGGCGACGAGTTCTTTCAGCGCAAGAGCCAGGAGCGGTTGCAGCAACTCATGCGCCGAGGCGCAACCACGGTTATCGTTTCGCACAACTTGGACTACCTGGTCGCGCAATGCGATCGGCTGATCTGGCTGGATCAGGGGAAGGTGGTGGCCGACGGAGCCGCCGCCGAGGTGGCTCTCGCCTACCGGGCTCGCCTCGGCCGCAGCGCTGGACCCAAAGGGGCGCCATAGTAGTTTTCAGCAGGGCTGACCCGCTGGCCAGCATCTGGCCGACCGTGGAGCGAAGCTAGCTACTTCACACAGAGGCCGCGGAGGACGCAGAGCCGGATGCGAAACGGAAGGGTTGGATCCAGCGCATTCGGAATTCCCTCCTCTCATCCGATCGCTGTGGTCCTCTGTGCCTCTGTGTGGAAGAGCTAGCCAGCAACCTATTGGGTCGCGCTTTGCAAGATCCTGGTTAGTATTTGATCCATGCATCCGCCCCGTGACAACGGTGCGCTCACCGCCCAGTTGGGTCCCACCAACACTGGGAAAACCCACCGCGCGGTCGAGCGGATGCTGGAGCACGGAAGTGGGATCATCGGCTTGCCCCTGCGCCTGTTGGCACGCGAGGTGTACGACCGGGTGACCGCGCGGATGGGCGAGGGCGCGGTGGCCCTGGTCACCGGGGAAGAAAAGCGGGTGCCGCCGCGGCCGCGCTACTGGGTCTGTACGGTTGAGGCCATGCCGGAGGAGCGCGAGGTGGATTTCGTCGCCATCGACGAGATCCAGTTGTGTGGCCATCGCGAACGCGGACATGTATTCACCGATCGACTACTGAACCGCCGTGGTCGACAGGAAACTTGGTTTCTCGGCGCCGACACCATACGGCCTATCTTGGAGCGGCTGGTGCCCACCGCGGTTCTCGATCGGAAACCGCGCCTGTCACGCCTGCACAGTGCGGGCGCCATGCCGCTGCGTGGCCTTCCCCCGCGCACCGCAGTGGTGGCTTTCTCGGCGGGTGCGGTGTATGGCCTGGCGGAGAGGCTGCGCGTGCGCCGGGGCGGCGCTGCGGTGGTGCTGGGCGCCCTGTCGCCGCGGGCGCGCAACGCGCAGGTGGCCCTGTACCAGGCCGGCGAAGTTGACTACCTGGTGGCCACGGACGCGATCGGGATGGGGCTAAATATGGATGTGGATTGCGTGGCGTTTGCCGAGTTGTGCAAGTTCGACGGCCGGCAGACACGCGAGCTAGATGAAGCCGAGTTGGCGCAGATCGCGGGCCGCGCCGGCCGGCATCACAACGACGGTCGTTTTGCCACGCTGGCGCCCCTGCCACCGCTGTCGGCCGCCGTCACCCGTGCCATCGAAGACCATCGCTTCCCAGTCCAGAGGCGCATTCTTTGGCGCAGCCGCGATCTCGACACCAGTTCGGTGGACGCGCTTGCGGCGTCTCTGCGCCAGCGGCCCTTTGCCGCGTGCCTCGAACTGCAGGAGGCGGCGGAAGACTCGCGCGCTTTGGCGCGGCTGCGGCAAGACAGCGAGGTGATGGCCCGCGCGCGGGACGGCGAGGGCGTGAGCCTGCTGTGGGAGGTTTGNNTTCAGGGACCGCGCCAGCGATTGGGCGACGACTGGATCCGACGCCATGTCGATCCACTCGACGATGTCCAAGGTGACATCGACACCCTACTGGCGCGCATGGCCTTCATTCGAACCTGGACGTACATCACCCACCACGCGCGCTGGGTGAACGATGCCCGGACATGGCAGCAAAGGGCGCGGGCCATCGAGGATCGCCTGAGTGATGCTCTACACGAGCGGTTGGTGGCGCGCTTCGTGGATCCCACATCTCGGCGTACCCGCCCGCGCGGGCCGCGCGACGGATCGCTGGGCCAGCAATTGCGCGCGGTAGTGCCGCTGGCCGAAGCGCAGGACACAGACCCAAGCACAGCGATCGCGCGCTGGATCGACGGGCTGGTGGAGGCGGCGCACGCGCGTTTCCGGCTCGACGATGCGGGCCGCATTCTCGACGGCGATCAGGCGCTTGCCCGGCTGGCAGGGGGCGTGGATCGCTTGCGGCCCGAGGTCACGCTGCTCGTGGATGACCTGGGCGCGGGCCAGCGGCTGCGCCTGCACCGACGGCTGCTGGCCTGGACGCGCGATTGGGTGGCACAACTGCTGGCGCCCCTGCGTGACGAACGGCTGGCCGAGCTGGGACCTGCGGGGCGCGGCCTTGCCTATCAGCTTGAACAGGGACTGGGCACGGTGCTGGTCGCGCACGCGTGCGAGCAGGTGCGCGAGTTGGGACCGCGCGATCGCAGCGCGTTCGGTCGCGCCGGCGTGCGGGTGGGCCGGCATGTGGTGTTTTCGGCCCGGCTGCTGCAACCCTTGGCGCTGCGCGAGCGCACTCTGTTGTGCCAGGCCGAGATCGGCTTTCGGCTCGAACCACCGAGATCGGACGCGGTGTCGTTGCTGCCTAGCTCCGAGGTAGGCGACGCGAGCTACGCAGCCATGGGATTCCCGGTCTTCGGAGGTCGCGCCATCCGGGCGGACATTGTGGAAACCCTCGCCAATCGCGTGGCCGCCGGCGCCAATCCAGTGGAGATTGCGCGGCGTTTGGCTTGCTACCCCGACGAGGTCGAGCCCATCCGGCAGGCGTTTGGCTTTTCACGCGGGCGTTTGCGTCGCTGAATGCGCCGGGGCGGTGACTTGCCCGTCGACGGGAAGCTGGACGCGAAATACGCTGCCCTGGCCAAGCTCACTCTCGACCTCGATTCGACCTCCGTGCGCTTGCACCAACATTGCGGTGATGTAGAGCGCCAACCCCAGGGCTTCCTGCCGGCTGCTGTCTTTGGTGCGCGAGCTGCGCTCGAACAGGTGGGACAATTCCTGCTTGGGAATGCCGACCCCGTGATCGGTGATGGCCATGGTAACGAACCCGTCGGCGCAACTTGCGTGCAGTAAGACTTCATCGGGCGGATTGGAGTACTTGAGCGCATTGCTGAGCAGGTTCACCAAGATGCGTTCCAGCCGGTCGGGATCAACGGGCAGGGGCGGCAAGCGTGCCTCGAAAGACAACCGGATCCGCTCGGTGGGCAGATTTCCCGCCAGCCGTTCGACCAGTTCGGTGATGAAGCTCTGCACGTCGACGGGTCTTTTCGCTAGCTGGATCCGGCCACTTTCGAGACGAGCCGAATCCACCAGGTCCCGGATCATGTTGGCCAGACGCTGGCCGTTGGCAATGATGGTGGCAACGCGTTTGGCGTTGGGATCCCCGGGGCCGAGCGATCGGTGCAGCATCTGCGCCTGCAAGAGTAGGGCAGACAGCGGCGTGCCCAGATCGTGCGACACCGTGCGGAGCAGGTCATCGCGTTGTTCCTGCACCTGCTGCAGACGCGTGACATCGACCAAGCTGGCGATCACCGCGTCCACTTTGCCACCTGTTCCTCTGATAGGGATTGCGCTGACCGACACGGAACGCCGTCCCTGTGGAGGTGGCCCGTCCAGGATCAGTATTTCGTGGTGGACGGCTTCGCCGCGCAAGGCACGGGCGGCGGGTTGTTGCTCGGGCGCGATGGGCTTGCCGTCGGCCTTGAGTAGGCTCAGGCCGAGCAGGCGTTGCTCGATGGGCACATCGACTTGGTCATCGGGCAGTCCCAACAGCTTCTCGGCGGCAGGGTTGATGCGCTGGATCTTTCCATCGGGCGCGTACAGCACCAGGCCATCAGCCATGGCTGCAATTGCCGCGTCCATCTGGCGCAGGTCTGTAGCGATCTTCTTGTCCACCGGATCCCGAATGTTGCTGCGCAAATGCCAGTTAGATGACTATAGCCGCTAGTAGTGGTCATGCAACTACCCGCGTGCCTGGCCTGATCCCGAGAGGTAGACCCCCTGCGGCTAGGGTGAGATTGCGGAGAACCACTTGGCGATCGCACCAATGTGAGGCATGACAGGGAGCATGGGGGCCGATACCACCTTTGCAACGAAGTCGTATTCCGAACGCGAGGCACGCCGCATTCTGCTCGACGCCCTGAAGGGCCAGGGCGGCCAATTGACCAAGGCTGACGCGGTCGCGAAGTCCGGCCTGCCCGTGCCGGTCGCCGAGGATGCGCTCTCCGGGTTGCTCAAGGAATTTCGCAGTCATCTCGCGGCGACCGAGAGCGGCGAGCTGATCTATCAGTTCGATCCGTCGTTCACCCGCCGGGACGCGGTGCCTTTGCACGAGAAGCTGGCCAAGCTGGGAAATGCGCTGTGGAGGGGGTTCACTTTTCTCTTCAAGATCTCCATCGTGACGACGCTGGTCGCCTACTTTGTGTTGTTCGTTGCGATGCTGATCGCGGTCCTGTTCGCGCGGCGCAGCTCGGACGATCGCGACAGCGGCGGTGAGATTGACTTCACCTGGCCGCTGTTCTGGATGTGGGGCTGGAGTCCAAGCTACTACGGCGGCCCCTACCGCCGCCCCCGGCGCCGGCTCCCGGACAAGCCGCTTTACAAGAAGGTCTTCGAGTTCGTCTTCGGGCCGGCCAAGCCGCCCGTGGATCGGTTGGCCGAAGAGAAGGAGATCCTGGCCTACATCCGGCAGAAGAATGGCCGCATCGCTGCGGCTGACCTGGTGATGTTGATGGGATGGGATTTCGCGCGCGCCGAGGAGGAGGCGACCCGCCTGCTGGTCAACTACGGCGGCGAGCCCGAGGTGACGGATGACGGCGTGGTGGTCTACGCGTTCAAGGAGATCCGCAAGACCGCCGGTGAAGGTCAGTCGGTCCAGCCTACCTTTCGCCGGGCCTGGGAGCGCATGGAATCGCGGCCGCCGCTCACCGGAAACCGTACTGGCACTAACGTGGCCATCAGCCTGTTCAACGGGTTCAACCTGCTGGCGCCGCTGTGGATCGTGCCAGCTTTCGAGGCCGGCCTGCACACGCCCATCCCGGGCCAGGAGTTTCTGCTGCACGACTATCCCCTGGCCTTCTCGTCGTTGCTGTTCGCGGTTCCGCTGGGCCGCTGGCTGGTCGAGCAGGCGCGTGAGCCGGGCCGGCGCAGGCGCAACGCTCGCCGGCGGCTGCTGCAAGCGGTGCTGGCCAAGCAGGGCCAGGCGGCGTCGGCCGAGGAGCTGGCGCCCGAGCCTGCCGCGGCCGAGGCGCTGTCCAAGTCTCTGGTCGCCTTGGGCGGCGACGTGGAGACCGACGAGCAGGGCCAGATTCGCTACGCCTTCCCGCGCATTCGCCAGGAGCTTGGGGAAATCGAAAAGGCTCGCGCGCATGCCTCGGCACGCGAACGAGATCCGGGGGCCATCGTCTTTTCCTCAAGAGACTGATCGATTCGCTTTGCTAGGGCCCGAGAATTGACCGACCACGACGAGATAGTTCGTTGCCTGCTTGAGGACGGCCGCGCGCGCGTGGTTGTCGCCACCACGACTCAGACGGTGCGCGAGATCGCGCGTCGGCACGGCGTCCGGGGCATACCCGCGGTTGCGCTGGGGCGCGCGGTTACCGCCGGGCTGACCCTGGCCACCCTGACCAAGGACGAGGAGCAGGTCACCCTGCAGATTCTGGGCGACGGGCCGCTTGCTGGCATCACCGTGGATGCGCGCTCATCTGGTCGGGTGCGCGCCTACTTGAAGCATCCCGACGCAGTTCCGTGGGTCGGCGCATCCGAGCCGGCCCGCATCTCACTGGCGCAGGCTGTGGGAAGCAAAGGCGTGGTGAGCGTGATCCGCGATCTGGGCCTGGCGCAGAACTACGCCGGTCAGAGCGCACTACAGACTGGGGAGATCGACAGTGACGTTGAGAACTACCTGTCGACCAGCGAGCAGATCGACAGCGTTCTTCGTTGCGACACGCTGGTCGATCGCGAGGGCGGGGTGGTTGCATCGGCGGGCCTGTTGGTGCAGACGCTGCCGCAGGCGGAAGGCGCGGCGTTGGTCGAATTCATTCGCCAGAGCATAGACGAGCAGCGACTAGGTCAAGTGCTGCGCGAAGCGGCGGGTGCGCCGACCGCTGATGCTCTCGCGCGCCGATTGCTGGCGCCAATGTCCGACAGCCTGCAGACGCTTGACTGTCGGCCGGTGACGTTCGCCTGCTCGTGTAGCCGTGCGCGCGCGGCTGCCACCCTGGAGATGCTTCGGGAAGAGGATTTGCGGGCGATGATCCTTGAAGACAACCAGGCCCAGATCACCTGTAATTTCTGCGGCGAGAAGTACATCTTTTCCGAGGGCGAACTGGAACTCATCCGCCGCAAGCTCCAGCCCGCGCGCCCAGCGAGCTAGGACGGCCGCTTGAAATTCCGCTGCCGGTTCCGGTTTCGAATCCGGCCATCGAATCCGGCTTCGGCGACCGGCCACGGCCTCCGGCCCCGCCGCCGTTCACCCGGCTGTTCACCCTACTACAGATTCCGAGAGGCGGCTCTAGTCCCCGGTTGCTTTCGCAAATTCGGGCGTGTGGTTGTTGATCGTGCCCCAAGTGGCCATGTGCCAGCGGCTTCGATGGGCCAGGTAGAAGCCGGCGCAGTCGCGCAGGTAGCGCAGAGCCATGGGGCGCTGGTCTTTGACATCGCTCTTCTCGATGGGATCGGTAACCGTGTCGTACAGCGTTTCCTTGCCGCCGTAGTCGACGATGTAGCGCAGATTGGCGGCGCGCAGCGAGTAGCTGCGGCCATATTCCGAAGGAATCACCCGCGGCGTCCACGGGCCCTGGCGCAGGGCCATGGGCAGCAGGCTCTGCCCCTGCATGCGCGGCTCGGGCGGAAGACCCAGCAGATCTAGGATGGTCGGCGCAACGTCGACGTGGCTGGCGGTTGTGTCGACGGTAATCTCCTTGTCAGTCAGACCTGGCACCCACAGCACCAGTGGCACTTGGGTGACCTCGAACCAGTGGCCATAGGCGTGGCCCAGGCTGCCGTGCTCGAAAAAGCCTTCGCCGTGGTCTGCCAGCAAAATGACCGCGGTGTCGTCGCGCAGGCCCCGCGTGGCCAGGCCATCGACCAGTGTACCGAAACACTGATCGAGGTATTCGACCTCGCCGTCATAGAGCCCGCGCAGTTGCTGCCAGCGCGCCGGGGTCATCGGCAGCTTCCCCTTGACGATGGCAGTCAGGATGACGCCGTCCGGGCTCTTGCCGATGGCCGGGTCGAACTCGCCCTTCACATAGTGTTCGGTGATGCCCTGATGATAAATGTAGGGGGTGTGCGGCTCGAAGGCTATGGACGACAGGAAGAAGCGGCGTCCGGCTTTGACCTGGTCGTCGGCAAAGCCCAGCATCAGCTTGACCAGGGTAGGGCAGCCACCGCCTTTGCCTTCCTGCGAGGGTTGATGATACGCAGTCCATTTGGACGCGGCCTTGAGTCGGCCCATGGCAAATGAATTGTCGCCGTAGTAGCCGGTGGCGATCTCTTCCCCGCCGAGTACGGCGCTGATCATGGGCGTGCCCGGGTTCAGCTTGGCCTTGTCGCCCAGGATGCCGTTCACGCGCGGCAAGGTGCCGCTCTGGATACTGGCGTGCGAGGGCGGCGATGAAGGCGAGGCGGCCTCAGTGTTGAGAAAGACCACGCCGTTCTTGCGGCCGGCCTCGGTGATGCGCGGGGTGAGGACCTTGGTTTGGTGGTAGAGCGCGAGACTGTCGGCGCGCAAAGCATCGCCGATCAAGAGCACCAAATTGTGCACCGGTTTGGGGTGCGGCAGCGAGGGCGCCGCAGTCAGCAGGATGCGCGGCGTGCCCCACAGCCCATCGCCGCCCTCAACCACCGCGAATTCCAACGCCACCAGCTTTCCCGCCAGGGCCGCCAGGGAAAGCGTATGAGGTTGCCAGTGCCCCGGCGCTTGGGTTTCATCGAGCAGGACCTGCGCGGGCTCACTCTCTGCTCGCGCGGAAATGCGCAGGTGTGCGGGCGTCTGTGTGGCCGCGGTTTCCAGTACTAGGAACGACTGGCGCGGGACCTCGAGCAGGATCACATAGCGGCGGAATCCGGCCAGAGCGGGCCTTTCTTGTCCGGCCAGGTTGGCCGCGATCACAGGGGACGAAACTGGCCAGGCGCTCTCTGGCTCGGGCGCCGGGCCGGCCAACACCTCCAGCGAGTGAACGAGCACGCCCTTTCTCGCCACTGCAATGCCGAGATCATTATCGCCCACCCGAAGCACGCCGGCCGGCACGCTGACAGGCACTGTTTGCCAGCCGCTGGCCAACGCGGCAGTCTTCAGTGGCCTGCCGTTCAGCCGCAGCGACAGCCGCTGCCCAACCGCACCGTTTATGCGCACGACCACGGTGGCTGTCCCGGTTTCGCCGTCCCAAGGGAAGCGCAAGCTGCTTGCCGTGGAGCCCAGAAGCCGACCGGCGCGATCTTGCAGCTTGCTCACCCCTCGCCAGGGGCTGTTGTATTCCTGCGTGTACTTCCGAAAGCCTTCGCCGGCAAACGGGATCACCAGGCCCCGTTGAAAGATGTGCCAGAGAGCCCGGTTGGCCAACAGATCCACGCGCGGCCCGGACTCATCCAGTCGCGGTGCGGCCGGCTGGGCCGCGGTTCGGGACGCTGCCGACGAAGGCGCCGCCGCGTGCGCGGGCACGGGCGTGCGCTGACAGCCGAGAGTGGCGGCAAGGAAGAGGGCGGGAGCGACGAGATCGCGAGCCATGCGCGCTGTTCTAGCGCACCTGAGAGGCTGGTGGGGAGGGTGTTCCGCAGCTTGCGATGTTGTTCTACTGGGTCGGCACGGTCATCGGGTTGGGGAAGTTTCCCGACAGGAAGAGCATGGAATAGACGCCGAGCGGTTCTTGCAAGTAGGCATAGTTCTCGATAGTGGTTGACACGGATTCTTCGATAGCCTCCTGCCGGATGTCCGAGGTGGTGGCCCCGCCATCGTTGTACACGCTGACATACGAGCACATGGCCGTGTTGACGGTGTAGGAATTGTGGCCATTGGCAGGAGTGCAACCCGTGACGGTGCCGCTTGGTGAAAGCACGTCACAAATAGTCGAGAATCGGTTGGCATTGGGCTCGGGCGGGTTCTTCTTGTAGAAGTTGTTGAAGTATTCCTGAACGTTGTCGATTTCAGCCTGGATGCGCGTCTTGCCGGGATAGTGTTTCGAAGAGTTGGCGGCGTTCTCCGGCAGGCTGGTGTTGTCGCCAAACCAGGCGGCGTCGATGCCCACACGCCAGAGGAAGCGCTCCCATTCGTACGGTCCAGACGGACCTCCAACCTCGGAACAAGGCGTAGTGAAGGAACTGCCCGATTGCCCGACAAATCCCGGCTGCAACCCCGGTTGATCGTAGCATCGCTCAACCATCTCGTAGACGGTTTCGGCGGTCTTGTACCAGAAATCATGGTGGGTCTGTCCGTTTGCCGCGGTTGCCGTGCTCCCCAGCTTGGCAGCCAAGAAATCGCCGAACACCCGGAAATAGCCCGGGGGGTAGTAGTCCATGTGCACATTCACATTCATGTTGCCGGTCTGGTAGGAGCAAGGCTTGTTGGGATAGTCCTGGCAGTTCTTGGGCCCGGTGTCCCCTTCGGTGGGGTAGTTCCATTTGCCGTCGGCATTGGTGTCGATCTCGCACTCCATCTTGACTAGCCAGTCGGTGGCGAATTTGGTGTACTTGTCCGGCCATTGCAGGGCTGCGAACACCAGCCCGATCGCGATATCGACGTCACCATCGAAGGCGCTGTCTTCCTGCCCGCTGCAAGACTCCTTGGTCGGATCGCAGGGCGAATCGAGCGGCCGACACGTGATGCTGCCGTCCCACATCCAGCCCATGAGGCCGCCACAGTACTTGACGGCCGATTGCGAGAGGAAGTGCCGGACGAAATTCCACAAGGCATCGAAGGTTGGTTGGTCGCCGATAGCGGCCGCGATAGCCATGCCATAGCCCTGGCCCTCGCTCACGGTCTTGGGCGGGTCGGTCTTGATGCGCGCCGTGCCTGCGCCGCACACCGTATCCGTGGTCGTGACGTAGTTGTCTCGAAAGATCAAGTACCGCTGGAACACGAAGGTATTCAGCAGCTCTTGCACCTTCGCTACCTCGGGATAGACGTAGGCGAGCGATCCTCCATTGGGATAGACGTAGTTGGTGCTGGCGTAGGGGAACCAAGCCCCGTTTCCGAATCCCACGGTGATGGGCGTGACCGGCGGTTTGGGCGCGCAGGCGCTGTCGTTCCAGTTGCCCGTGGCGGACCAATCGCCGCCGTCTCCGTCCGGATAATAGGTGAAGAACTTGAAACGGCTAGTAGAAGGGATGTCGGGTTTGCCGTAGTCCCAGCGCAGCCAGTATTCATTGGGTGTGTCGGGGAAGGGGCGCGGTGCGACGGTGTTCCACTCGGGGTTGTGGGTCTTGTCTACCGCCCGCCAGGTGGCCCCCGCGACAAAGAATTTGTCGGGAACCGGACAATTGAACCATGGACGATCGGCCTCGCGGAAGCAGATGACCTTGTTGCTGCTCACTTCCATTTCCATCCACTTGGGCATGAGCGCGGGCTTGGGGAAGAAAGTGAAGGTCGTCTGTCCAGCCCAGATGTAGCGGAAGTGGACGGTGTGGAAGTTGCTCGGAACGGGAGGCCGGCACGGATCGACCGGTCCGGTGGATCCACCGCAGTGGGCATACCCAGGACCGGGGTTCTGCGTGTAGAAGAAGAAGGAAAGGGGATCTTGCGACCAGTCCATGCACTGGGGAATAGACGCCGCCGTGTTGTCTGGCGCGCCCGCATAGCCGATCCAGTATTCGTTGACGCCCGCAGGGAGGACGGGGAGGGGCAGATTCGGCGTCCACAAACCCACGCTGTCATCGGGGTAGCGGAAGGTGATGTTCACCGGGTTCGCGGCGGTCTTCGTCCAACTACTAGTTGGGATGAGCACGAAGTACCAGGGGCAATTGCTGTCCTGGTATTCGAGCAAGGCCTGCATCTCGCAGCCGACTCCGGTGACTTTCAAGCTGCTGGGGTAGGGCGGCGTGTCGTAGCCGAGCTTGCTCTTGCCACAGGCCGAGCCCGGGAATCCCGTCTGCTGCGGATCGCCCCAAGGCCAGCGGAAGTGAACCTTGATGTAGCCGCTGGGGACAGATTGATCGGGCTGCCCCTGCGGGCACGCTTCAGATGCGACCACGGTCTGGTCGCTGGTGAGACGGAAATGCTGGTTGCCGACGGTGGCGTTGGGATAGGCGCTGTAATCGGCAGCCAGGGTGCTGGATGGGCCGGTGTAGTCGAGCCAGATGTCTGGGTTGGTGGGAGCCAGTTTCGAAATGTCAAAAACCCCCGACGGGTTTCCGCTCGGGCAGCCATCAGGACCGACCGGTTTGATCTGGATGGTGGCGATGGTCTTGGGGATGCAGACCGAGTACCAAGAGCAGTTCGCGGTGTCCTGGCGCGCGCCATACTGAACGTAATTGCCGGTCGGGTTGATGACGATAACCGACAACGGCGGGGCAGACATCGTGTTCATGGTCGGATTCATCTTGCTCGACCAGATGTCACGCACGTGCATGCGGACCTCGCCGACCGGACAGGAGAAGGTTTCGTTGGACACGTCCGGCGGCAGGTCCGGCGGCGGCGCGGCGGCGTCGGGAACGGCATGGCCCCCGGTCGAACTCGACGTGGCGACCGTCGTGGCACCTCCGGTGACGCCGCCCGTGGCTTCGATCCCTCCCGTATCCACCATTCCGCCCTTCGCGGCCACGCCACCCGAGCCGAACGGGTTTTTCACGGGGGTCGTCGAGGCGGTCGTCGTAGTACTAGTGGTTCCGCCTGAGGCCGTGCTCGCGTCGGGGGGGGTGAAAACCCAGGGTTGGCCCGTGGGGCCAGTCGACAAGGGATGGGAATTGCAGCTCCACAGCGCGAGAAGCATTCCCGCCCAGAGCAGAAACCAGCGCGCTGCGTTCCAGGTCACGCGCACGGTCTGACGCAATCCTGATTCTAGTCGGCAGCTATTCAAAGATTGAACCATGGTCATTCGCCTGCAGCGCAAGAAGGCCGCGTCTAACGATACCACCCTGTTGGGCTAACAGGAAACCTGAACCGAATGGGAAGCGTGGGCTGCTAGATGACGCCTCCGGGGACGACTGTCTCCCCGCGCCAGTTCGTGGTTCCGGGCTGTTGGCATGGCAGCCTGACCATCGCTATTCGGTGAGTGATCGCGACGAACTTCCCGATGGCACGGTCCGGGCCCTGACATCGATGCCGTGGAGGCCGAAACCTGCTTCCTGCACTCGTTCCAGAATGAATTCGTCGCCAACGCAGCTGAAACGGAATGGTTGGTCCGTTCCGCAGTTTCGGGCGGACCGTTCCCGCCCCGGAGCGGCGCGGCTCTGGCGCAGCGGCAGGAGGGTAGGCACGCGTCAGTCATGGAGCAGATGATCCGCGTCAGCAAGGGCTGCTTGCCCGCCGCGAGATAGCGACTTCATCGACTATCGTGGGATATGCTGTAGAACAAGAGTAGGCATACGACCGTCCAATCTTGGGGTGCTGCCATGAAGACCAAGCTAGCCGCGTCTATTTGTTTCCTGCTCTTGGGGTTGGGCGTTGCTCGCGCCCAGGACGTGAGCGCCGTCGCGGTTTCGACGAGCCAGGGCTCGGGTGCTGCGCCACAGGCCGTGCAGCCGCCCACGCCGGCGCCAGACATGCAGCCTCCTGCCCCGCCACAACAGCCGCCGGCACCGCCGGTTCAGGCCCAGGGCCAGGCGCAGCCTCAGCCTCAGCAACCCGCTGGGGCCACGCAGGCCGTGGGCGGGGGACAGTGGGTGTACACGGACCAGTATGGCTGGATTTGGATGCCCTACGGAGACCAGTACACCTACGAAGGCGCGTACTACGATGCCTCTCCCTATGCATACGTTTACTACCCCAGTTACGGATGGATGTGGCTTAATGCGCCCTGGATCTGGGGCTGGGGGGCCTATCCGTACTTTGGTTTGCGCGGTCCGCTCGGCTTCGGTTGGTATCGCGGCCTCTACCGGGCCGGGTATGGATGGGGCGGATACCACGGTGGCTATGCTGGCGGCTATCGTGCCGGCTACGGTGGTTATCGGGGTGCGGGCGGCTATTATCACGCTGGCTACCGCGGCGGCGCAGTTGGTGGCTATCGCGGCGGCGCTTTCGGCGGCTATCACGGGAGCGTTGGCGGCGGCTATCGCGGCAGCGGTGGCAGCGCTGCTCACTCATTCAGCGGCTATCGCGGCGGTAGCGCTGGGGGATTCCACGGCGGGGTTGGCGGCGGCGGCTCGCATGGCGGCTCCGGCGGTCATGGTGGTTTCGGCGGCGGTCACGGCGGCGGACACCGCTGACCCGGTTGGGTAGTCGGTGGCGGACCACACGGGCTAGCAGTCGAAATCCGTCGGCTGCTTCACATAACTTTACGTGACTGCAACACTCCAGCAACACGCACAGTGGCGCCATCGGTTCAGATAGAAGTTGGTTCAACTCTGACTGAAGAGCGGCCGATATCCAAGAACCAGAACAAAGGAGACCCTCATGGATATCAGCGGCATCAACGGTACCAGCGCGCTTTCTCAGCTACTCAAGAGCCAAACCGCCGGCAACGCGGGCGCCGACGGTGTAGCCACGGATTCAAGTGATATCTCGTCGCTGGCAAGCTTGATGAGCCAGCTTCAGCAGCTTCAGCAAAGCGATCCCACCAAGTTCAAGGCGGTAATGGCGGAAATCGCCAGTACCCTCAAGACCGATGCGCAGAGCGCGAGCGGGTCACAGGCGTCAGCTCTGAACATGCTAGCCGGCAAGTTTGATCAGGCGGCGCAAACCGGACAAATGCCCGATTTCCAGCCCAAAGCACAACCGGGGGCAGGTGGCCACCACCATCATCATCACGTGCAGAGCTACGATGCGCAGACCGCAAGCACGACTGGGCTTTCATCCGCGACTGCAAGCCAGCAGCCGATCGACTTGGTCCAGGTGATCCAGAACGCGTTGCAAAAGGTTGGCGGCTAGCGCTCTTGCATGGCATGCCCGTCCGTTGACAAACGGGGTGCGTCGGGTAGCTTGCGAGGGAAATTGGCCGGTTGGCCCTCCTGGTCGAGGTGCTGATCGGAGAAAGCCGCAGATTCCCTTGGACGCACCATCTATCTTCGGGCCACCTAGCCCCCGTCAGTCCGGCAAGTCTTGGGCGGCGTCGGGGGCTTTGCTTGCGATCCTGGGCGCGGTGGTGGCGTGTAGTGCAAGCAAGTCAGGCGCAGCGGCCGAGCCGCGGGTAGCGCGGCCGGTACCAGTGCTGCCCGCCACTGTGGTCCGGCGCGACGTGCCGGTGTACCTGGAAGGTATCGGCAACGTGGTGGCGTACAAGACGGTGACAGTGCGGTCCTTGGTGGACGGCCGGCTGGTCCAGGTTCTGTTCAGCGAAGGTCAGGCGGTGCGCAAGGGCGAGGTGCTGGCCCAGATCGATCCGCGGCCATTTCAGGTTCAACTGCATCAGGGCGAGGGCGCACTGGCGCGCGACCGGGCTCAGCTAGAGAACGCGAATCTGATGGTGAAGCGCGACAAGGAGCTGGTGGGCAAGAAGCTCATCGCCCAGCAGCAGCTCGATTCCGATCAGGCGGTGGCAGGTCAGACCGAAGGGGCGGTTCGCATCGACCAGGCGGCCATCGAAAGCGCGCGGCTGAATCTCGACTACGCCCGCATCACCTCGCCGGTGGACGGGGTCACCGGCGTGCGCCTGGTCGATCCGGGGAACGTGGTACATGCCACTGATCCGGGCGGGATCGTGGTGGTCACCCAGCTCGATCCGGTGGCCGTGATCTTCAATCTGCCGCAGGACGAACTGCCGCGCATCAGCGACCAAATGGCGCACGGCAAGCTCGGCGTGGAGGTGTACGGCCGCGATGGTGCAACCGCGCTGGGCAAGGGCGAACTCGAACTCATCGACAANNATGGCCCAACCAGTTCGTCAAGGCCCGCCTGCTCCTCACCACGCACAAGGGTGCGCTGGTGGTACCCGCCTCGACCTTGCAGCGCGGCCCCGACGGCACATTCGTCTATGTCATCGGCGCCGACCAGACGGTCAGCGCGCGGCCGGTGGAGGCGGTCTCGCCGGCAAGCGATCTGGCCATCGTCGACAAGGGCCTAAGCGAGGGCGAAGTGGTGGTTGCTGACGGACAGAACCAGCTTCGCCCAGGCAGCAAGGTGTCGGTGCGCGAGTCGGGCTCCTCCGGCAGTGGGAGCGGGGGCGGCGCGGGCAAGCCAGGCGGCGGCAGGGGTCGCGGCGACAACAAATGAGCGTATCCGAGCCGTTCATCCGGCGTCCGGTGGCGACCTCCTTGTTGACCGTCGGGTTGTTGCTGTCCGGCCTGCTTGGTTATCGCCAGTTGCCCGTGTCGGCGCTGCCCCAGGTGGACTATCCCACTATCGTGGTGTCGACCGCGTTGCCCGGGGCCAGCGCCGAGACCATGGCCTCGTCGGTGACTACCCCGCTCGAACGACAGTTCGGCCAGATGCCGTCGCTGGGCCAGATGACATCGGTTTCCAGTTTCGGCAATTCCCAAATCACGCTGCAGTTCGATCTGAACCGCGACATCGACGCGGCCGAGCAAGACGTTCAGGCCGCGATCAACGCGGCGTCGAACTTGCTGCCCACCTCGCTGCCGGCGCCGCCCACCTACAGCAAGAGCAACCCGGCCGACTCGCCCATCCTCACCCTGAGCATCAGTTCGGACACCCTGCCGCTCGATCAGGTCGACGACGTGGCGGATTCCATTTTGGCGCAGAAGATCGCGCAGGTGGCCGGGGTGGGATTGGTCACTATCAATGGCGGGCAGAAGCCTGCGGTGCGTGTGCAGGTGGATCCCGCGGCATTGGCCGGCGCGGGGCTCAGCCTGGACGACGTGCGAAAAATTCTGGTCGCCGCCAACGTCAATCAGCCCAAGGGCAACCTGGACGGTCCTCGCCAGAACTACACCCTGGCCACCAACGATCAACTCGCGCGCGCGTCCAGCTTTCGTCCGCTCATTCTGGCCTACAACAACGGCGCGCCCATTCGCCTGCAGGAAGTGGCCAACGTCATCGACGGGGTGGAGAACGACGAGCTGGCGGGCTGGTCCGACGGGAAACGCGCCATCATCGTCAGCGTGCGCCGCCAGCCCGGGGCCAACGTCATCGAGGTGGCCGATCGAGTGAAGGCGCTGCTGCCACGCCTGTACACCGCCTTGCCCCAGGGCGTGGACGTGAACGTGGTGAGCGATCGTACAGAAACCGTGCGCGCCTCGGTCGACGACGTGCAGTTCACCCTGGCGCTCAGCGTGGTACTGGTGGTGGCGGTTATCTACTTGTTCCTGCGCAGTTTGCGCGCAACCATCATTCCCGGAGTGGCCGTGCCGCTCTCGCTGGTGGGCACCTTCGGCATCATGTACCTGTGCCATTACAGCCTGAACAACCTGTCGCTGATGGCGCTCACCATCTCAACCGGTTTCGTGGTCGACGACGCGNNGCGATCGTGATGATCGAGAACATCTCCCGCTACGTGGAGCAGGGCGAGCCGCCCTTCGAAGCGGCGCTGAAAGGCGCCAAGCAGATTGGCTTTACCATTGTGTCGCTGACTGTGTCGCTGGTTGCGGTGTTGATTCCGCTGCTCTTCATGGGCGGCATCATTGGCCGGCTGTTCCGCGAATTTGCGGTCACGCTCAGCATCGCCATCGGCGTCTCGGCCGTGCTGTCGCTGACCCTGACCGCCATGATGTGCGCCTTCCTGCTGCGTGCGCACGAGCAGCCGGGATGGCTGGCCCGTCAGTTCGAGCGCGGCTTTTCCGCCATGATGTCGGTATACCAGCGCAGCCTGGGCTGGGTGATGCGCCACCAGCCGACGACCCTGGCGGTGACCGTGGCCACGCTGGCCCTAACCGTTGCGCTGGCGCTTGTCGTTCCCAAGGGTTTCTTCCCGCAACAGGACACCGGCATGATCGTGGGCGTGAGCGAGGCGCCGGCCGACGTGTCTTTCGCCAGCATGATGTCGCGCCAACGGGCTTTGGCTGATGCTGTACGCACCGATCCGGACGTGGCGTCAGTGGTGTCCTTCATCGGGGCCGACGGCACCAATCCCACGCCCAACACCGGCCGCTTGACCATCACCCTGCAGCCGCGCCGTGCGCGCACTTCCAGTGGCGACCAGGTGTTGCAGCGACTCAAGCAGCGCGCCCAGAGTGTGGAGGGCGTGGCGGCGTTCTTCCAGCCGGTGCAGGATTTGCAGATCGACAGCCGGGTCAGTCGCACCCAGTTTCAGTTCACCCTGGAAGATGCGGATTCCGTCCAGCTTGGCGAATGGGCGCCGCGGGTGCTGGCCCGGCTGCAGGGCCTACCCGAACTGCGCGACGTGACCAGCGATCAGCAGAGCTCGGGTTTGCAACTGCAGCTCACCGTCGATCGCGACACCGCCTCGCGCTTCGGCATCTTGCCTCAGGCGATCGATGACGTGCTCTACGATGCCTTTGGCCAGCGTCAGGTATCGACCATCTTCACGCAACTGAACCAGTACCGGGTCATCTTGGAGGTCAAGCCGGAATTTCAGAACAACACAGCGGCGTTGGAGAACATCTACGTGCGCGCGCAGACCGGCGATCAGGTGCGCTTGAGCGCGTTCACGCACTTCGAGCCGGCGCGCACGCCCTTGGCCGTCACTCACCAAGGGCAGTTCCCGGCGGTGACCATCTCGTTCAACGTGGCGCCGGGGTTGGCGCTGGGCGACGCGGTGGACGCCATCCACGCGGCCGAGCGCGAGATCGGCATGCCGGCCACCGTGCGCGCCAACTTTGTGGGCACCGCGCAGGAATTCAAGAGCGCGCTGGCCAGCGAGCCGTTCCTCATCCTGGCAGCCTTGCTCACGGTCTACATTGTGCTCGGCGTGCTCTATGAGAGCTACATCCACCCGGTGACGATTCTCTCTACCCTGCCTTCGGCAGGCGTGGGTGCGTTTCTGGCCCTGATGTTGTGCCGGACCGAATTCAGCATCATCGCCCTCATCGGCATCGTCTTGCTCATCGGCATCGTGAAGAAGNNATGATGACCACCATGGCCGCGCTCTTGGGCGGGCTGCCGTTGGCCCTGGGCAGTGGCACGGGCTCGGAATTGCGGCGCCCGCTCGGCATCTCGATCGTGGGGGGCCTGCTTATCTCGCAATTGCTGACCCTTTACACTACGCCGGTCATCTATTTGTACATGGATAGGCTGGCTCGCCTGCTGCGTCCCGGTCGGGCTCGGGCTGTCGCGGCGGTGCCAGACAGCGCGCCGTGAACATTTCCGAACCCTTCATCAGGCGGCCGGTGGCGACTTCATTGCTGGCCGCGGCCCTGCTTCTCGTGGGCGCCGCCGCGTACACCCAGCTTCCGGTGGCGCCCCTGCCACGGGTCGACTACCCCACCATCAACGTCAACTCGGCTCTGCCGGGAGCCAGCCCCGAAACCATGGCCTCGGCGGTGGCCACCCCGCTCGAACGTCGCTTCGGTCGGATTGCCGGCCTGACCGAGATCACCTCGGTTAGCTCGTTGGGCTCGGTCAGCTTGACCTTGCAATTCGATTTGGACCGCGACGTGGACTCGGCCGCGCGCGACGTGCAGGCCGCCATCAACGCGGCGGCGGGCGATCTGCCGCCGAATCTGCCCACGCGTCCCAACTTCCGCAAGGTCAACCCTGCCGACGCGCCCATCCTCATTCTCTCGTTGACCTCGAAGACACTGCGCCTGGCCCAGGTCTACGACGCCGCCAACACCATCCTGGCGCAAAAAATCGCCCAGGTGCAGGGCGTGGGCCAGGTCTTCGTGGGCGGCGGCCAGAACCCTGCCGTGCGCGTGCAGGTCGATCCGGCTGTGCTCGCCGGCCTGGGTCTGGGCATGGAGGACGTGCGCACCGTGCTCAGCCAGGCCACCGTCGATCAACCCAAGGGCGCGTTGGCGGGGGCGCGCCAGAGCCAGACCATCGCGGCCAACGATCAGCTTATGGGGGCGAAGAGCTACCGCGATCTGGTCATCAGCTACCAGGGCAACGCGGCCGTGCGCCTGGGCGACGTGGCGCGGGTGATCGACGACGTGGAGGACAATCGGGTGGCGGCCTGGACCAACGGCATCCGCTCGGTGTCGCTGCTGGTTCGTCGTCAGCCGGGTGCCAACATCATCGAGGTCATCGACCGCATCAAGCGCATGCTGCCCAGTTTGGCGCAGTCGGTTTCGCCCAGCATCGACATCCAGGTGGCGGTGGACCGCGCCGGTACTATCCGCGCATCGGTGCGCGACGTGGAACGCACTTTGTTGATCAGCGTTTTTCTGGTCGTCCTGGTTGTTTTCGCGTTCTTGCGCAACCTGCGCGCCACCCTGATCCCCAGCGTGGTGGTTCCGCTTTCGCTGGTGGGCACCTTTGCCGCCATGTACCTGCTCGGCTACAGCCTGAACAACCTGTCGCTGATGGCGCTCACCATCGCCACCGGCTTTGTGGTCGACGATGCCATCGTGGTCACCGAGAACGTCTCGCGCTTCGTCGAGGCGGGCGAGAAACCGCTGCAGGCAGCACTGAAGGGGGCGCGCCAGATCGGGTTCACCATCGTTTCCATCACGGTGTCGCTGCTGGCGGTTTTCATTCCCATTCTGGTGATGGGCGGCATCGTGGGCCGCCTGTTCCGCGAATTTGCCGTGACCCTGGCGGTGTCCATCGCCATCTCGGCGATCATCTCGCTCACCCTCACGCCCATGATGACCTCGCGCCTGTTGCGTCCGCAAGCCGGACAGGCGCGCGGCCTTGCCTTCCGGGTGACCGAGGGGCTCTTCAGCGGCATGCTGGGTGGCTACCGGCGGGGGTTGGGTTGGGTGCTGCGCCACCACCACCTAATGCTACTCATCACCATCGGGGCGGCCGCGCTCACCGTGTTTCTCTACAAGTCGGTGCCCAAGGGACTGTTCCCGCAGCAGGATACCGGCCAGCTCGCCGGCGTGGCCGAGGCGCCGCAGGACGTGTCCTTCCCGGCCATGCGTGATCGCGCGGAGGCGGTCAACAAAGTGGTACGGGCCCATCCGGCGGTGTCGGATATGGTGACCTTCATCGGTGGCAGCGGGTCCTCGGGCAACACCGGCAACATTTTCATCCAGCTCAAGCCCGTCGGGCAGCGCAGTCAGACCTCCGATCAGGTCATCGCCGAACTGCGCCCCAAGCTAGCGCAGATCCCGGGCATCACCCTGTTCTTGCAGTCGGTGCAGGATGTTCGCATGGGTGGGCGGGGCGCGCGTACCCAGTACCAGTACACCTTGCAGGATGCGAATCTGGACGAGCTGAACCAGTGGGCGCCGCGCGTGTTCGACACGCTGAAGACCCTGCCCGAGCTGCGGGACGTGGCCAGCGATCAGCAGACCAATGCCCTGCAACTCAATCTGGAAGTGGATCGCGACCTCGCGTCCAGGCTGGGCGTGTCGCTGCAGGCGGTGGACGGCACTCTCTACGACGCTTTTGGTCAGCGCCAGGTGGCGACCATGTACACGCAGCTCAACCAGTATCGCGTGGTGCTGGAAACCAAGCCCGGCGTGGCGGGACAGCCAGCCGCGCTCGACAACATGTACGTGCGCTCACTCGGCGGGGCCGTAGTTCCACTCTCCACGTTCGCGCACTGGAAACCATCGCGCACCTCGTTGTCGATCAGCCACCAGGGCCAGTTTCCGGCGGTCACCTTGTCGTTCAATCTGGCGCCGGAAAAATCGCTAAGTCAGGCACTCGATGCGATTCACCATGCTGAAGCACGCATTGGCTTGCCTGCGGGAGTGGTCGCGTCTCCGCAAGGCACGGCCAAGGCCTTCGTCGATTCGCTCTCGAACCAGCCCGTCCTGATCTTGGCCGCGCTACTGGCCGTGTACATTGTGCTTGGTGTGCTGTACGAAAGCCTGATTCACCCGGTCACGATTCTGTCCACGCTGCCTTCGGCGGGCGTGGGCGCCTTGCTGGCCCTTATGCTCATGCACACGGAATTCAGCATCATCGCGCTCATTGGCGTGATCCTGCTCATCGGCATCGTGAAG
>PMJO01000077.1 GCA_003158455.1 Myxococcales bacterium | reverse complement strand
ACGCCGTGGAGCACGCTGCGCCGCTTGCCCCTGGTTCTCTCGCTCGGGATCGGGCTGTGCGTGAACCAGACGCGCGCAGTTATCGAGGCCATGCTGGGACGCGAGACCGAGTTTGTGCGCACCCCTAAGCACGGCATCCGGGGCAAGTTGGAAAGCTGGTCGGGCAAGCGCTACCGCGCCGCCCGGTCGTTGACCCCAGCCGCCGAGCTGCTGATGGCAGGGTACTTCATGGTCGCGGTCGAGGTTGCCATCGAGCACGGCCACTACATATCGGTGCCCTTCTTGCTGCTCTTCCTGTTTGGCTTTGGCTACGTCGGGACCGTGTCGGCCTGGCAGGCCTGGCTGGGCCAGTCCCTGCGTCGCTTCTGGCAGCGTCCGGAGGGCACAGTTTCTCTGGTAGCCGCGCCCCTGGTTGTCGCCATGCCCGATTGCACCCCCGGCCCGGTGCTGCTCACTTCGGATCGGTTGTCGCGGCCAGCGCACTCACGCGCGGCCAGCGATCGCCGGGACAGCGCCACAGTCTGAGCGCAGGCGAATCAAGGCTCCACTAGCGGATCGCCGATGGCGAGGTGTTTTCCGCTGGCGACCCATGCTAGCCTGCCGGCATGGCAACCCTCGAGCAGCAGATCAAAGAGAGGCTAGTAGAAGCTCTCGGGCTCAAGATTGCGGTCGCGGCGATCGACGACAACACGCCGCTTTTTGCCGGTGGACTGGGCCTCGACTCGGTCGACGTCTTGGAGATCGCGGCCATGCTCTCCCTCCACTTCAACGTCGAGATCACTGCCGGGGATAGCGGCCGCTACCGCGAGATCTTTGCCAGCGTGCACTCGCTTGCCGACTTCGTGCGCGAGCGCCAGGCTGCGCCCAAATGAGCGCACGGCCGCGGGTCGTGGTCACCGGCATGGGCATAGTGTCCGCAGCCGGCTGGACGCTGGACGAGACCTGGGAGGCAATCGCCCAAGGGCGCAGCGGTTTGCGCGCCCTCTCTCTCTTCGAATCCCAGCGCTGCGGCAAGCTTCCGGTGGGCGAGGTTACCGGCGACCCCGCCGCGCGCAGCGGCCTGCCCGGCGGCTCGCGCAGCGATCACTTCGCCGTGTGGGCGGCGCGCGCCGCCTGGGGAGACGCCGGACTTTCTGCCGCTTGCCTCGCTCCCGATCGCGGCGCAGTGGTGTTGGGCGCCCTCACCGGCGGCATGCTGTTCACCGAGGAATTCCTTCTGCGCCTCCACCGCGCCGAGCGCGCCGATGCGGACCACCTCACTGACCGCGCCTGCTGCAACTCCACCGACCGGGTCGCCGAGCTGTTCGGGCTCGGCGGTTTTCGCGCCACCGTCTCCAACGCCTGCGCCTCGGGTGGCGCCGCGCTCGGCCTAGGCTGCGACCTCATCGAGGCCGGGGAAGCGGACGTGGTGCTCGCCGGCGGGGTCGACTCGCTCAACCGCGTGGTGCTCAACGGCTTCAACTCGCTCATGCTCGTCTCGCCGGACGGTTGTCGTCCCTTCGATGCCGAGCGCAAGGGCATGTCGGTGGGCGAGGGGGCAGGCGTTCTGGTGCTGGAATCCGAGGCACAGGCGCACGCCCGCGGGGCGCGCGTGCGTGCCTGGCTCGCCGGACGCGGGAACACCTGCGACGCCTATCACGCCTCCGCGCCGCAGCCCGAGGGACGGGGATTGTGCGAGGCCATGCGGCTCGCGCTGCAGGATGCGGGCCTTGCGCCCGCTGCGGTCGACTACATCAATGCGCACGGCACTGGCACCGCCGACAACGATCCGGCCGAGGCCAAGGCGATTCGCGCGCTTTTCGGCGAGGCGCCGCCCGCGGTTTCCTCGACCAAGCGCTTTTTCGGTCACGCCCTCGCCGCGGCCGGCGCCATTGAGGCCATCGTCACGGTGCTGGCGCTCGAGCGGCAGGCCATCCCGCCCAACCTCGGCTTGCGCACCGTCGACCCCAAGATTCCCCTCGCGCCCGTCGCGGAGTACCGCCAGGCCAAGCTCGATGTGGCCATGAGCGCCTCGCTCGGATTCGGAGGCAACAACAGCGCCGTGCTGTTTCGCCGGCCCGGGACCTGGAAAGAGGCGTCATGATGCGGGCGGTTTGTGCCGCAGACATCGTGGGCGCCGGCGCTCTGCGTCCCGGCCCCGCGCCGGTCACCCGTGCGGCCCCTGCCGCCGTGGCGCAGGAACAATGGCCGGCCTACCGACTCGACGCCGCCACTGAGGCGAGCCTTTCTCCGCCCGGGCAAATCAAGCGCATGGGACGCGGTCAAGCGATGGCAATCGCCGCCGTCCAGCGTGCCATCAATTTTTGTGGCGACGCCACGCCACCCGCGCGCGGCGCCGGGACAGCGGTGTCGGTCGGCACCGCGTGGGCCGAGGAGGGCGACGAGATCATCTTCCTCGAAAATCTCATCAAGTTTGGCGAGAAGGGCGCCAAGCCCGCCTTCTTTGTCAACTCGGTGAAGAACGCGCTCGCCTCGCAGCTCGCTTTGACCTTCGGCTTTCAGGGTGAGAATCAGACCTTTGCCCACGACGCGCTTTCCTTCGAGTCGGCGCTGTGGCAAGGGGCGCGGATTCTGCGCGCGGGCCGCGCTCGGCACGCAGTCGTGTGTGGTGTCGAGGCCCTGGTCGAGTTCCAGGAGATCCACGGCCATCTGCTCGGCTGGTACGGCACGGACCCGGCGCCGCTCGCGCCGCTGTCGGCGGAGAAGCGCGCGGCGGGGCAGGGGACGCTGCCCGGCGAAGGCGCGGCGGCTTTCGTCCTAACCGCACCGGGAGCGGAGGCGGCGCCGCTCGCGCGACTGGTGGTGGTACGCGCGCGCGGTTCCTTGCAGCGGGCGCCCGCGCTCAGCACCAGCGACGAGCTTGCGTTGGTCGAGCAGGCCTTGCGCGACGCCAACACCAGGCTCGGCAGCGTCGGGCTCTTGCTGGTGGGCGCCAACGGTGACCCTGCTTTCGACGAGATCTACGCCCAGGTTGCCCGCCGCCTGCGCGCCCGGGCGGAAGGCCTGGCAGTCGGTGTGTATCGCCACCTTACCGGCGACTTCGCCACCGCAAGCGCACTCGGTTTCGAGCTTGCCGTGCGTGCGGTGGCCGGCCGGGCCGTGCCGAGCGAGGTGCGCATCGTCGAAGGTGCGCCTGGATCGATCCAGCGCGTGCTCCTGTACCACGTGAGCAGCGCGGGCTATCACAGCGCCATGATCGTGTCGGCATGAGGTCAGCGACCCGCCCTTAGCAGAACGCTGATGCTCTATTCATATAGCTCCGCGCTTGCGAGAACCCCGCCTGCATTGTCCCCGCCGACGATGAGCACCGTCCCGTTCGGCAAGAGCGTCGCCGTGTGATCACTCCTTGCTGCGGTCATGCTGCCGGTGGCGGTGAATGTTCCGGTCATCGGATCGTACAGTTCTGCGCTCGCCCTGCCACTGACGTCCCCGCCAGCGATGAGCACCGTCCCGTCTAGCAGTAGTGTCGCTGTGTGGAGTTCCCTTGCCACTGTCATACTGCCGGTAAGTGTGAATGTCCCGGTCACTGGGTCGTATAGCTCAGCGCTCGCGAGGAAATTTCCGCTGTCGCCTCCACCGACGATGAGCACCTTGCCGGTCGGCAACAATGTCGCCGTGGACAGACACCTTTCCGCGGTCATGCTGCCGGTGGCTGTGAATATCCCTGCCGCTGGGTCGTATAGCTCCGCACTAGCCAGACAATTCACGGCGTCGCTTCCACCAGCGATGAGTACCTTGCCGTTGCTCAACGACGTTGCTGTGCTCGCCATCCTTGCCACGGTCATGCTGCCGGTTGCGGTGAATATCCCGGCCACTGGGTCGTATAGCTCTGCACTCGCGAGGAGATAGAGCGGGTAGGGGCTGCTGCATCCACCAGCGACGAGCACCTTGCCGTTGCGCAACAACGTTGCCGTGAGCGAGAATCTGTCCTCGGTCGGACTGCCGGTGACCGTGAAAGTCCCGGCCGCTGGAAGGTACAACTCCGCGCCAGCAACGTTCATGCCGCCAGCAGTGAGCACCATCCCGCTCGGCAACAATGTCGCCGTGTGCTCGAACCTCGGCTCGGTCATGCTGCCCGTCAGCGCGAATGTCCCGGTGGCTGAGTCGTATAGCTCCGCGCTGGTGAGTATGCGTCCGTTCTCACCAGGGTATCCCCCGGCGACCAGCACCCTTCCGCTTTCCAACAACGTCGCCGTATGCGAGGCCCTCGCCACGCTCATGCTGCCCGTCGGTACGAAGACTCCTTTCCTCATCGTTGTCCCAGCAGTGCCAGTCGCCGCGCCGGCCGTCCCTCCACCGGAGCTGTTCGCGCCTCCCGCGGAACTAGTCGCACCCGCGGCCGAGCTCGTCCCGCCGGTGCCGGTGCCGGTCAGAAGTCCGCTGCGACCGGTGCATCCGGGCGTCGTTGCTGCGATGATCAGAAGGGACAGCACTGGCAACTTCACGACGACAGGACACACACGATTGGATGGTCCAGGCACGCGCGACGCAGGTCCTATGGACGCCGTATCGAGCACGCCAAACAGTATACCCGGTGACGCTGACCAAGAGTGCGCCAGCCGCGCTGCGCTCAATTCTCTTGACCGCGCGGACACGCGATCCTAGTGTGCATCTTAACGCGGCATATGAGCGTGTCGGCATGAGGTCAGCGCCTTTCACTGCCAATTGGCAGACGGGGCCGGTCGTCGCGGGGACGTTCGAGGCGCGGCTTGTCCTCGACGACGAGAGCCTGTTTGCGGGACACTACCCGGGCGCGCCCATCTTCCCAGGCACCTCTCTTATCGAGGCGCTCTATCAGGCCGCGCGCAATGCCCTCGGCGGCGATGCTTGTCTCGCGGAAATCGTCGCGTGTCGCTTTCATTCACCGCTGTTCCCGGGCGACGAGATCTCGGCGCACTTCACCCTCAAACAAGCCAGCACAAACCGGACCTTGGTCGAAGCGAACGCGAGTGGCCAGGCAAAGGCCGCGGAGGTCACGATGCTGCTTTCGCCGCCTGGTACGAATTTGGGGGCCGCGCTTCCTGCACCACAGTGGGGGCAGGCCGGGCCCGGCGCGCGCGAGCTGGACACGTCGTTCATGGAGCGGGTTCTGCCGCATCGACCTCCGGCGCTGCTCATCGACAGTGCATTTGTGTTCGACCTGCCTGGCGGCGGACCCGCACTGCTCGCCCGCAGGACCGTCACCACGGGCGAGCCCTGCCACCCTGGCACTCTCATCGTCGAGTCCTTCTGCCAGGCGTGCGGCCTGCTGCGGGCTGCCTCTGGGTCGCCGCGCGAGCCGCGTGACGAGGCCAAGCTGCCGGTAGTGGCCAAGCTGGCCGGGCTGCGTTTTCTGGGCGAGGCTGTGCCCGGCGACCTGCTCGAACACCAGGTCCAGCTCGTGGTCCGCACCGAAGGCGGGGCCGTCTTCAGCGGCCAGACCGTGGTTGCGGGGCGAGTGGTTTTGCAGGTCGCCCGGGTGGTCGCCGCCACAATGCCGATCTCGTCGCTGCGCTGATGCCAGCCAGGAAATCGTGGACCCGGATCGAAGTTAGCTATCTCACCACAGAGTACACAGAGGCCACAGAGCCGAACCGGAAGGGCAAGGGTGGGGTCCTGCGCGGTCCAGATTCCTTGTTCCTATCCGATCTCTGTGTTCTCTGTGCTCTCTGTGGTGGAAAAGCTAACCAGCAGGGTATTGGATCGCGCTGCGTGAGATCCTGTTTAGAGGGCGTCGTGGGGGTAGAGGAGTCGTTTGAAGGGCGCCAGCAACTTGCGCATCACGAGAACCGGCCAGCCCCTCTTCATGAAGGCGAAGTACGGATCCATTGCAGTGAGGGCAGAGAACCACCAGTCACTGAAGGCGTACGCCTCTTCCAGCAGATCGAGCGAGCGGATGAAAACTGCGCTCACGTTGTGCCAGTCTTCGTAGATCGACGTGTCCCCAATCCAGTTGACCTCCGGCCTCCCGAAGGCCTGTACCGCGAGGGGAAGAAAGCGACCGATGCTCGGGTCGTCGGGATCAAGGCCCATCTTCTTCGCACCCACCCAGTCCACCGCCATCAGATTCTCCCCGCCGATGATGGTCTGGGTGAGCTTGGGCTTCGGGTCGGCAATGACCCCGAACTGGCCATCCGCGCTGGTGAAGGCGTCGATGAGGCCAAAGTGGACCGGGAAGTGCTTTAGCGTCTCGATGGTGGGCCAGTCGTATTCACGCTTGGTGTGGTACTCCTTCAGCTTGTTCTGCATCGGCAAGGTGCCGTAGACATTCTTCAGGGTGAGGGTGTAGTTGCAGAAGACGTGGGTCTTGTTCTTGGCGAACGAGATGCGGAAGTCGGCATCGCGCCAGGTGGGGCCAACAACGTGTTTGCCCAGGCGACCGCCATAGTTGTACCCAACCATCTCCTTGGTCAGATCCACCAGCCGGTAGTTCCGGCTGCACGAGTAGCCGACGTACTCGGCGACCTTCACGACCTCGCGGTTGAGATAATAGTTCCCGTAGGTGCTTTGCGCCTCCACCAGCGTGATGCGGGTGAAGCCCTTGGCGGCGATGCGATCCACCAGCCGCTCCACCAGGGCTGGATCCGTGTACGACGAGGTGTCGTCCTTGGAGTGCATGAACATGAAGTTCGGCTTGATGACGACGCTGAAGGCGTCGCGCGCCTTGCCCGAGGCAGCAAAACGCTTCTCGAGCACATCGAAAAAGTTGGTTTGGGCGAGCACCTTGTCCAGACAGTCGAACTTGTCGTCCCCGCGAATGGCGGCAACTGTAGTTGGGCCGGAACTGCGCGGCGGGGCGGTCTTCTTCTTTAAGAAGTCGGTCTGTTCACGAAAGAAGGCCTTTTGGGCGCGCAGGAATACCGCCAGTGTGATCCAGAATATGGAGCCGTCCACCACCACGATTACCAGGCTGGCGAGCTGGCGCGCGAAAAAGAGGAAGAAGGCCAACGCCGAGAGAGCCGAGGCCGCCTTCGCGATGAGCAGCGATAGGACGCAGCCCCGGTAGCGACGAACGTTGTGCGCGGCAATGAAGCACAACGCGGTAATGGTCATCATCATCGAAAAGGCGAGGGCAACCCAGAATCGTTCTTTGGGCAGCTCCGCCTCGGGTAATCCAGGCGTGACCGCACGGGAGAGGGCATTGATGGCGGACAGAATCGGATCCGGCACCAAGGCAAAGGCCAGCCCGGCCAGCAAGTAGGTAACGCCACTGATCTTCAGCGCACCCCGAAGGGTCCTTTCCTCAGCGGACAGGTGAATCATGGCGAGATTCCTTTCGCGGGTGGAGCCTTTTCGTCGAGCGGCTCGCCGGCGAGAAAGGCAGACAGGGAATACTGGGCCAGGATCTCCAGCGGCCAGCAACTGGCCAGCAGGAAAAAGGGCGGGTAGTTACGGTTGTGCGTGAAGGTCCAGGCACCGCTGCTAGCCGAGCCCAGAAATTCGCTCGGATTGCCCACGACCCAGGCACAAACAACGATTGCACCGAATACCGAAAAGGGCATTCGCAGGGTTGCCGTCAGCGTCGCCACTAGCAACAGGGCATAGAAAGACCAGAAAAGAATTCCGGTGCCAGCCCGGTAGGGCCCTAGGGTCAGCGGAACCAACCCAAATAGACCGAGCAGCAGCAGCGAGCCCAGCCACCGCGGCGGGTTGAGAGCGAGCCGGCGCAGCAGCGGGATGGCAACTCCAGTGGAGAGCGCATGCGCCGATACTCCTCCCACCACCCAGGCCAGGACGCCAAAGACGTACTGCCCGCGAATGCCGTGATACACCCACAGTCCTGACCGTATGCCGATGGTCTCCTTGGCGTACTCGATGAAGAAGATCGACAGCAACAGGGCTGCCATCCGCGCCGTGGATGTCCGCATGGCCAGCCAAATAGCCAAGCCGAAACCGCCGGCCAAGCAAAGCCCGAAGGGCCACGAGATGAGGGCCAAATAGCCCTCCCAATAGGTCGCCAGCAAAAGGGCCGCGAAAAGCAGCAGAACCAGAACCACATTCCGGCCGCGCTCACCGGGTTTGCGGCGCCTCGGCGCTGCGAATCCCTCCGGCGTACCGCTGGCTCGGTCTGCTGTCGATCCGATTCCATCCACACTGCCTTCAATTCTTCCGCTCGATGTCACGGTTCACCTCACGGGGCGCACCCTACCACATCAAGGTCCATTTTTGTCCATAGTCAAATCGATAACCCTGCACCCGCCAGCTTGCCGGAGCGAGCTTTCACTCGGCGTCGTCGGCTGGCCAGGGATCGGCCAGGGGCGAGGTGACCAGGACGCGATATCGTTTGGGCGCACGCACGACCACGCCGAAGGTTCCGACGCCGGCAATCAAGGTGGGGTAGGAGCCAGGGGAGCCAACCACGCTGTCCTGCTGGGTGGTGGTCTTGTCCCCTCGTCTCGATTGACTCGCGCCCGGCGGACACGTAGCGTCTCGGGTGCGCATGAAGACGGCCTCGCACTCTGCGAAAAGCGGGAGATTCCTGATCGAAGCTTTCGTGCAAGAGGTCGGCGAGGATCTGCTGGTTTCGATCTGGGGAGGCACGCGGCCGCANNGCTGGAGCGCCACCTCCTCCAACTTTACCTTCACCGGCCACAAGGAAGACCGCCTGGTAAAGGAGGTCTCCGAGGTGATCGCCGCGAGCCTGCGCAGCAACGTGGTGGTGACCGCGGGGATCCACTGGGATGCGCTCACGCCGAGAGAGTTGCTGATCGTGCGGAACCTCGCGCGGCAACTGGCGCGCAAGATCTGTCGTGGTGGGAGCAAAGCCAATCGGGCGGGCGCCGACGTTTCCACGCGCGCAGGAGCCATTTCCACATTACCGGCCGCGCGAGGTATGGTGCCGCGTTCCCGGCACAAGCGGAGAAGCCGCCCATGACTCATCCTGTGCGCCGCCTTGTGGTTGGCATCAGCGGAGCTTCCGGCATCGTCTATGGCGTCCGCGTGCTCGAACTTTTGCGCAAGGCAAAGGTCTCAAGTCACCTGGTCATGACCGACTCCGCTGCGCTGACCCTCGGCTACGAGTCCAACCTCACGGTGGGCGACGTGGAGAAACTCGCGGATGTGGTGCATCCCAACCACGACATGGGAGCAAACATCGCCAGCGGGTCATTCAGGACCCTCGGCATGATCATCGCGCCCTGTTCGGTGAAGACCATGGCTGCGATCGCAACCGGGTACACGGATTCGCTGATCGCGCGGGCGGCGGACGTGGTGCTCAAGCAGCGCCGCAGACTGGTGCTGATGGTGCGCGAGGCGCCGCTTCACCTCGGGCACCTGCGATCCATGGCTGCGGTGACCGAGGCGGGAGCGATCGTGTTCCCGCCCGTGCCCGCCTTCTACGCGAAACCGAGGACGCTCGACGAGATGGTCGACCACACCGTCGGTCGCGCTCTGGATCTGTTCGACATCGACACCGGGACGATGTTCCAGTGGGATCCGAGACGGCGCAAAGGGCTCCGATCGCGGGAATGAGGGGCTTCTTCCGAGGGAAGAATCTAGGTGCCCCACACGGGACGAACCTACGGATGCGCCGCTAGCCAGTCTGTCACTCCCTTGTATTTAGGCGCCTTGTCCAAGGTGTCGCCGGTGTTCTGTTTCAGCCCCCAGCAGTCGCCGTTCAGCGTGTAGTGCATGAACGGTCCGGTCATCCCCGAGGTGTTCAGCATGTCGAGAAAGCTCGTGTACACGTCATGCATCGGTGCGCTCACCGAGAGCGCCGCGCAATTCGTCGCTGCATACAGATCAGCGCCCCCTTCGTATCCGATCAGCGGAAGGTGGTCGGCATTCGCGCATTTCGTGATGTTGGCCTGGATCCCATCCGTCTGTCCCGCAATATCACTCTGCGCGGAGCTGATCGAATCGCCCTGGAAATACGGCGCCACCGCGATCACATCCGGCATCGTCCCATTCGGGTTGACCTTCGCATTGTGAACCGCCGCCATGATGTCCACGCATGGACCTTCCCACGCCTGCTGTGCCGAGATCACCTTCACCAGCCGTGGATTCCCCTTGCCGAACACCGCTTCGAACTTCTCGAACACACGCACCGATGCGTAGGCCTGGTACGCCGCCCACCCGCTGCTGCCAGGCAGGCCCAGGGATTTCGCCTGCTGCGCGGCATAGGCTTGTTGCGGCCCGAGGGAGCTGTTCCACACCTCGTTGCTCCACTCCACGTAGACGCGCAGGCTCGGATCGAGCTGACTGTAGAAAAGCTGCGCCAAGTTGGTCGCGTAGCTGTCGAGGTTGGCCTCCGAGGGATAGGTGAACCAGCAGTCGGTCTTGGCCCGGTTGCACAGATCAATCTGCCATTCGTAGGCAATAGGGTCCTTGTTCTGGTTGTCGGTCTTCTTGGGCCGCGTGTCCCAGTTGGCCTGTGGGTTGGGGCTCACGTTGGCGAGATTCCAGTCCATGTACCGGATTGCGTGGAACGGAGCCAAGTCGGCGATCAGATCGTCGCGCCATGGATTCGTCACTGTCGCGAAGTCGACCCCTGCCTTGAAGAACTGATCGGAGCCCATCCAATCGATGCGCCAGAA
>PMJO01000100.1 GCA_003158455.1 Myxococcales bacterium | reverse complement strand
TGACGAAGGCTCGGCCTACATCACCATCACCAAGAACGTCTTTGCGTCCTTTGGTGCCCTGGCAACCGCAAACGCGAACGCCTCGAACAACACGGGCCATATCACGTTCACGAACAACTGGGTCAGCAGCAGCAGTCCCAACCCTGGCCTCGGCGGACCCGGCAACACCGTGTCCGGCAACATCAGCATCAGCGGATCGCAGATATCGGGCTTCCCCGCCGACGCACAGACGGTCGCCAATGCGGCAGGCTTGGAAGCGGCCTATGCCGATCTGAAGACGAATCCCTGAGACGGCAGCCTGGCTGTCCATCGCTTGGATTTGAGGCGCGGCCAAGCTCCGCCAGTGGTGCAACATTTGACCGAGACGTCGCGCACTGCCGGATCCGCGCAGCCCAATTCCGAATCCTGCCTCGGAATAGGCTAACCCGTTGCGGCCCCGCCCCTCGCACGCCCGGCAGGTGCTATCATCACCTCGCCGGAAGCAATCGAGAATCATGACACCGCAGGATCCAGCCCACGCAGCGGCGCAATCGGCACTCGCCCGGCCCGCGGTTTTCATTCGCGCCTTCGAGGAGCGTCTGCTTCAGCTCTTCTCGGGTGGCACTCTGGCAGGGACCGTGCACACCTGCCTGGGACAGGAACTGGTGGCGGTTGCGTTGTCCCGCCATCTGCAGGTTGATCGGGACGCCCTGTTCGCCACCCATCGGGGTCACGGGCACTACCTGGCCACTGGCGGTCCTGCCGATGCGCTTCTGGCTGAGTTGCTGGGGCGACAAGGCGCACTTTGCGGCGGTCGCGGCGGCACCCAGCACCTGCGGCGCGGTCGTTTCTTCTCGACCGGGGTGCAAGGGGAAGCGGCTGGGTTGGCCACCGGATTTGCCTGGGCCCTGCGCGGCAAGGGCGAGCCCGGGATTGCCGTCGCGGTTCTTGGCGATGGGACGCTGGGGGAAGGCGCGCTCTATGAAGCCTTGGGGTTCGCCGCCTGGCGGGATCTGCCGGTACTTTTCTTCCTGGAACACAACGGCTGGGCCATGTCGACCGAGGCGAAAGCAGTCGAACGCGGCGATCTGGCCAAGCGTAGCGAGAGCTTCGGCGTCCCCTTTGCGCGCACCAGCGATCAGGATCCCGTGGCCCTGGCGGATCAACTGCGCCAGGTGGTCGAGCGTGTCCGTGCCGGGCACCCCTTTTTCCAGGTGGTGGATACTCGGCGCCTGGGTGCACACAGCAAGGGCGACGACACGCGACCTGCCGCGGCCATCAAGAAGCTGCGGCGCGAGGATCCCCTGTCGCGCTGGATCTCCGAGCAGCCTGCGGTTGCCGCCCTGTACGCCGAAGCACGGGTGACCGTGGAGGAGCTGGTGCGCGATGTCGAGGCCCGCGCGCCACTGGATCCGGCGCCGGGGAGCGCATGGCCTCGTCCGCCGGGCGCATTGGCCAGCGCGACCTTGCTGGCACAGCCGACCGGTGCGGGCAACCAGTTCATGGTCGATCGGGTGCGCGCGGCCTTGGGCGATCTGCTCGACCGCGATCACCATGCCGTGCTTCTGGGCGAGGACATCGCGGATCCCTACGGCGGGGCGTTCCGCGCGACCCGCGGTCTTTCGACTCGTTTTCCCCATCAGGTGGCATCGACTCCCATATCCGAGTCAGCCATCGCAGGCGTGGCCACTGGTCTAGCCCTGGGAGGCGTGACGGCGGTGGCCGAGATCATGTTTGCTGACTTCGCCACCCTGGCGGTGGATTCGCTGGTAAACCTCGCCGCCAAGCTGCACTACACTTATGGACAGCCGCGCTGCTCGCTGGTCGTCCGGCTTGCCTCGGGCGGCGGACGCGGCTACGGGCCCACCCACAGCCAGAGCCTGGAGACGCTTTTTCTCGGAATCCCCGGCCTGCGCGTGGTGAGTTTGTCCGCCCGCCACGAGCCCGGGGCCCTGCTGACCGCAATTCTCGACGGCGGAGCGCCTACTGTGCTGGTCGAGCACAAGCGGGTCTACGCCGATACGCCCCGCCCCGAACCGCCGCTCGATTGCAGGCTACATTCGGTATCAGCCAGCGGAGGCGATCTTCCGCCGCTGGTGTACTTGCCCGCCGATGGGCGGCCCGGGGACATTACCCTGGTCACCCACGGGGGCATGCTGGACGTGGCCGAGACTGCCATGCGAGAGTTGCTGGTCGCCGACGAGCTGCGCTTCGAGCTGATTGTTCTTACCCAGCTTTGGCCCTTGCTTTGCGATGAGATCGCGGCATCGGTCGCGCGCACCGGGAGGCTTTGCGTGCTGGAAGAGAGCTCCGCCGCCTATGGTGTCGGTTCCGCAGTGATTGCTGCCGTGGCGGAATCCACGCCGCGGTCTTTTCAGGCGCGGGCCCTGGGCGCTGTGCCGGTGCCGATTCCCAGTGTACGGTCCCTGGAGGAACGTGTGCTTCCCAATCCCGCTTTGCTCGTCCAGTCAATCCGCCAACTCGTGCGCCATTCCCCGGGAGAATCCTGATGCCCCCGCTGCTTCGCATTGTCGTTCCTCGCGCTGTGGCTGGCGACGATCGCGCCCGCCTGGTCGAGTGGTGTCTGGCTGACCGCGCTGCGGTCGCGCCCGGAACCGCTATCGCCGTGCTGGTGACCAGCAAGGCCAGCTTCGAGGTCGAGGCCGAGGCGGGTGGCTTCCTCCGGCAGCTCTTCCCAGTCGGTCAGATCCTGGAGGTCGGCGATGCCTTTGCCGAGATCTGGTCGGCCGTGCCCGAGGATGCGGCCGCTACGCCGGCGGAGAAACCTGCGGCGGGTGGACCGACATTTACGGAAAAGGCCCGCAGGCTGATTGAGGCTCACCATGTCTCAGTCGACCACTTCCGTGGTCGCGCCGTGGTGCGGGCGGAGGACGTGCAGGCCTTTGTCGGCCAGGCGGGCGATGCTCCCGCGCGCCACTATGCCGGCGACCCACTCGATCCCGCAGCCGACTGGGATGCGGTTCTGCGCGGGGAGGAGTTCGCTCGCGTGCAGGCCATGCTCACCGACCTGCGCCGTCGCATGAAAGCCAGGTTCGATCGACATGTGTCGACCGGCGATCTACTTGATGACCGCTGGGAATTGGCGCGCGCGCACGGCTTCGGCGAGGGCAGCAGCGTTTACGACAGTTGCTTGATCCTGGGGAGTCCGCAAGTGGGCAAGCACTGCTGGATCGGGCCCGACACCGTGCTTGATGGATTTCACGCTTCGCTGAGCATGGGTGACTATTCATCCGTGGGCGCGGGTAGCCAGATCTACACCCACAACACCATCCACCGGGTGCTGACCGGCGGCCACGCCAAGACCTTTTGCATGGCCACCACTATCGGTGCCTGCGTATTCGTCTCGCCCTTGTGCGTGCTGAGTGCGGGGGTGCAGATCGGCGACCGGTCGTTCGTGGCCACCGGCAGCTTCGTCGAGGGCAGGTTCCCGGCCTGCAGCTACATTGGGGGGAATCCCGCGCGTCGGATCGGCCGCGTGCAGGTCGACGGTCAGCGGGTTGCCCTGATTCGTGAATAGAGTGTCGTGGCAATCTGAAACTCCGCTTCCTTTTCGAGAACCGCCCCGAGTGCCTCTACGTCTTCGCGCTGCTCTCCCACGACGAGGTTCGACGTCTTTTGCGTAGCGGCCGGATTGCGTAGCGTAGGCTGCGCCGCCCGTCCGATGCAGCGGAAGACCTACCCGTCCTCATCCAGAAACGCACTCCCGACCGGGCGGCGGCTCAGGTAGGGGCCGACTACCTGGAAACCGGTGTCGACCAGGACGCGCGCCAGGGGGTGATTGGGCGCGGGCTGGCCGTCGATGGTTTCCAGCATCAGCCCGCGGCCGCGAATGCGGTCCACCAAATCACCAAGGCCGGCAGCCAGGGCACGGCCAAAAGCCTCGGGCTGTTCTGCGGGCAGAAAGGTCAGCAAGGCATTGCCGCGCAAATGGCCAATCAGCGAGCCGCGCCACAGAATCACTGTGGCACCGGACACGCGTTGGGGGCGGGCTCCGGATTCGCTGTGGCTGGCGGGCCATTCCAGCAGGGCGCCGTAGGGGTTGGCGGGATCCACGGCGGACAGGACTACGGGCTGGTCATCCGTCTCGTCGCGAATCTGCAGGCGCAGGCGCTCGTCGGCACCGGGCTGGGCGAACTGCAGACCGCCGCGGCCAGCGATGAAGTAGCCGCGGCGAATGCGGCCACGTTCCTCCAGCGCTGACAGTACGTCGTAGATCGCGCTGAAGCCTCCGGGCACCGCCTCGGCGTGGGCGGTCTCGCGCATGACAATGCCGTAGCGATCGAGCAGCACGCGCGCCAGCTCGGTGCGCGCCTCGGTGTCGTTGATCGCGCGACTGGGGCGCGGTCGCAATGACCAACGGCCCGCATCGCCAGGGCTATTGGCAAAGCGCGCGGGCGGGATAACCAAAGACATGAGCCGCCGGCGCAAAGGCTCCAAGGTGTCGTTCATGATCTCGCCCGCCCACACCATGGCCCACAAGGTCTCTTCCAAATCGTGCTGGAAACTGCGCACCTCGCGCTCGAGGTCATGGGAAAAGATAGCGCCGCGCCGGCCCAGCGCTTCGCGAACGCGTCTGGCCAGCTCGCCTGGTACCGGGGTCACAGGCAGGGACAAGAGCGCGTCGTCGTCGGGCCGCAATAGCATGATTCGGCCCTCCACTTGCCCGAGCGGCTCCACCCCCAACCACAGCACCTGGCCCGAGGCGCACAAAGCGTCCAGATCGGCCGGCCGATAACCCACCACTCGCGCGGGCAGGATCTCGTTTTCCAGAACCGAGGCGGGCAGGGCGCAGCCACGCAACTGGGTCACCGCATCCAATAGGCCATCCCGCCCGCGCCGTCGCTGATTGATCCCCTGCCAGTCGAGCAGGAAACGGGCAAGGCAACTGCCATCCACGGGCTCGATCTGCTTGCGCAGGCGAGTCAGCGAGCGGGCGCGCAGCACGCGCAGAACCTCTGCGTCGCAGTATTCACTCCCGCTGCCGCCGGGACGGAACTCGCCTTCGGCCAAGCGGCCCTCGGCCAAAAGCTCGCCCAGCACAGCGGTCAACCGAGCAGGGGGCAGACCCATGCGGGCGGCGGCGTCCTCGCGCTTGAACGGCCCGTGGGTGCGCGCATAGCGGGCGAGCAGATCGCGCAGAGGCGTAGTCACTGGTTCGAGGAATGCGGGCGCAATCCCGGCGGGCAGCCGAGCGCCCAGGGCGTCGCGCAGGCGAGCGGCGTCCTCGACCGCTGCCACCCGCTCTTCGCCGGCCACGCGCACACGGAGCACCCGGCCGGCTGCCTCCAGTTCGGCCAGCCAGGCCGCGCCCGCCGGCACACGCGTCGCCAACTCGTCAACCCGCAAGTCGCCCAAGGCCAGCAACAGATCGTGGATCGCATCGGCATTCTTCAGTGGATAGGTCAAACGCTGCAGAATGCGCTCTTGCTCCTGCAGGACTTCGGGCGAAAGCAGTTCGCGTAGGGAAGCCTCGCCCAATATCTCGCGCAACTGTTCCACGTCGATGCTCAGGGCCTGCGCCCGTCGTTCGGCGGGCGGCGCATCGCCCAGGTACATGAAGTTGGCTACGTAGGAAAACAGCACCGCGGCAGCAAAGGGCGAGGGCGTGCGCGAGGTGACAGTGACCACGCGCGTGCGGCGCGACTCCACCTGGCGCAACATCTCAATCAGCCCTGGCATGTCAAAGGCGTCAGCCAAGCACTCGCGATAGGCTTCTAGAACAATGGGGAACGAGGGAAAGTGCGCGACCGCGGACAACAGATCGCCGGCACGGCGTCGCTGCGCCCACAGGGGCGTGCGCCGGCCGGGAAAACGGCGGGGCAGAAGCAGCGCACGCGCGGCACTCTCGCGAAAGCGCGCGGCGAAGAGCGCCGAGCCGGCCAGCGCCGTAACGACCATCTCCTGCACCTCGGCGGAGGACGGCAAGAAGACTTCAGTGGGCGGCGGTGCATCGCAGGCGGGGATGCGGAACACCATTCCGTCGTCGGTGTAGTGCAGATCGATCTCGCCGGCGTGCCGCTGCGCCAATCGGGCGCGTACTGCCAGGGCCCAGGGCGCAAACACGCGCAACCCGAATGGTGCCAACACGCACACGCGCCAGTCGCCCAGATCGTCTAGATAGCGTTCCACCACAATGGTGCGATCACTGGGGATTTCGCCGGTGGTTTCGGCCTGCTTGCGCAAGTAGGCCCGAAGATCGTCCGCGGCGGGCTGGGTGAGGCGATGCTCGTCCATCAGCGTCCGCCGGGCAGCGCTCTCATCGAGCAGGGCGATCTTGCGCGCCAGCTCGCCCACGCGCAGGCCGAAGGGCAGGGCGCGGCCCGGGCGATCACCGTGCCAGAAGGGGAGCTTGCCCGGCTCGCCCGGGGCGGGCGACACAATCACGCGATCGTGGGTAATGCTCTCCGCCCGCCAGGACGAGGCGCCCAGCAAGAACACCTGGCCCAGGCGCAGCTCGAAGACCATTTCCTCGTCGAGCTCGCCCACCCGCAGCCCACCCTTGCCGGTGCCCGCCGCGCCGCCCACGAAGACACCGTACAGCCCGCGGTCAGGGATGGTGCCGCCGTTGCTCACCGCCAGATGGCGCGCACCGGTGCGGGCCACGATTGTGTTCTGCTTGCGGTCCCAGGTGATGCGCGGCCGCAGCCCCGCGAATTCGTGCGACGGGTAGCGGCCGGACAGCATGTCCAGCACGCCGGCAAAGGCGCTGCGAGGCAACTCGGCAAAGGGCGCGGCCCGGCGCACGAGTTGGTAGATCTCGTCGGTTGGCACCGGGCCCTCGACCGCGATGGCCACGATCTGTTGTGCGAGCACGTCCAAAGGGTTGCGGGGATAGGCGATGGGCTCGATGGCGCCGGATCGCATGGCCGCCGCCGCAGCAGCGCAGGCGATCAGATCGGCGCGGTGCTTGGCGATCAAGATGCCGCGCGGAATCCCTCCCACGCCGTGGCAGGCGCGGCCGATCCGTTGCATGCCGGAAGCAACTGATGCGGGTGCCTCAAGCTGCACCACCAGATCGATGGCGCCCATGTCGATGCCCAACTCCAGCGACGAGGTGGCCACCAGGGCGCGCAGCCCGCCCGACTTGAGCCGCTCCTCGATGTCGCGGCGTTTGTCGTGCGCCAGCGATCCGTGATGCGCGAGCGCCAATTCCTCGCCCGCTGTCTCGTTCAGACCCGAAGCCAGGCGCTCGGCAAGGACGCGGCTGTTCACAAAGACCAACGTGGTGCGATGCTGACGGATGAGCCCGACGATGCGCGCGTGGATCTCCGGCCAGGGTGAGGCGCCGCCGGGCCGGACCGGCTCGTCGTGGTTGCGACCCCGAGGCGTCTCGACGCTTATCTCCAGTTCTTTTCGCACGCCCGCGTCCACCACCGTCACCGGGCGCGGTTCTTCGTTGGCAAATCCGCCCAACAGGCGCGCAATTTCGTCGAGCGGGCGCTGGGTGGCAGACAGACCGATGCGCTGCAGAGGGCGCGCCCGGGCAGGTCGTAGCGCCTCCAGGCGTTCCAGGGAAAGCGCCAGATGGCTGCCGCGCTTGCTGGCCGCAATGGCGTGAATCTCGTCGACGATCACCGTCTCCACCGAGCCCAAGAACGACCGCGCTTGCGAGGTGAGCAGCAAATACAGCGACTCCGGCGTGGTGATCAAAATGTCCGGTGGGTGGCGCAACATGCGCGCGCGATCGGTGCGTGGGGTATCGCCGGTACGAATCTCGATACGCGGCACGGTCACCGGCACGTCGGCCGCTGCCGCGGCCTCGCAGATCCCAGCGACCGGCACGCGCAGGTTTCGATCCACGTCCACCGCCAGCGCTTTGAGCGGCGAGATGTACACCACGCGGCAACGCTTGTCCTCGGCTGGCTCAGCCGACCACATCATCCTCTCTAGGGCTGAAAGAAAGGCAGCCAGGGTCTTACCCGAACCGGTGGGCGCCAGCAGAAGCGTGGAATGTCCGGCCCGGATGGGTTTCCAGCCCAACTCCTGTGCGCGCGTTGGCGGGCCCAGCGCGCGGGCAAACCAGTCGCGCACCGACGGGTGAAACCGGGAGAGTCCCGCACGCGGCATGCCTGCAATACTGGCGCATGCGGGTTGCTTGCGCCATGGTCAGTCGGAGGCCATGCCTCCGCTTGCATCCAGGCGCATTCCTTTGCAGTGTCATCTCGGAACAAGGAGCAGCCATGACAAGTTATCCTGGTCAGAACCAGACCGCGTTGATTACCGGTGCCTCCAGCGGCATGGGGTATGAGTTCAGCCGCCTCTTGGCGCAACGGGGATTCAATCTGGTGCTGGTGGCTCGCAGTGCCGACCGTCTGGCCGAGATCGCCAGCGAGCTGGCAGCCGCCCACCCAATCAAGGCCGAGGCGATTGCCCAGGATCTGTCACGGCCAGAGGCGGCCGCACAGTTGTTCGCAGAAGTGAACCGACGCCGGCTTCCGGTCGACGTGCTGGTCAACAATGCCGGCTTCGGCGGTCTCGGCCCGTACGCGGACAGCGACTGGGAGAATCAACGCGAGATGATCCAGCTGAACGTCGTCAGCTTGGCAGAGCTTACCCGGCTGGTTCTCCCGGAGATGATCCGGCGGAAATCCGGCAAGATATTGAATGTTGGTTCCACCGGCTCGTTCGCTCCGGTGCCGAACATGGCGGTCTACGGCGCGACCAAGGCGTTCGTGCTGAGCTTTTCCGAGGCCATTTCGGCGGAGTTGCAAGGCACGGGCGTGAGCGTGACCGCGCTGTGCCCGGGCGTGACCAAAACCAACTTTTTCAAACGGGCCAAGTCGGAAAACATGCTGCTGCGAAGGCTGAACCAGATGGAGGCAGGCGAGGTGGCCCGGATTGGCTATCGCGCCATGATGCAAGGGAAACCCCGGGTGGTTTCCGGATGGTTCAACAAGATCATGATTGCTTCCATGCGGCTGGCCCCGCGGGCGGCGGTGCTGTGGGTGACCAAACGGGTGATGCGTTAGCTACCGTGATAAGGCAACCCATACTTAAAAGTAAGGGAGTACCGCTGATTGGCTGAAATGCACTCCGGTGCGCCGCCGTGAGACGGTAGCTTCCGCTTCAGGCTGGACGCGCAGACACGCACGGCCGTGCTCCGCGAGCTTGAAGAGGTCCGAATTCTCACTCAGAAGAAGATCCTCGCACGGCAACTCGATCAGGCGCGTCGGGCCGGCAACGTCTCGATCTCGGAGATGGCCCGACGGATGGGGACCAGCCAGATGGCTGTCCACTCATTGCTCGACCGAGCCAAGCCAACCATGACTATCGATTCATTGTCTCGCGCAGCGGCTGCGCTTGGCGCTGATCTGGAGATGAAGGTCATCTCACGCCGGACGCCATCCCGCGACCGGTGAAATCCAGGATAAAAGCGGCATAGCGGCTGTTCTGGGCGCTGTCGCAATATGTATGCGGTGATATCTGTAGCTGGCCTTGCGACAAGAGGCTCAATCTTGGTGAGGTCTGACCTCGTGAGGTGCAGCGATATCAAATCGGCGCTACAATGCGATCATGAGCGTAACGGTGAACGTCGTGCTTCCCGAAGGTGCCTTCTCAGTGCTGCGCACCGACCCGTCAGAATTCGGCGAGGAGTTGAAGCGTGCTGCCGTGTCCAAGTGGTACGAGATGGGCATGGTATCACAGAGCAAGGGCGCGGAGATTCTCGGGATCAGCCGTTCCGAGTTTCTAGACGTGCTCTCCCGCTACCGCGTCTCGGCTTTCCAGGTTGACGACGAGGATCTCGCCGCGGGGCCCAAGCGTGGCTGAAGTCTGGGTAGTCAACGCCTCACCGCTCATCGTCCTCGACAGGCTTGGCCAACTCGACCTATTCGCACGTCTTGGCAACGAGTTGGTCGTGCCCCGCGGGGTGCTTGCCGAGATTTCGCGGGGTCCAAGACCAATCAACCCGGGCCGTCTTGAAACCTTCCGCACAGTGACTGTGGACACGATCGATCCGATTGTCGCGGCCTGGGATCTTGGCCGAGGTGAGAGCGAGGTTATCACCTGTGCCGGATCAGACGGTTCCAGTTTCGCCCAGGATCACGGTTGGCAGGTCGCTGGACGCGGCCTTCTTTGCCTGTTCAAGAATGGGGCGCAGCACGGGTCCGCCCGCCAGATTGGCGGCGAGCAAGTCGAAGACCGGTTCGGGATCGGCGGCTTCTGGCGAGACCTGAATCGCGACGCCGATCCATTCGCCCAGGCGCAAGACCTGGCCGGGCGAGATCGGTGCCTCGCTGACCTGCGCGCCGTTGACGAAGACGCCGTTCCTACTGCCCAGGTCCTTCAGAATGTAAAGCGGACCGTCGCGTCGAATCTCGGCGTGATGGCGTGAGGCTTCCTTGCCCAGCAGCTTGACCTGGCAATCGTCGTCGCGACCGAGAAGGATGCGCTCGTCGGCAAGGCGGGTGAGCGTTCCGCGTGAGGTCGGAAATACCCAGCGAACGGCGAGCACGGCCTGGTTCGACCCATCAGGGGCCGTCTTCTGCGACGACATGGTGGTATGGGCCGCACGCGAAACCATTGGCGCGCATTAGACGACGAACCGTCGCGCCTGTCCACACCCGACATAGATGGGGTAGACTGCGCCGGCGGGCGAGCCCCGCATCCTGGGGCTGTCACTGCAAGGAGACCAGCATGGCATTGATTCAATTCACGCGTAACCACACTGACCATTCCACCGACAAGGGCTATCAGTTCGAGTTCTTCTGCGACCGTTGCGGCAACGGCTTTCGCAGCGAATTTCGGGCATCCGCGGTCGGATTGGCCACCAGCGCCCTGCGCGCGGCCGGCAACATCTTCGGCGGGCTGCTGGGCTCCGCGAGTTCCGGCGCCTACGAGATCGAACGCGCGGTTCAGGGTCCCGGACACGACAACGCATTCAGGGAAGCCATCGAGGAGGTGAAGCCCAGCTTTCGCCAGTGTCCCAAATGCGCCAAGTGGTCTTGCACCAACTCATGCTGGAACCAGAAACGCGGCCTCTGCTACGACTGCGCCCCCAACGTCGAAACCGAGCTGGCCGCTGCGCAGGCCCAGGCCACGGTTCAGCAGGTCAAGGACAAGGTCGCCGCGATGGACATGACCAAAGGCATCGACATGACTAGCGAGGCCGCCGCGCTCTGTCCGAGTTGTGGGGCGCGCACCCAGGGCGCGAAGTTCTGCCCCGAGTGTGGCAAGCCCTTGCGGCCGAAAAGCCAGTGCTCGCAATGTGGGAGCAAGGTTGAATCGGGCACGAAGTTCTGTCCCGAGTGCGGAACCAAGATGGCGTAGCCGGCGTCGCCGCGGCAGCGACGGCGACGGGAGAATCCGACACGCCAAAAACGCGCTTGGCTGCTGTGGACTGTTCTGTCTCGCAAAACGGCGTATAATTGGAAGATGCCGAGCAAGAAGGGAATAGGCGGACATAGCGTCGTTCAGCGGTTTGTCGCATGGGGCTTCGCCACATCGGCAGCCGTGCTGTTGTTGGGATGGACCGGGGCTTGCGGCAGCAATACGGGCATCAGCAAACCGGAGGCGGACGCGCAGGCGGTGGATGCGCCCGTGGCCAGCGGAGGTGCTGCGGGAGCGGCCAGCGACGCTGCCGCCGCAGGCAGTGGGGGCCATGGCACCGGAGGCATTGTTGGAAGCGGTGGGGTCACGGCAAGCGGTGGAATCGCATCAACCGGCGGCACAAACGTCGCGGATGGGGCCACGCCAATCGGCGGCTCCACGGTTGCTGGCGGTGCCACGCCATCCGGCGGCTCCACGGTTGCTGGCGGGGCCACCCGAACTGGCGGCTCCACGGTTGCTGGCGGTGCCACGCCAATCGGCGGCTCCACGGGTGTTGGCGGGGCCACGCCAACCGGCGGCTTCGCCGGGGCCGGCGGTACCAAGAGCTCCGCTGGTGGCACCGGCGGAATCGCATGCACCGACTGCTCCCCGCTCGACGCTGGGTGCACGGGCGACGGGTGTTCGCGGGACGCTGACAGTACTGGAGGCATGACGTGCGAAAACAGCGGCGTCATTTGCGCGACGACCGGCGGCCAAATCCAGGCGTGCTGCAGCTCGACGCAGTGCAAGTACGTGGTCAGCGGCCGGGACTTCAATTGCAACGGGACCGACTGCACGTCGGAGGCAAGTGCCGTAGTGAGCTACTGCGAGTGCTCAGGGTGTTCGCAAGATGCTGGTATAGATGTTGCTCAAAGTAGTGGCGACGCGCCGATTGGAACCGAGCATCCTGATAGCAGTGGCGACACGCCGATCAAGACCGAGGGTCCTGATGCGAGTTCTGCCCTCTACGATGCGTGCGTTCTGAGCTGCCAGAACGAGCGGCTAACAGCATTTTACCCGGGTGATGCCGGCCCCGTGTCTTGCGCCCGCTACGACTATGGGTCCTCCTGCTCGACGTCTTGCGCCTATGACACGTGCCTCGGTATGACCAGCTATCAGTGCACCCGATTCACAAGCGGTCTCGCGTTGAACTGTCCCGAGAAGCTGCTGGCGTTCTATATTTGTGCGGTGTCGGGCACGTGGACCTGCATCGAGTACTCTCAGGGGTACTACATCTCACAGCCGCCGAACGGCTGTAGCCGCTCGTGCTTCAGCTCCGACGGCGGCTAGCAATTCGATTGTTCACTCCCGGCGGCGCATTCGGTGCACCGGCAGGGAATATCCGTCGCGTCCGAACACCACGGTTTCGGTCAGGTCGTAGTGTGCCTGGAGGCGCGCGAGCGCGGTTCGGTTATCTGCTGTGGCCAGAGCCAAGAAGGAGATCTCGGCGGGTGCTTGAGCGAGAGCCTTCAGTTCGGTGATATCCAGGTGAGGCACGGGCCGGCTTCCGGAACGGCGCAGGGTTCGCCGAAATGTAGTCGGGTTCATACGGACCATGAGAAACCAGTCCGCCCAATCTGCTATCACGATCGGCTTGGCCACCGACGGCCTGATCTGGGAAAGCACCTCGTCGATGGCTTCATGAACCCGAATGAACTCGAGATTGTAGACGAGCTGGTCCAGTCCGTGCCCGCAACATTCATGGTTGATCGACGTCATCCCCAGCATCTTGTGTTCGCCGAAGCGAAAAGTCCCATAGGTTCGCATGGATATCGGATCCACGGTTCGGAAGGCACTTGCGAGGAAAAGCGCCATGAGGGAGCCGAGCAAGATTCGGCGAAGAGCGGGCCTCAGCGACAACCGAACCAGCGCCGCTGCAAAGGCAGTCAGGAGCAAAGGGTAGAGAACCGCATAGTAGCGGACCGAGACGGAGCTCCGGAGGCGAGTCAGGAAAAAGGTCGCCAGAACCGCCGTCCATAGCACAAGGCTCAGGTTCTTGCGGTGCACTTCCTCGGGGAATCGAGCCGATCTGTGCAGGGACCACAAGATGGTTCGGGCAATCAAGTCTGCTGCAATGAATGCGGTCGGAATCCACGAAAAACTAAGGAGGAAGATTCCCGCGAGAGTGGCCCGGGTATCCGGCGCCATCGGCTTCACGGTCGTCAATTGCTCCAGGATGAGCCGAAGCGAGAGGCTGCCCCAGAATGGAGCGGCTCGTGAACGCAACCAACAAACATAGATCGCAGCAACCACCAGCGGGAGAGCCAGAGGCAGAAGCCGCAGAGCTCGCACGAGCTTCTGCGCAAGTGCAAGGGGCCGCCATCCGCCAGCAAACACCAGGGAGACGCTCACCAAGACTGCGTAGACAAGTACGCCGACCTCCTTCGAGAACACAAGCGCCAGTCCGCAGACTCCGCTCGCCCAGGTCCGCCCCCGCAGCAGACAGGCAAGCGTAATCAGGGTGAAGACCAGGACGCCGTAGTCGACGTTGACGAATACGGCACTGGCCAGAAACACGGGGTGGACCGCGAAGACAGCGGCGAGGAGTGCGCAGTCCATGCGGTAGCGAGCGCCGGTGAAAACCGATCGGGCGGCGGCGTAGAACGCCAGAATCGCTCCCATTCCGAGTAAAGCATTGAGGCACAGAATGCCTGGAACCTCACGGATTCCCAACCACTGTGGAATGGCCAAGAGAAACATATAGACGTGCGAAAAGTGTTCTGCGCAGCGGTACCGCTCGAGCCGGAAGGGGTGCGCGGCGGCGTCCAGTACACAATTCGCGTAGATCCAGCTATCCCAGATGGGGATGTAGTGGGATTGCAGCAGCACGATGGTCGCAAAGACCACCAGGGCCGCGCTGACTGCCGCCACGGCTCCCCACTCAACCGCGAGCACGCGCATGCGCTGCCAGTGAGTCCAGAGAGCCGACCAGTTCATGGAATTTCAACTATACCCCAACTGCACACGAAGACTTCTCAGGCAAACCATGTTCAAACCCACGAGCGGGCGACGCGCTTGCATCGCCCGCACCCTCACTAGCTGTTTGCCGCGGTTCTCGATCAGGCCCTGCTACCGTATGCCAACGCGGGGCGCTCAGTTTCTGTTTATGAGCTCGCCGATCTCCTAGAGTGCCCGCCGCGGGCGCGCCAGATCACCTGCGCCACCGCTATCGCGGCCAGCGGCCAGGCTATGAGAAGCGCGTGGATTAGCGCTACCCAGGGCACGCCGACCAAGGCGTAGACCAGAAAGGCCAGGATGAAGAAGTCGCGTCGGCCGATGCTGTGCACGTAGACCAGCAGGTCGCGCTTGCCCTTGCTCGCCCTGGCTTTCATGTCCGTGCTGCCGACCAAGTGCCAACGCACCTTTATGATCTCGGCCCCCACGCCCTGCAGCCTGATCTCTCGGTAGGCGACCACGTCGTACAGCATGTGCATGGCCGCATTCAGCAGACCCGCCGCCAGTGCCAAGGAACTGCCAGTGGAGCGGAAGACGCCAATCCCGATGCAGGCGAAAAGTACGATGTTGAGTCCATCATCAACCAGAGTGTCCAGCCACTCGCCCAGTGCGCTTTGCTGAAAGCGCACCCGCGCCAGCTCGCCATCGCAGCCATCCAGAATCGACTGCAGATGCGCGAAGAAAAACCCCCACACCATCAGGGCCGGGCCTCCGCTGGACACCAACAGCGCGCCCGCCAAACCCACCAAGGCCGCGCCCAGAGTGACCTGATTGGGGGAAAAGGGCAGGCGACAGAGCAGGTGGCGCGTGATGAAGAACGACACCGGCTTGTTCAGGTAGCGCGCGACGAAGCCCAGATCGCCACGCAGCAGATCAGCGAAGACGGCGCGTTCGGCGCGGCGGCGGCTGGCCTCATCGATGACACGCACGGTGCCTTCCAGCGAGTCGCCGGCGGGGCGCACCTCGTCGGCGCCCACCTCGATGGACCCCGACATTTCCCGGCGCAGAGCTGTCAGGTTCTCGGGCTTGGGCACCTTTTGCACCCGCACCGAAGCGGGCAAGTAGGTGGGCAGGCGGCAGCTCCCGTCAGAGGCCATCACCACGTGGTACTGCTGGCGATGCAACTGCTTGATGGCCCGTTCGAGGACCGACAAGCCGGCCACGCGCATGGACGAGCCCACCACCTCAGCCAGGGTGGCGCGCAGAAGCACCGGCGGCTTGCTCGGCTTCTGTGCGTCCGCGCGAGGCGGAGCGGGGCTGGTGGGTTGCTCGGCGGGGCTCACGGGGAGCCTAGTCTTGCACAGCGGGAGCACGCCGGGCTAGGACAATAATAGAGAGCGACGAGACCTCGGACCGCTTTTCCATGCTGGGCTCGATGGTGCTGTGGATCTTCTGGCCCAGCTTCTGCAGCGCGGTTGTGCCCTCGGCCGACCTGGCCCGCACTGCCATCGCCACCGTGCTCGCCCTGTGCGGTTCGACCCTGGCGACCTTCGTGGCCAGTACGCTGTTGCGCAAGGGTCGGCCGTTCTTCGCTGACATGGCAAATGCGGCGTTGGCCGGCGGCGTGGCAGTGGGCGCTACCTGCAACGTGATTAGCCCAGCGGCCGCGTTCGTGGTCGGGCTTCTTGCCGGAACCCTGTGCACGGTTGGCTACGTCGTGATCCAGCCGCGCGTGGATGCGGCCCTGAAGATCGTCGATACCTGCGGCGTGCATAACCTGCACGGCATGCCCGGTCTGCTGGGGGCTCGCTCAGGGTTCCGGCTGCAAATCGATGATCCAAGGGTTGACTCCGGCCTGCGCAACTACCGCATCCGGCAGACACACCCAGTGCGGGCAGCGATCGAGCAGCCACGCATCGGTCGAGGCGGCCACCCAACCTGTGGCGGCGATGGCGCGGTCGGGATTGTCGGCAAGCTCGACCTGCCAGGGCCAGCCTGCCGACGCGGCCATCGTTTCGATCAGGCCGCGCAGCCGGCCACTGTTGGAGACGGGGCGGTCGAGCAACCAACACACCTCGGTCGGCGCGGCGCCGGCAATGACGTTGCCGAGCAGTTGCAAGGCGCGCTCGGTTTCCTGCACCTGGCGGTAGCTGCCGTGCACGCTGGAAAGATCGCGCAGAGCCTGATCACGGCCGCGCAGCAAGAGACCGCCCGCAAGCGCCGCCTCACTGGTAATCAGACAGTTGAAGCCATCCACGGCCAGGGGCTGACCCCGCAGCTCGGCGACAGTCAGTCGTCGCCGGTGGCGCTCGGCAGCCGCGCTTTCGCTGCAGGAACTGCGCAATACCGCCAGACGCTGTCGTTCGCGCAGGCCAAAGTGATCGCCCACCAGCTTGAGAGCCGCGGTCTGGCTGTAGCCGCGTTCGAATAGCCAAGACAGCTCCGAGGTCGCCTGGCGCAGGACCGGCACCTCGGCCGACGCGAAGAGCCGGCTGTCGGCTGGATGGCGTCCGCGGTGCTGGCGCTGGTCAGGCATGGCGACAAGCCTACCTTCACTATACCCCACGTCTCTTCTTCGTCTCTCTTTTCGGTTCCGCTGGGACAAAGAGCACAAGCGGCTGGAAACGATACTGCGGAAGTGCGGGATTCCGATCGCGCTGAACGCGATCGCCCCGTACGGTCAAAGCTGGCGGAATCAGGCACGTGGAGCCAGATGACACCGCACTTCCGCGAGATTGTCTCCATCCATGACATCTCGCCGGTTTGAGCCGGCGAACCCGCAGTTGCGAGCGCAGATGGGTGGAAGGTCCTCGCTCACAGCTGGGTTGTTGGTGACAGGCAGACCCGGCGGCAAGGGATGAGAGGAAGACTAGCAACCCCACGAACTGCCTGCCGCCGTTGGCGAAGAAGAAGGACAAGAAGAATGGTTTCTTTTGCGTGTGTTCGGCCAGGCTGAGCAACTCTTCGGCCGGCAGATCGACCATCATGACCACAAGGGCGAGAAGGGCCCCGACGCCGAGCGCTAGAAACCGCCTTCTTCGCGACGGAAATCGCCATCCCGCAAGCAGCGAGAGGACCAGGATCGGATAGGTGAACCCCTTGGAGTAGCCGAGCGTCACCTGAACCTTGGGCTGGCGACGACCCGCGCTCTCGACAACCAGATCCAGCTTGGCTCGCTCGACGTGAAACTCGGTGACCTTGTATTCGGGGGCCAAGGTCTCGATCTCGAGCTTGAAGGCCGGGGTCATGGCGCGAACCAGAGACGATCCGAAGAAGTAGGAACCGAGGCAAAGCAGCGCGTAGGTCGCGACTCCTCGCAAGACCGCGCTCAGCCGCTCGCGTCCGGCCATCATCTCATTTCGTCCGCGCCAGGCTGCGCATCCAGAGCAGGAAGAACCCGCACCCGACCAGGATAATGACCGTCTGGCCGACGCAGGTGTGCATGAAATCGAAGTACAGGGGCGCGTGGCGCTGGACGTGATAAAGCGCGGCGATGCGCACCAGGTTGCACGTGTAGATCAGGGGCACGCCGACCGCGAGTGCCACGAGCTTTGCCCGCCAGGCCGCGGGAAAGGCAAGCACGGCGGCGATGAGCAGCAGCAAGCAATCGATGCCCTCGCATCCCTGGCCCACCCGGATGGTCGCCCGCCCCCTGAGCGTGTTTCCGACAGCTCTAGTCTCCTCGGAAGGGGTGACCAGGTTGATAAGCGCCGCACTCGGTCTCACCGTGAGCGTACCGACGAGGAATGGCGCCACGCGCGCGCGTGTCGCCTCGTGTGCCTTGGTGCCGGCGACAAAGACGACCGCGAAGACGACGACGAACCTCACCCAGGGGCGATACGCCGGCCACGCGGGTTGGCGCGCGCGGGGCACATCGCTTCTCCCCGAGGCTCCCTTGGTCCTGGCACGGCTCATCTCGTCCCGCCTGGGGCCGTCCCTCCACTCTCGACCGACTCGAAGAAGTGACCATCGCTGGCCGAAAGTCTGGCAGAGATCATCGTGAAACAGCTCGACTCTATTGGTTCGCAGGAATCCACGGTCCTGGGCCGTCAATGTCCGAGGCTTCCACGCAGAAGTTGGCTATGGACAGTACATACCCGTCCGGACACGCGTCCACGCACTCCGTCTGAAAAACATAGGGGTAGCTGGGGTTGACTGTGCAGTTGTCCACGCAGTCTCCGTTCGGCAGGTGCATGTACAAACACGATGTGCAGTCCGTGCCAGTGTAGCTCTCATCGCAAGAGCAGCTACCGTCGCCGGAAAGGCCGTCCGAACAAATCCCGTGTGGTCCACAGGAGCACGGATCGCATGCAGCCCCGTAGTAGCCCGACGCGCATACGTTGCAACTCCCTCCTGCCCAGTTGCTGTTGCACACACAGCTCCCGCCGACGCAACTGCTGTGCGCGCCGCACGTCACGCCGCTGCACGGGCTGAGCGTGCTGCAGTCCGCGCCGGAGTAGTGTACCGCGCAGCTGCAAATTCCGTTGCCGGCCAGGCCGTCGAGGCAGGTCCCATGTGCGCCACAGTTTGGGCAGAGAGTACACGAAGCCCCGTAGTAACCCGACGCGCACACGTTGCAGCTCCCTCCTGCCCAGTTGCTGTTGCACGGGCAGTTGCCGTCGACGCATGTGCTGTGTGCTCCGCACGTCACATTCGTACACTGGCCGTTGGACGCGAGAAGGTAGGCCGTCCCGCCCGTGCCAGTGGCGACCGACAGGTAGTAGCGAATCTGGTCACTCGCGACATATCCATTCAGCGGCAAAGACGCCGCCCAGCAGTTGCTGCACGCGGGCGCTCCCCACACGGCTCCGGTCGTTGTTCGCCAAGTGCTGCCGTCTCCCATCTTTTGGTAGTGCAATACCATCCCCGTGACACTGTCGCCGCTGACCGGAGCGAGCTGGGCCACGATCAAGACGGGTACCTGACCTGCGGCGGGGTTGAGGGGGGAGCGCATGGTCACGGTGCCGGTGTTGCCTATGATGGAGGCGCTTGGTTCATGACTCGCCGTCGCGAGCGGCCATCCCACGCCGCTCCCCGACACCATTCGGGTCCACAAAAGCAAGATGAGGACCAGCGCAACCCCAGCCGGGCCACGATGCCACCTCAGGTGCTTGAACGCGAGCACCGCGATGAGCAGTGCAAAGATGATGAGCCCCCATTGACTTAGCGTGGGGATCGTCACCGGATTCGCAACTCCCAAGGTAAAGGACCAAGGATTCGCTTGCGCGTTGCCTTCCGTCAGCGTCCCCTGGCCCAACGCCCACACCGCCTGCGGGCACGCCCCGACCATGATGAGGCCAAGGAGAAATTCGCCTACTAATCTCCAGAGCCAGGGGATTCTCGAGATATTTTTCGGCATTTATGGAGGTGCGCTCCAGCATGCTGAATCGACACAGATTGGACCGATCCTAAGGATGCACGCTCCCAACCCAAACGCGTGAAACCCGTCCAGTCACGAGCCGCAGACAGACGGCAGCAGTTGCCGGCGTATTGCGGGCGTCGGCGTTGGTTCCGAATGCCCTTCCTCCAAGCCGAGTCCGCGCATCTGCGGTTCGAGAAGCCGATGAAGCACGTCTAGCCGTCCGAAAGGGTTGTGAGCGTCGCGGCCAGGTTGTGACCTCTACTGCACGCCACGGCCCTTCTGCGTCTACCTTTTCGTTTCCGCCGGGACAAAGACCACAAGCGGCTCCCGCAAGCTGCCCGGGGCCAGATTGCGAAGGCGGTACAGAAGCCCCGGCGTCACTTCGTGTCCGCGAGCAACCAGCAGCAGGCCCGTGGTCGACATGACGTCATGAGTCAGATACATCCCGGGCCGAACCGCCCCCAGCCCAAGCTCGCTCAGTGCCTGCGAGGCCGCTTTGGTCCTGGCCCGAGCCAAGGCCTCGAGCAGTTTCGGGTCGTAGCGACCCTTTCGGCTCTGCAAGCTGCCGATGGCCACTGCGGGATCAGTCCCGGCCGCCTCAAGGGTGTCGTAGTCAATGACCAGCTTCAGCACCCGAGCGCCCAACGGGATGGACTCGCCCTGCACGGCATTGTGCGGCGAGCCCGAGCCATCGAAGTTGTGGTTCTGGGCTTGCAGGATGGCCCGCACCGCCTCAAGCCGAAAAATGCTTTCGAGAAGCTGCAGAGAGAGGGCCGGCAGGCGTTGGGTCAGCTCAATCTCGTCGCTATTGAGCGGTCTGCCGTAGTAGAGCTTCTCAGTGGTTGCAGCCGGAAGAGTGACACAGCCGATCTGCGACAGCATGGCCGCAACTTCGAGTTGCCAGGAGAGCGGCACGCCGAGAAAGGCCACCAGATCCGTCGCCTGTTGCTTGAGCCGCATCGCGCGTCCTGACTGCGGCGATTGCGGAATCGAGGTCGGCTTGTCCGGTGAGCAAGAGCCGGACCGTGTCGGGCGAGCGCTGCTTGACCTGGCTCAAGAAAGCCGCGCCGTCCATTTCAGGCATGCGCATGTCGGAAACCACCACGCCGGGCGGATCATCGCCGTCGATGATTGCCAATCCCTTCTGACCATTGATCGCGGTGGAAACCCGATAGTACCGCCGCAAGTTCAGCACCAGCCCTTCCAGCACTTTCGGCTCGTCGTCAACACACAGGATGTGAATTTGTTCAGTCATGCAGGTGCTCGCCTGAGTCGTCAATTGCCTGCCTTGCAGCCTTTTCTGCCACCGTGCGCATGCCTGCGAGCCGAGTTTCGTCTATGCCGATGCCGGCGAGATAGGCGAGATCCAGCTCTCGCTCGACCTTCGGGAAGCCTCCCAACTCGGTCGCCAGGTGGTCAGCGAGGTAGATGATGTCCACCAGTTCCACCGCGGAATGCGCAAGCAAGCAGGGCTCCTTGTGATAGGCCACGGCCTCTATGATGGGATGAGGTAAGCCCCACAATCCAAGCAGATAGGCGCCAAGCAGCGCGCGATCAGCCGACTTGCCATGGCCCTGGGCAGATGCAACTTTCGAGGGCACCAGCCAACCCACGGCATGGAGCACGCCGGCCAGGAAAGCCTCTTCCGCCTTCTTCGCATCCTTGGCCTCGATTTGCCGAGCGATCTGCCCGGTCAGCAGCGATTGGGTCTGCAAAGCCAAGAGGGCCGCCTCCGAGAGGCCGGATCTTTCGGCCGCGGTCGAAAAGGTCTCAAGGGCCAACGCGAGACTCTTGATGGTCGAGATCCCCAGGTAGGTGACGGTTTCGGCCAAGGAGGAGATCCTTCTTGGCAAACCGAAGAAGGCTGAGTTCACGAGTTGAAGGAGCTTCGCACACAGGCCAACGTCGCGCTCGATGATCCGGACGACAGCCGCCACGGTGCAATCGCTTCCCATCAGGGCCGTATTGAGGGCGACATAGGTCTTAGGAGCGGCCGGCAGCATCTCGACTTTGCCGGCGGCTGCACGCAGCTCGTCGCTGCTCAAGATGGCCTGCAGGCGGCACGCCCGATCGACCACCCGCTGGAACAACGCCGGATCACAGGGCTTGGACAGAAACATGTGGGCAATGAACACGGACTTCAT
>PMJO01000142.1 GCA_003158455.1 Myxococcales bacterium | reverse complement strand
GTAGGTGAAGTTGTTCACGCAGATCACCATCAGATCCATGTTGCGGCGGGCGGCGTGCACCAGATGGTTGCCGCCGATGGCCGTTAAATCGCCGTCGCCCGAGTAGACCACCACCTTGAGCTTGGGGTTGGCCAGCTTGAGCCCGGTGGCAAAGGGAATGGCGCGTCCGTGGGTGGTGTGGAACGAGTCCAGGTTCAGGTAGCCAGCCACCCGGCCGGTGCAGCCGATGCCGGACACGATGGCGATCTCGTCCAAGTTCATGCCCGATTCGGTGAGCGCGCGGGTGAAGCAGTTGACGGTTGTGCCGATCCCGCAGCTCGGACACCAGATGTGCGGGATGCGCTCCTGGCGCAGATATGGCATCACGGGATTGATACTGTCGATGTCGCGCAAGAGAGTGTCGTCGCTCATCGGCCCGCCTCCAGGATCGCGGCCAGGATCGTCTCCGGTTCGTGTACCGAGCCGCCCGCATGGGGCAGGCTGACCACGCGGGCCGCGCCGGCCACCGCGCGCTCGATCTCCATCACCATTTGCCCCATGTTCAATTCGGGCATGATGAAGACCTTGACCGTCTTGGCCAGCTCACGCATGCGCTTGGCCGGGAACGGCCAGGCCACCACCAGGCGCAAGTGCCCCACTTTCACCCCGCGCCGGCGCGCCTCTTCGACCGCGGACATGGCGATGCGGGATGTGATGCCGTAGGAGACGACCACAATCTCGGCTCCCTCCACCCCATCCTCGCGCACGTCCATGATCCGGTCGGCGTTGTCGCGGATCTTGCCCAGCAGCCGCCGCACCAACTTGGCCTGCGCGCCGGCGTTCATCGCCGGATAGCCGCGTTCGTCGTGGGTTAGCCCGGTGACGTGAATCCGATAGCCCGCGCCCGCCTTGGTCATCTCGGGCACAGGATCGTCCTCGGTCGTGGCAAACGCGCGATACTCATCCTTGGGCTTGTGGGTCCACTTGCGCGGAACCACCCTGATTTCAGAGGCGGGCGGGATGACCACGCGTTCGACCATGTGCCCGACCACCTCGTCCATCATGAACATGACCGGGCAGCGGTAGAGCTCGGAGAGGTTGAATGCCTTCACCATCAGGTCGAAGCATTCCTGGGGCGAGTTGGGCACAATGGCAATGATTTCGTAGTCGCCGTGGCTGCCCCACTTGGCCTGCATCATGTCGGCCTGACCGGGCAGGGTAGGAAGTCCCGTGGAAGGCCCACCGCGCTGAACGTCAACCCACACCCCCGGAGTTTCGGTCATGGCAGCCAGGCCAATGTGCTCCATCATCAGGGAAAAGCCAGGCCCCGAGGTCACGCTCAGTGACTTCCGCCCGCCCCACACCGCGCCCTGCACCGCAATGCTGGAGGCCAGTTCGTCCTCCATCTGGATGAACACGCCGCCCACCGTCGGGATGCGTGCGGCAAAGCGTTCCACCACTTCCGTCGAGGGCGTGATGGGGTATCCGGCGACAAAGCGACAGCCAGCCGCCAGGGCGCCTTCACAGGCGGCGTGGTCACCGTCCATGAAATGAATTCCGGTCAGCACGCCCCTGGGGTCCGCGGGCTCGGTGTCTTGCACCTTGGGAGCGGCGATCGGTCGGGACGCCGGGGGCGGGGATGGCGACGGACCCTTGGCCTTGCGTGCGTCGATGTCCTTCCAACGCTCGCCGTAGATGGCGAAATCGGGACAATAGAGCCCACACAGGTCGCAGCCACTGCAGTCCTCGGGCCGGGCCAGGACGGGGAAGTGGTACCCCTTGGGGTTGAAATCCTTGGTGAACTCAAGGCAGTGGGTGGGACAGAAGTCGATGCAGAATGAGCAGCCCTTGCAGATCTCCGGGCGGACAAACACGGTCCCTTTGCCTTGGCGCTCTGGGCTGGTCTGGTTCATGCGCTCTCCTGCAAGTCGCGAGCAAGAACTAGCATGGGATCTCGCTGGGAACGAGCAAATAAGGACTCCATAAGTCTCCTTTATACCATACCGCTCCAAGCGGAGATGTGATAGGAACTATCCGATGTTCGGTCTTATCCCATTTTTCCGGTCGACGATCGGAAAGAAGGTTCTGATGGCGGTGTCGGGACTGTTCCTGTTTGCCTTCTGCGTCGAGCACGTCACGGGGGCGCTGCTCTTTCTCAAAGGGCCCGATGCCATCAACGGGTACGGCCGCTTGCTGCACTACTCCGCCGCTTTGATCTGGTTCTTTCGCGCCGGCCTGATCGTCTCGGCCGTCGTCCACGTCGGCGCCGCGACCCTGCTCTATTTGCAAGAGTTCGCGTCCCGTCCGGTGGGCTACCGGAACCGGCGCTACCTTCGGGCCAGCTATGCGGCGCGCACCATGAAGTACTCGGGGCCGTTCCTGCTCGCCTTCGTGATCTTTCACCTGGCCCATCTGACCTGGGGCTACAACGTGGTGCCTGGCCCCTTCATCCCGGGCGACATCTACGCCAACATGCTCAACGGGTTTCGCACCGGCTGGGTGGCGCTGGTGTACGTGGCGGCGGTCAGTCTGCTGGGGTTGCACCTGCTGCACGGCGCGCACAGCATGTTCGAATCGCTCGGCCTGCGCCACCGTCGGATTGAATCGCTGCTCTTTGGCTTCGCCCGGGTCGCCGCGCTGGCAATCTCGGTGGGCCTGGCTTTGGCTCCGGCGGCGGTGTTATTTCGCATGATCGGGGGGTAGGCGCCCATGGAACTCAAATCCAACCTTCCCTCCGGACCCCTGGCGACAGCATGGGAGCGCCAGCGTTTCGAGTACAAGCTGGTCAACCCTGCCAACAAACGCCGCTACCAGATTATCGTGGTGGGCTCCGGCCTGGCCGGCGCGTCCGCGGCCGCGTCGTTGGGCGAGCTGGGCTACAACTTGCGCTGCTTCTGCTACCAGGACAGTCCCCGCCGCGCGCACAGCATCGCCGCGCAGGGGGGCATCAACGCTGCCAAGAACTACCAGAACGACGGCGACAGCGTGCAACGCCTGTTCTACGACACCATCAAGGGCGGGGACTTCCGCGCCCGCGAGCACAACGTCTATCGCCTGGCCGAGATATCGAGCCAGATCATCGACCAGTGCGTAGCCCAGGGGGTTCCTTTCGCGCGCGAGTACGGCGGACAGCTTGCCAACCGTTCCTTCGGCGGCGCCCAGGTATCGCGCACCTTCTATGCCCGAGGGCAGACCGGGCAGCAGCTTCTCCTGGGCGCATATCAGGCTCTGGCGCGCCAGATCGCAGCGGGCCAGGTCAAGATGTTCCCCCGCACCGAGATGCTCGACCTGGTGGTCGTCGACGGTCGTGCCTGCGGCATCGTGACCCGCGATTTGGTGTCAGGCGCGATCGAGACGCACGCCGCGGACGCGGTCATCTTGGCCACTGGCGGCTACAGCAACGTCTTCTATCTGTCCACCAACGCCAAGGGCTGCAACGTCACCGCCACCTGGCGCGCGCACAAGCGCGGCGCCGGATTCGCCAACCCCTGTTTCACCCAGATTCACCCCACTTGCATCCCGGTCACCGGCGAGCACCAGTCGAAGCTCACCCTGATGAGCGAGTCGTTGCGCAACGACGGCCGGGTGTGGGTTCCGCTGCGTGCCGGTGACCGGCGGGCAGCGGCCCAAATCCCGGAGGCCGAGCGCGATTACTACCTGGAACGCCGCTACCCCAGCTTCGGCAACCTGGTGCCGCGCGACGTGGCCAGCCGTGCGGCCAAGGCGGTTTGTGACGAGAACCGCGGCGTCGGCCCGGGCGGCCGCGGCGTGTTTCTGGATTTCTCCGGCGCCATTTCACGCCAGGGCGAGGCGGTGGTGCGCGAGCGCTACGGCAACCTGTTCGAGATGTACGAGCGGATCACCGCGGAGAACCCATACAAGGTTCCCATGCGCATCTACCCGGCGGTTCACTACACCATGGGTGGGCTGTGGGTTGACTACAATCTGATGAGCACCATCCCGGGCTTGTTCGTGCTGGGGGAGGCGAATTTTTCCGACCACGGCGCGAACCGACTGGGTGCCTCGGCGTTGATGCAGGGCCTGGCCGACGGC
>PMJO01000125.1 GCA_003158455.1 Myxococcales bacterium | reverse complement strand
TCCGAAGATCGGGGTCCACCTCAGGCTCCTGGCGTCGTCCACCTTGCGGTCATCCGACTGGACGAAAATCCCCTGGCCCTCCTTCTCTCCCTTCGGTAGGGCCTGGTAGCGTTCCACGAGTCGATCGCGAAGCTTGCGTTTTAGACAGACATCAGAGACCTCGCCCAGACCGGAGTAGTCGGTCCGTGGGCGATTTCCATTGAGAGGATCGCCGTTGGGGTTGGCGTTACGGACGCGGAATATGATTGCGAAATCGATCTTGTTACTTAGCGTTGGCATGTCCAGTCTCCTTGGGGTCACTCAGTGGGGGCAGGAGTCACTTCGACGTCGTCTGTCGTCTTGCGCAGGGCCTGACGTTGGCAGTGGTAGGCGAGCAGAAACTCGCCGGAAAGAGCGCGATCATTCGTGAAGGCTTCCTTTTCGTCTTGGGTTGGGAAGGATCCCTGTAGGTGGTCCATGAGCTTCTCCATCTCCCAGAGAAACGCCCCTCGCGAATTTCGCAGACGGGACTTGTACGGGCCCAGGGCCAGCTCAATGGTGCGCCATGTGGAGTAGGGGCGATCGGCAAAGCGCTGCATGAGGCGCGAGGCGGTGGTGTCCCGCTTCTCCTTTGCGACATAGAGAGCTCGACTTTCGAGGTGCTCGGCAACCGCGAGCAGTCGTCCGTAGAGGTAGTCGCGAGTGTTCTTGTCTTCTTCCAGAGCCATCGAGTATCCCCTTTCTTTGTGGAATCCCTTGAAAAGAGCGCAAGCGATGCCGAGGTCCTTCTCCCATTCCCACGGTTCGATCCCAGACCGGTTGAACGCCCGGCGGCAACAGGAGGTGACGAGATCGATTGGCAGTGACAGACCATCGATGATGCACGGGAGGAGCCGCTCGACGGTCGCCTTTTTCAGCTTGTCGTCCAGGCGCCGGCCGTAGGCGGCCTCGGCAATGTCGCGCGGGGCCGGCGCGCCGACGAACCTGGCGTCCTTGCCGATGTTCTGGGGCCAAACGAGGGATTCATGCCACGTTTGGATACGACGGAGGAACTCCGAACCCGTCAGCTCGCGGTAGAAGGTGATAGCCATGCGGCCTGGCGTTGCAGAATCCAAGCCCATCACGATCACGGCGTCGGCGTCTTTCAGGTTCGACCTGTAACCGGCCATAGCGCGTTGGAGGCGTTGGGAGAATCCCTGCCCGACGTCTCCAACATGGACCGACGGTGCGACGGTCTCCGACCCGGACTGGTGCTGTTCGCTGGCGAGAAGGCCCATTGTGTCAGCCCACGGGTCTGGGATCGACTGGCCGCTGATGGCCCACGCGACGAAGACTTGATCGCCGTTCCGGGCCGCCTGCTTGCGTCCTATGAGCCAGCGGAGAGCGCTGTGCGCCTTCTGGGTAACCTCGAAGGCGACCCCCGCGGCCTGTTGGGCATCGCTGAAGCGGCCGCGGAAGGTGAAACCGCTGGTATCGTTCGACGAGATGAGCTTGGCCTTGTCGGCGCCGTGGCGGAGTTTGGACGGATGCTGGTTCGCAAGAACTCTGAGATCCCCGCTCTCCGAGCAGCCGGTAACCATGCAGACGCCTTTGGTGGTCCGCTGGCTGGCTTCGTACTGTTGCCAGGCCAGTTGAAGGCTCCTGTCTTCCCATGTGCCTGAGGCAGCATCGCTGGGACGTTCGACGCGCCAGCGAACGAAGGCATCGCCTTGGTCAATAACGGTGCGCCCACCCTCCTTTTTCGGTGTGAGGAGCTTGAAGATCTGCGCGTCCTCGCCAGGGCGGCTGGAGCCCGGTCGTTGGTACAGCAGCAGTTTGTTGCCCCTGGCCGCGAGAACTCCCGCGTGGACCAGATCCGAGATGACTCGGCCCTTCCGAACATAGGACAGAACAGCCTTCGCCTTCGGGTGCGCCTTGGCGGAATCACACCAGCGGGTCAGCTGCGCAACGTAGCTGTCGAAATACGCAGCCTTCGCTCCCCCGAAGGACGCGTAGTCGGGAGCGCAGTACTGGAGTTTGTCGCAGAGCGGGTGCGGTGCCTCGCCACTGGTCCGGCCTGCAGATGTCTCGGTAGCAGGTAACACGCAGGGCTGGTCTGCGTCGTCCTTCTGGACGAGATGAGCGCGCCTAAAGTTTCCTCGATGATCAATCACGATCTCGATGTGCGCTTGTTGCGTTGTGTGCGCGATGGGTAGCAGAGCCTTGGCATCAGGCAGATCGGAGCCGGCGCACTTCTCATAGGTCTCGTAGAGCTTCTGCATCCAGGCCATCTCACGCCTCCCATTCGTCCGCGTCGGTGGCCACCGGTTTCACGTTGACCCCGAGGCCAAATCGTTTCGGGCTCATCTCGCGAACGAACTTGCGAACCGTGCACTCTTCGGGGCGGGGAAATCGCAGCAGTCCGTCCGTCAGCCTGGGTGTCCAGAAGCGCGCATGGAGTTTGTGGTCGCCCGTTTCGTCGGGATAGTCGAAGCCGTGGAACATCAGGCCGAAGCCAAGTTCACCCGCGCCGTCTAGTTCTCCTGGACCTGACCCGAATTCGCACGGCTCCACGTACCCCTGGCAGTCCCGCGTACCCAGAAAGATGTCCTGCCGGCCGCCGCGGTCGAGCATCCGCTGGGCGATGGCAAAGTGTTTGCCCTCGACCCGGTCGGGCTCCAGATCGGGCTGCGCCAGGTTCCACTCGAAATGCGCCTGGACCTGGTATTCCACATCCGCCAGAAAGGTGTAGATGGCCAGGGTGTTTCCGCCGCCGTATTCCANNGCAATGCCTTTCAGGGCCTCGTACGTGGGGACGTGGTACGAGCACTTTTCCCCGCCGATCTTCGTCAGAGGATCAGTGAAGAGCGCATATCGTCCCCAGGTTTTGAATTCGATCGTGTTCTTGGGCTTGCTAGACATGGAGGAGCTCCCCTGGAGAAACGGGCTCTACAGAAAGCCCGAAGTCCCTGCTGTAGTAGCGCTCGTCGAGACAGTAGATTTTGGTCTGCGGCTGGACTTCGTGAAGTGCGCCGGTTTTCACAAGCTTGTCGAATTCGTGCGGGAACACATTGACCGTGAACTGCTGGGCAACGCGGAGTAGTCGGAATTGGCGTTCAATCTCAGACATCGCGCATAGTGCTGCCACCACGGCCTGGCCTTTCTTGCCATATGGGACGACGACGCCCCGGGTTGGTGCATCGATGGTCTGGAATGCCCGGTTGGCCGCCATGAATGACTGGCGAAGGTAAATCTCGGGAGACTTGCCCTTGTTGCAGCGTCGGAAATCCTCTGTGGCACATAGGTTGTCGGACAGGAGATTGAGCAAGCTGTCATCTCGTCCAATGGCGTCGCGGCTGATCGGGTAGACCATCTCCTCTTGCCGGGCGAAGAAGTAGTTCTCATAAAACCAGCGCATGGCCTTGGGACAAAGGAGGTCATTGTTAAAACGCCCTGGGTTTTCGCGGAAATCATCGAGCACACGTTCTGCTTTCTGCCGGCCGATTTCGATGTCCCGGAGGGCTGAGAGCGACTCGTCTGCGGGATTCACGACGTGAACGAATCCTTGTGGCCGTGCGCCATTGCGATTGCACCGTCCGGCCGCCTGGGCGATTGAATCCAGGCCGGCGGCAAACCGAATCACTGACCCAAAATCGAGGTCTACGCCCGCCTCGATCAACTGCGTGCTGACGCATAGGATTTCGCGCTTGCTATCGAGATGATCGCGAACCGCCTTCAAAGACTGCTTTCGGTGCACTGGGCACATGCTGGTGCTGAGGTGGTACAGGGGCCGCGCAGAACACCTCAGCCCCTCGAACACTGCCCGCGCCGCCTTCTTGGTGTTCACGACCACCAGACAGCTTCCTGCTTGCGCCGATTCGGCTTGTGCCAGCGCGGCGATCTCCTCCGGTTTCCAGCCGCCCGGCCGGCGCTGGTCCTTCACCTCGACTCGCCGTAGCTGCGCGAAGACCCTCTGTACGTCCGGGATGATTTCGCTGTTTGGGGCCAACTTGGCGGCACCGTTCTTCTGGTCGACGTCAGCAAGCAGGGGTTGCGTGGCTGTGCAGAGAACTACCGTGCTGCCGCAATGGCCGGCAAGGAAGTTGATCGCGTTGTTGAATAGGTGGACGCACTTGACCGGAAGACTCTGAACCTCGTCGAAGACGATCACAGACCGGGCGAGTTGGTGCATGCGCCGGGCACCGCGTGTGCCTGCGCCGAAGAGCGCTTCCAGAAACTGTACGCTGGTCGTGTACACTACCGGAGCATCCCAGTCTTCCGCGAGAAGCTTGTTCTTCCATCCCTGACGGACCGGTTCCAGGTTCGAATGGTGTTCAAGCACCACCCGGGCCTCGTCCCGTGGGCGATCGCCAGGCTCGAGAATCCTGCGCGCGACTTCGGCGTTCTGGTCGATGATGGTAGTGAATGGGACGATGTAGAGCACGCGATCCAGGTTGTGGAGGCGCGCGTGATGGAGCGCGAAACGTAGGCTGGCCAGTGTCTTTCCGCCGCCCGTCGGGACGGTCAACGTAAAGAGCCCTGGCGACCGGGAGGCGGCTTCCAGGCAGTGCCGCGAGACCTCTTGCCGAACGCCGTCGATGCGATGGCGAAGCTGGAATGTGGCCAGATGAGCCTCGATGCGGTCCACGAGAATCTGCCAAGGGACGAATCGTCCTTCCTGACGTTCGCGGGCGGCGTGCGGGCGTTCGAAGTCCGCGGTATTCTGATGGTCACCGGCGATGAGGCAGCTGAAGAGGAATCGTACCAATAGACCGATTTCGAACTGCGCGACGCGGCTTCTGTCCGACTTCTCTGGCGACGCAGCTCCGATTTCGAGAAGCATCGCGCGGACAGGGTCGAGCAGGGCTGGGTCGTGGATCAGGGAGACGATTCTCTGTTGAATCGGGGCGTCCAGCTTGCCGAGCGATTCTTCCAGGTGCGTCCGATGATCTTCCTTTGCCATCCTCCTGGAGAAGTCGTCCCGCGTACCTGCGTCTGTTCCCGTGGTGAGACAATCGATCAGGCCAGAGTGATGTGAGGCTATGCAGATGCTGAGAGCCTGTCCGACAATCTGCCCAATCGGGCCACAAGCGGATAGCTCCTTCCAAAGAAGTTGGGCACCGGCGGTCGAGTGGTCGACTTTGCCCTTCCGGCTCGCCACGCCGGGTTCCTCGTCCCCGTCAGGATCGAGAGAACCCGTCGCTGTTCGAAGGTAGTCCTGGAACTCCTTGCTATGCTTCCCGAGGTCATGGAGCAGACCGAGCAGCTCCCCGGCCAGCCCGAGTCCAAGCTTGGAAGCTGCGCGGCTGGCCACGGCCGCAGCACCTTCGAGGTGGACATGGAGTCGCTGTTCATCGCGATCCAACTGCCGCACATGGGCAATCAGGCATTGAGGTTTCATCGGTTATGACCTGTCATTGCGAAGTCCCGGCCGTCATCTGTGTTGTCATCTGTTGCCGTCCTTTCCCATGCACCCTACGCCCGCGATCCGACAAGCACGGTCAGACGACGTGCTGATTTCTTTTCTGGGCGCGCTCGTGCTGGACCGCGGCGGCGGTTGAGGGCGTCGCTGTGGTTGGCGCGTACGCGTTCGGCCAGGCGGGCGGGAGCGAGGACCTCGACTTCGGCGGCCCAGCTGGTCAGCCAGCGCTCCAGCCAGGGCGTGACGGGTGCGTGCAGGTTGACGTCCAGGCCGCCGTCAAGCCGCAGCTCGCTGACCTGGGACGGATGAATCTTGTGCTCGGCAACCAGGCGGGCAGCGGTGGAACGAAAGCGCAGCCGAATGACTTCGGCTTTGCCAGTCCAGGGGCCGAGATCGCCCTGCAAAACGGGCGCGAGCGAGATGTCGCTGCGGCGCTCGAAGGTGCGACCGGTCGGGCGGACGCGTCCGGCGCGGTCGAGCAGGAAGGTACGCACGGCTTTGCGTCGATGGCACCATCCGATGAGGTAGAGCGCCCCGGCGTGAACGTGGAGATGGTAGGGGTCGACGTCCCGAATCGACGAAGCGCGATCGCCGATCTTGCGGTACTCGATGGTCACGGTCTCGCGGCGTTCGATGGCGTCGACCAAGGATCGCACGGCATCCCCGCGGCCACGGTAGTCGCGTGCGGGACGTTTGTCGGCGACGACAAGCTCGGCTGCGGCGTCGGCACGGGTGAGCAGTTGGGAGGGCAGGGCGGCGCGAATTTTCTCAAGCGCCGAGATGGCTGCCTCGTGGAAGAAGGTGCCGGCCAGCCCGGCCAGAAGATCGCGGCCCGTGCTCAGCGCGAGCGTCTCGGCGAAACTCAGGGTCACGGAAAGCCGGCGTTTGGGGCCGTCGATGAGGCGCCAGCGCATCCGCTTGCCTTCGCGTTCCTGATAGACCGGGACTCCTATTTCCTGCAACACAACAAGGTCGCGATAGACGGTGCGTTCGGTGCATCCGAGCTCGCCGGCGGCGTCCGGGACGGACAGTCCACCACCTTGGTCGAGCAGACGAACCAACCGCTGCTGCCGAGCCAAGGAGCTACCCCGCATCGTTGCTCAGTGTACGCCTAGTGCACCGCGGCGGTCAAACCGGCCACGACCGTCGCGCGGTTGCGGAACGACTCAGATGCGTGTCGCGGGCACGTCTGTCCCGACCAACGACATTTGGATAGCTGCCTCGGCCATGCAGCACGGTCTGCGGGTGGTCACCGCCGACCGACACTTCGCGAACATTCCGCAGATTCTGAGCGAGCTTCTGCCGGCGGAGTAGGGCCGGGCGCCAAGGGGATCTCAGCCCGCTGCGCTCCGACCCTGCGTTGCTCCGCGGCGTTGTAACCCGGCCATGATTCGATTCATCGAAAGAGACGGAGGTAGAGCATGCGTTTCATGATGCTGGTCATTCCCAAGGGATACGAGAAGGCCGCACCGGGCGCGATGCCCGATCCGAAAAAGGTCGAAGCGATGATGAAGTACAACGAGACTCTTCAGAGCGCCGGGGTGTTGCTCGCGCTGGACGGGCTGCACCCGCCCGCCACGGGCGCACGTGTCACCTTTTCCCACGGGAAGGCCAAGGTGACCGACGGGCCCTTCGCCGAGGCGAAGGAGGCAATCGGCGGCTACTGGATGATCAAGGTCAAATCGCGGGAGGAGGCCCTGCAATGGGCGGCCCGCGCCCCGATGGGCGACAACGAGATTGTCGAAGTCCGGCAGGTCCAGGAGATGAGCGAATTTCCCCCCGAGGTCCAGGCGGCTGGGGCGAGACTCGGGCATTGAGCCGTGTGACAAGGGAGCGGTCATGGAATCCAGTGCGAATGTGGGCGGATATCCAGCCGGCGTCAAAATGCCGTTGGGTATCACCCTGCTTGCCTGCACCGCCCTCTACGTCGTCCCGCGCCCCGCAGTTCTTGGCGTGTTCCTGCTCACCAGATACCGATGAAGCCAGCCAGATCGAAGACAATCGACGAGTACCTTGCGCCCTTGGGCAACGAGAAACGGACTGCGCTCGGGAAGCTCCGCAAGGCGATTCTATCGATCGTTCCTAAGGCCGAGGAGTGCATCAGCTACGGAATTCCAGCGTTTCGCCTCGACGGTGCAGTGGTCGCTGGGTTCTGCGCAACGGCGAAGGGATGTTCGTACTTTCCGTTCAGTGGTTCGACACTGGGCGCACTGGCCGAATATCTCCAGGACTACGACCAAACCAAGTCCTCTCTTCATTTTCACCCCGACAAACCGTTGCCGGTAACCCTCGTCCGCAAGCTGATTAAGACACGCATTGCCGAAGGGAAAAGCCACCAGTAGGCGACCCCGTTTATCGTTGGGGTGAATGACCCCATTTCTCATCGGGGCGCAGTTGTTCTTCTCACCGGCTCAATCAAAGGTCGGCGCGTTCAGCAGGGACGTCTGACCCGCTGCGGTTCTGCCTGCGCGGCGCTCGAGTCGAGCCAGCCAGACCGCGACCGGCAAGACCAGTGACAACACCCCGGCGCACACAAAATAGGGCGTTGCAGCTCCGCCGGCGATTAGGGTCGTGCCAGCGATGGGGCCCAGCACACCACCGACGTCGCCGCAAAGCTGTAGTGCGCCGGCCGCCCGGCCACGTCGTTCGGGAGCAACAAACGTGGCCAGCAGCGCCAGAAGCGAGGGGCCGAGCGCGCCCATTCCCAGGCCGACCAGTGCGATCCCAATCGAGAGTACGGCGACCGAATTCCCAAGGCCGACAGCCACGAGGCCGGGAATAGTGATGGCAATGCCAAACGCTGCGATGCCGGCATGAATGCGCCTCCGATCACCAAGCCGGCCAGAGAGCAGCATAGTGGCCGTGGAAATGAGGACCATCCAGAACATGGCGATGCCAGCCGTCCCCTGCGCACCGAGGCCATTGAGATGCAGCTCGCGACTGTTCACCACCAGCACGATGGTTGTCAGCACCACACCCTGTGCCGAAAAGAACATGGCGAAGTTGAGCAGGCCAACAACGAGCAGGCGCCGGTCGGAAAAAATCTTCCACACCGCTAATTCGCGCGGTCGCGGTTCGGATGGCGCGCGCAGATCGGGGACGGTCAGAAACGCAAGTACCGCGCCCAGCCCCACCACGGCCATCGCTGCTTCAAAAAGCGACCGCTCGCCGGCAACCGCCGCGAGCAATCCCCCGACGGCCAATCCCACAGGCATGCCCGCCGACATTGCAGCGCGTACCATGCCTGCGGCAAGTCCGCCATGGCTAGGCCCCCCGGCATGAAGCGCCAGGGTTTGGGCGCCGACAAAAACGCACGCCGAGGCGGGCCCGTGCAGCAGTCGCGCGAGCAGGAAGTAGAGGCCCGGGTTGCCGCCCACTACGCCGACCAGGTAGAGCGCCATCACGACGACCTGCGAGGCCAGGCCAAGGATGACCATGCGGCGTCCGCCCCAACGATCGGTGAGGACCCCGACAATCGGCGCGCTGACAATGCGGCCCGCGCGATTCGCGGCGAGGATGGTGCCGATGAACCAGAGCGGCAGCCCGACGCGCACTCCCAGCAGCGGAATGACCGGGAAGGCAATGCCACCCGCCACACCGGCCAGAAGCACGCCCGGCGCTATCGAGTATGCCAAGCGGCGAGCTCGCGCCCGGTCGGAGGCGGCGTCAGGCAAGAGTACTCCGGGAGAACATCACTCTGTCCATGGCATACAACAGGTTCGCGCTTGCACAAGTCTGGCGGTTGTTCTGGCCTCCCGAGGGATCGCGCTGGCGTCCACTTGGATAGGATCCACAATGCTTATATGGGGATGTGATTGAACCCAAGCTGGAGGATGGAGTCATGAGGCTGCAAAACATCAAGAACATGTCCAGGGAAGACCTGCTCGGGTTGGTGGGACTGAAACCCAAGAACTCGTTGCGAAGCTGGCTGGGCGGAAGTGGATTGGTGGGAATCGGGCTGCTGGTAGGCGCAACCGTTGCGCTGCTACTCACGCCCAAGTCCGGCCCTGAGATTCGCGACTCGATGCTCGACGGGTTGCGTAGCCTGGGCAAGCGCGCCGCGCGCGCCACCACGGAACTCACCCACTGAAACGACAGGCCCTGCTGGTTAATGAAGATGATGAACGAAGTGGTAGCCGATGTTGCCGGTGAACCATCGCAACACTGCTGGCAGCTTGCCCAATTCGAACGCACCAAGGCTGGCAGGCATGACTGGCACTAGAATGGCCGCGTTCACAACAAGCAGGATCAAGAGCCCAGCAGCCGGAGCCAGCGACAATCCCACGGCGCGCACGACCACATTGACGCAGGTCAGGTCGAGCAGCCACGCGACTCCGAGCGCCAGCATGACCATGCCAAGCAAGGCCGATGGCGAGCAGGACAAAGTTGCAAGCGCGACCAGCAGGGCGGCCGCGAGAACCAGCAGGGCTACGAGAACGTGTCCCACCCAAGCGGGCAAGCCGCGGGCACGCCTGTCCCGACCAACGACATTTGGATAGCTGCCTCGGCCATGTAGCACGGTCTGCGGGTGGTCACCGCGGACCCACACTTCGCGAACATTCCGCAGATTCTCTGCGAGGTTTGGGGGATCGAGTAGGGTCCGGTCCGACGCCCTCGCGAGCAGGATGTCGTGTGATCAAGCTCACTGCGGACCCGCGATCCAGCCTGATCCTGATTGACGCTCTCATCGACGCAGGGCTACCCTTTTCTTGCCAGCGTTGCGAGTCTCGCTGGTGTGCGACGTGAGTAACGGGATTCGGATGATAGTTATGAGCAAGCAGACGACGTCGAGGGACGAGATGATCAAGTTTTCCGTCTTGTGCGCGGGTATGTGGCTGGCGCTTTGGGCCGGGGCGTGTGGAGGAAGCGGAGGCAAGGCAAGCCCGGATGCCGGACCAAGCGGCGGCACAGCGGCGGGGGGAACGTCTGGCAGTGGTGGCACGCCGGCGACCGGCGGCCAGTCGGGCGAGCACGGCGGGATGGGTGGTGGCTCCGGCGGCGTCACGGGCGGATCTGGAGGAACGGGCGGGAGCGTTGCCGATGCCCGGCTGGATAGCAGCGGTCCAGACGTTGCGGTTCCTGACTTGCCAACCGGTGTCAGCGACGGCGCGGTCATGGTCGGGGAGGCCCTTTCGTCGGATGCCGCTGCCGTCTTGGGCATCGCCACATCGGTGAGCGCAGGCAGCAGCTCTACCTGCGCGGTGAGGCCCGACGGTGCCCTGGTCTGCTGGGGCGATGACGGGAGCTGCTGCAGCCCCAACGGCTATGGCGGTGGCACGCTGCCGGCGGGCGCCTTCACCTCGGTCAGCGTTGGCGCCGACCACGCTTGTGCGGTGAAGACCGACGGCACCATCGCGTGCTGGGGTGTGACCAGTCTAGGCACGGATACGGCCCCGGCCGGCAGCTTCGCCTCGGTCAGCGTGGGCTACTTCAGCTCGGGCTACTACGGATCCTGTGGGGTGAAGACCGACGGGACCATCGCCTGCTGGGGCCCCTCTGCGCCGAGCGCCATCACCCAGCCTGCCGGCACGTTTGCCTCTGTCAGCGTGGGCTACGATCACATTTGTGCGGTGAAGACCGACAAGACCCTGGCGTGTTGGGGCACCAACACCTACGGTCAGGCCACGCCACCTGCGGGAACCTTCACCTCGGTCAGCGCGGGGACCACATACACCTGCGGGGTGAAGACCGATGGGACCATCGCGTGCTGGGGCCGCGGCACCAGCAACACGGGCACCTACCCGGAATACGGCCAAGCCATGCCGCCTGCGGGTACCTTCGCCTCCGTCAGTGCGGGGCAGGAGCACGCCTGCGGGGTAAAGACCGACGGGAGCATCGCCTGCTGGGGCCGCAATTTGTACGGCGAGACCACGCCGCCGACTGGCGCCTTCGCGTCCGTCAGCGCGGGCACATCGCACACCTGCGGGGTGAAGACCGACGGGACCATCGTTTGCTGGGGCAGCAACTCGGCCGGCCAGGTAACCCCACATTCCGGCGGTTTTGCCTCGGTCAGCGCGGGTTCTGACCATAGCTGTGGCTTGAAGACCAGTGGCGTCGCAACCTGCTGGGGCTTCAACCAGAGCGGCTCGGTCGGTGGGACCTACGCTGAGATCAGTGCCGGAAGGGACTACACCTGCGCGGTCAAGACCGATGGGACTGTCACCTGTTGGGGCGCCAGCGCGACCAGCCCTCCTACCGACACCTTCGCGTCGGTCAGTGCGGGCCAAAGCCACACTTGCGGGGTGAAGGCAGACGGGACGGTCGCCTGTTGGGGTGCCAATGCGAGTGGCCAGGCCACNNACCTTCGCGTCGGTCAGTGCGGGCGGAACTCACACCTGCGGGGTGAAGAGCGATGGGACTGCAGCCTGCTGGGGCGACAATTCATTTGGCCAGGCCACGCCACCTTCGGGGAAGTTCGCGTCGGTCAGTGCGGGCGACTCCCACACTTGCGGGCTGAAGATTGATGGTGCGATAGCGTGCTGGGGCAGCAACGGCTACAGCAAGGCCACGCCACCTTCGGGCACGTTCACCTTCGTCAGCGCAGGCTACAACCACACCTGCGCGGTGGTGACCGACGGCAGCGTCGCCTGCTGGGGCGACAATCAGTGGAAACAATCCACCTGCGGGGGAGTGACGATGGTCGGCTCGCCGTGAGCTTGGCGATCGCAACAGGATTGGGGTCGGGGCCGGGAGCCACCCGCGCGGCACGATGCCGTGTCGGCAGCGCGGCGCGGGGCGAGTTGCCGCGCCCTGTGTTTCGGCCACGTATATTCCCGGGCACGTTTGGGTTTCTTCGGTGTCTCGGCGGCGCAAATTCTCTCTTGCCGACGCAACCCGGACTTTTCTTGGAATTCAGGGATTGGCAACCTGGCGGACATGAACACCGGCGATACCGCATGGCTACTAATTTCAACCGCTCTCGTCCTCCTCATGGTGCCTGGCCTGGCCCTCTTCTATGGCGGGTTGGTACGGCCCAAGAATGTGCTGTCGACCTACATGCACAGCTTTCTCGCCATGGGGTTGATTACCCTGCAGTGGGTGGCGTTCGGTTACTCGCTGGCGTTCGGGCCTGACCAGGGCGGGGTCATCGGCGGGTTGTCGTTCGCGTTCTTGCGTGGGGTGGGACTGGAGCCGCGGCCGGGCATGACGGTGCCTCACCTGCTTTTCATGGCCTATCAGATGATGTTCGCCATCATCACGCCGGCCTTGATCTCCGGCGCATTCGCCGAGCGGCTAAAGTTCTCGGCCTATGTTCTCTTCACTCTGCTGTGGGCCACCTTCATCTATGATCCGCTGGCCCACTGGCTGTGGGCTGACGGCGGCTGGCTGCAGAAGTTGGGCGCGCTCGATTTTGCCGGCGGCATCGTGGTGCATGTCAGCTCGGGCTTCTCTGCGCTGGTGTTTGCTCTGGTGCTCGGCAAACGCCTGGGTTACCCGCGCGAGCGCATTCTGCCCCACAACCTGACCATGGTTTTGCTGGGCGCCGGTTTGCTTTGGTTCGGCTGGTTCGGTTTCAACGGAGGAAGCGCCCTGGCCGCCTCGGGTGTAGCTGTGCTGGCGCTCGTGAATTCGCAACTGGCCGCGGCTATGGGCGGCATGGTGTGGCTGGTGGTGGACCTCGCCCGTTATGGCAAGGCGTCGGCCTTGGGATTTGCATCGGGTTTCATTGCTGGACTGGCCACGGTGACGCCGGCTTCGGGCTTCGTCGGACCCATGGGTGCGCTGGCCATCGGTGCTGCCGCGGGCTTGGCTTGTTACGGCGCCGTCATGCTCAAGGGTAGGCTCGGGTATGACGACACCCTAGACGCATTCGGGGTTCACGGAATTGGCGGCGCAGTTGGTTCCATCCTGCTGGGTGTGTTCGCCCTGCGGGTTTGGAATCCGGCCGGCGCCGACGGCCTCTTGGCCGGGAACGCATCCTTCTTGGGCAAGCAACTGCTGGCTGTGGCGGCGGGCATCGGCTATGCAGTCGTGGGCACATTCGTGTTGCTCAAGCTGGTCAACGCCCTGGTCGGCCTGCGCGTGGATGCCGAGAAGGAACACGAAGGCCTCGACATCCACCTGCATGGCGAGGAAGGCTACAATATGGGCGTGGGCGTCTCGAGCCAAGGCCGCGCCGAATTGTTCGCCGAGGCGGAGGCGGGGGCCGAGGCGAAACTCGTCAAGCAGCCGGCGCCGATTGCGTAGCCGAGCTAGCTGTTTCTCACAGAGGCACAGAGACCAGGGAGCCTGACGAGAAACGGAACGACCAGATCCAGCGCGTTCCGGATTCTCTCTTCTCATCCGATCTCAGTGTTCCCCGTGCCCTCTGCGTGGAATAGGTAACCAGCAACGGATTGGACCGTGCTCCGCGTGGCAAGGCAGGGCAAGGCTGTGCGCGCTGGCCCACATTTGCTAGGTTCGTCGTCATGAGACTATCGACGATGAACGTGGCGCTACTTGCCCTGGCGGGCGCCACCTGCATCCTGCCCCCCAAAGCGAAGACCATTCCCGCCTCTGGCGTGGCAGGCTCGTCTTGCCAATCGGTGACTTCCGCCCGGAAGAAAGGCGAGAATCCCTTTGCGGGCGCTTGCTTCATGGTTGAACCCCTGTCCAATGCTCGGCGCCAGGCTGAGGCGTGGCGCAGTTCGCGGCCAGAGGATGCCGCGGCCATGGACAAGATCGCTTCGCAGCCGTCGGCGGCATGGTTCGGCGATTGGAACGGCCGCGTCGACTACGACCTGGAAATCTACGTGCGCCGCCACGCCCGCTCAGACGCCTTGCCGGTGTTCGTGCTGTACAACGTTCCCAACCGTGACTGTGGTCAGTACTCCCGCGGCGGCGCCACCGGTCCTGAGCACTACAAGACTTGGATCGACCGCGCCAAGAAGGGCATCGGTTCGACGCGCGCCGTGGTGGTATTGGAACCGGACGCGCTTGGTCTGATGGACAGGTGCCTGGCGCCCGCCGACCAGCGCGCGCGCCTGGACATGATTTGCTACGCCGTCCATGCGCTGGAATCCACGCCCGGCGCCGCGGTGTACATCGACGCGGGCCACGATGCGTGGCTGCCGGCCGCGGACATGGCCGATCGACTGAAGCGTGCATGCATCGCGGAGGCCACCGGGTTTGCCCTCAACACCTCGAACTATCGTGCCACCGCGGATCTGATTCGCTACGGCCACGAGATTTCGAGCCGCATCGGGGGCAAGCACTTCATCATCGACACAGCCCGGAATGGCAACGGGCCACCCCAAGGCGCTGCAGGTGAGGCCGCGTGGTGCAACCCCGACGGCCGCGCGCTCGGCACGCCGCCCACAAACAACACCGGCGATGCGCTGGTGGATGCATTTTTCTGGGTCAAGCCGCCGGGCGAATCGGACGGCACATGCAACCGCGGCCCCCGCGCTGGCGCCTGGTGGCCCGAGTACGCGCTTGGGCTGGCCAAGCGGGCGCGTTGGTGAAAGCGCAGGACACCGCGAGCAGGGCCTGCGACGCCGCTGTGTGTGCACCGTCACTCCCGTCACCGGGATCCGGTTGACGGACGGGTCCAGATCGAACAACCTGACCGCATGAGTTCTTCGGAAAACGACGGGGGACCACCTCGCGATAGCCAGCCGGCCTCGATTCCGGTTCCGGCTGCAGCCCCGGTTCCCGCCTCGCCTCCAGCCCCGACTTGGCTCCCGGCCTCGGGTGCAACACCCGTCGCGCCGCCTGCCCCGATTCCGGCGCCCGTCTCGGCCCCGGCCCCGACCGCGGCGCCTGTCCCGGTCCCGCCGGCGCCTGCCCCAGCTAGGGCCCCGGTGCGGGTGCCTCTTCCACTCCCTGCGCCTTCCTCGGCATCGGTGCCGGTTTCGGTCCGGCCGCCAGGCGCAGCCCCGGTCCCGGCCCCGGCCTCGGTTTCTGGAGCGATCCGGGCGCCTCTCCCGGCAGCTGGTTCGGCGCCGGTCCCAGCCCCTACGCCTCCGTCGGTGCCAGGCTCCAGCCGAGCGCCGGTCCCGACTCCAGCCTGGCTTCGGGCACCCGCTTCGGCTCCTGCGTCTGCCCCGGTCTCGGCTCCGGCTCCGGTTCCGATCTCGGTTCCGGTTCCGGCTTCGCCCCCGGCCCCGGCTTCGGAACCGGCCCCGGCGCCGGCCCCGGAACCGGCACCGGCCGCAGAGCCTGTCCCGGCTTTTGAGCCTGTCCCACCACCCGCTCCGCCAGTGGAGGTGGTGCGCTACCTGCCCAACGAGGTTGACGTTCCGCTTCGCGCGCTGCTTGCTCTGTTCGTAATCGGGTTCGGCGTGTGGGTGATCTTCTCTTGGGCGAAGTACGACCAGAAGGCCGCACAGACCGAGCAGGGCTGGCACAAAGGAACCCGGCAACTAGTTGAGTTGACCTTGGTTCGCGAGGACCACGACCGGTTGGCGTGCGCGTCGAATCTCACGGTGGAAGGCTTGAACTGCGGGTACCAGGGCGATTCGCGGCCACGCGTGCCCACACCGGACGAAGCCCACATTCTGCGACCATACTGCAACGTGAAGAACGAGTCGTTGCTGGGCGCCGGTCTGTGGGATTCCCCTGGCATGCGCGGGGCGCTGCCCACCGAGCGCTTCACCGTCGTATGCAACTACGACGTCGTCGGCGTGATCAAGTCGGTTTCTCTGCGCTGGGAGCCGAACGGCAAGTTCGATCCGGCAAAGCAAAGCATGCCGGTCGGAACCCTCACCGATTGCGTGATTCCGCAATGACGTCGCTCGCTGTCACGGCGAAGCTCGCGCGGTCGGCGCGGTCGGCCTGGCAGCGCGTGACGGCCGCCTGGGCGTCGGCGTCACAGGCCGAACGGGCAACCACGGTCATTCTGGGCATGATGATCGTGGGTGGGATCGTGCTACGCATCCGCGCCATCTGGTATCCCCCTGACTTTACCTTTGATGAGCCTTTCTTCGTCCCCAATGCCCACAACTACTTGCTTGGCATCAAGGACAGCAACGATCATCCGCCTCTGTTCAAGATGTTCATGTCGGTGGGTATCCTGCTTTTTGGATACAACTCCGCCGGATGGCGTTTTCCTGCTTTGTGCTTCGGCATCCTGTCCGTGCTGTTGGCCTACTGGCTCGGGCGGGCCTACTTCCGGACTGCGCGGGCCGGGTTGATGGCAGCGGCCTTTGTCGCGGCCGACGGGTTCTTCATTTCGTATTCGCGCGTGGGCCTGATGGACGGAATCCTCACCAGCCTGCTGCTCTGGTGCATGCTCGCCGCTGTTACTGCGCGCACCTGGCGCGGGGTGCTGGTGACCGCTTTCTTGGCGGGGACTGCCGCCTCGGTCAAGTGGAGCGGCGTCTTCATCGTGATTCCGGCCGTCGTGACCATGCTCTTGCTTGGGCGGGTGCGGTTTTGGTCGCTGTTAATCTTCGCGGTGGTTCCCGTGGTGCAGACTGCGGTCTGGCTGCTGGCGCTCCGGCTCTCCCACGAGCCCACCGACTTGGCCTCGCTATGGCATCTGGTCAAGGATCTGGTGCTCCGTCACGTCGAGATGAACCGCGCGACCAATCCACTCAACTCGTCCTGGTACACCTGGCCCATTTTCTACCGACCGGTCATTATCAAGAACACCACGCACGGGGTATTTCGTTTCTACGCTTCCACCGTCGGCAACCCCGTCTTCTGGATTGCGGTTGACCTGTTTCTGGTGTGGTCGTTCATCCAGCTTGTCGCGCGCGCCACGGCCGGGGGCGGAGGCATTCGCGCACGCCTGGCAAGGCTGAGAGATTTTCTCGTGGGCAAACCGGTGGGCAAGCCGGCCCTGCTGCTGCTGTTGGGATGGGCCGCGCTGCTTGCGCCCTGGACCATCATCCGAAACAAGTTCTCGTTCACCCACTACTACTTGCCGTCATATGGGTTTGCCCTGCTCATGCTGGGTGGGTTGGTGGCCTACGCCGAGCGCAAGTGGCCGAGGACGGTGTTGGTATTTGTCGGCTTGGCGCTGCTGGTGGCCATCTACCTCGCGCCGGTTTGGGGCGAGTTTTCGCTACGAGAGCACACGGTGAATCGCCTCCTACTCCCGCCCACCTGGCGACCGTAGTCATCGCTCAGGCGTGAGGCCGCGGAGGACTTGCAGATAGCGCGGCACCACCGCCGCGATGGAGTACGCCGCCTGCACCCGCTGGCGCGCGCGGCCGCCAACCTGGGCGCGCAACTCGGGATCCTCGATGAGGCTCACGAGCTCTTCCTCCCAGGCATTCTGGTCGCAGGGCAGGAAGCCATCGCTGGCATCGGTGACCACCTCGCAGTTGGTGCCTACCGGCGAGGCCAGAGCAGGCCGACCCAACGCCATGTACTGAATGAGCTTGAAGGCGCACTTGCCCCGCTCGTAGGGCCCGTCGGGCAGCGGCATCACGCCCACGTCCAGGCGAGCCAGATCCTCGATTTCGCTTTCGGCCCGCCATGGTACGAACCTGGGCCGCAAGTCGGCCAGTTCCGAGGGTGGCCGCCGGTCGGAGATGACCACGAAGCGGGCGCCGGTGCGGCGCAGGGCGCGTGCGATGGGCTTGCAGGCCAAGGCCAGGTGCCGGTAGTTGCACGACAGCCCGGTCCAGCCCACGACGACCTCGCGGCCACGCGCTTCCCGGGTTGGCTGCACGGACCAGCGATCCGTGTCCACCGCAGTGGGGATGATGGTGGTCTTCTCCGGTGCCTCCGCGGTTTCGGCGAGGAAGCGGTTGCCCGCCACCACTTGGTCCACCAGCGCGATTGTGCGGCGCAACTTCTCGCGCCCGCCTCGGTTGAGGAAGATGGCGTCGTCGAAATCGAACACTGACTTGCGCCCGCGCGCCGCCAGTCTTTCCAGAAACAGCGTAGGCAGCTCGACCATGGGACGCTGGAAGAACACGACATCGGCGGGCCGCAAGTTGCGAAGCTGCGCCAGCCGGACCGGAATGACAAAGGGCACCAGCAGTTGGCGCCACCGGCCGACGGGAAAGCCAGGCAGCCAGTCGCCGTAAACGCTGGGCACCGGAATGCGCAGGCGGCAATCCAGGCCCGCCGCGCCCAGCGCCTGCGCCACCGCTATCCCACGAAATCGTGCCGCTGGGACGCGCTGGCCTTGCAGGAAAAAAACGACTCGCATCGCGTCCGATCTTGATCGTCTCTGGCTAATGGCGCAATCATGGATAACCATGAAACGCTTGCTGAAGCTAGCCCTATTTGTGGCCTTCTGCCTGGGTGCTATGGCAGGCGCTCCGGAGCGCGGGGCGCGGGCGCAGGAGCAGAGCACTGCAGACCCCGAGCTACAGGCAGCCAAGGCTCAATTTGAGGAGGCCCAAGTCCTCTACTTGCGCGAGCTGTGGGACGATGCAGCGGCGAAGTTCCTTGAAGCCTACGACAAGAAGCCGTTCAGCTCATTCCTCTTCAACGCAGCGGTCGCGTTCGAGAAGGCGAAGAAGCTGGACCGTGCTATCGACATGTTCCAGCGCTACCTCGACAAGGATCCGCAAGCCCGCGATGCCGCCGAGGTCAAGACCAGACTTGAGAGCCTGAAGGCGCTGCTGGCGCCACCGCCCCCGACAACCGGAACCACAGAGAAGGCGCCCGCGCCTGTGGCGGTGCTGCCGACTCTCGCGACCAAGGGTTTGGTGATCATCGATTCCAAGCCGGCGGGCGCCACCATCTACCTCAATGATAAGTCCAAAGGGACGTTCGCCACCACCCCGTGGCAGGGCTCACTGGAGCCGAAACCGGTGAAGCTGCTCTTCGAAGCCCAGGGGTTCAAACCGGAAGAGCGCGAGATCACGCCTCGCACCGACAAGGTGGTGGAGATCTACATCGCGCTGTCCGAACAGCACTTCCTCGGCTGGATCGAGGTCATCTCCAACGTGCCCGGCGCCGACGTGTTCATTGATCGACAGGACATCGGCGCCATCGGCAAGACGCCGTACACCGGACACCTGAAGCCGGGCAAGCACACCTTGTGGGTAGCCAGGTCCGGCTACCAGCCCGGTCAGAAGGAAATCACCGTCGAGCCGGGCACCGCAACCACGCACACAATCACGCTTGCGACGGTCGAGTTCGCCGTGCTCAAGGCCGGTGGTTCGGATAGTCAGGGTGCGCGTCTCGTGGTCGACGGAACTCTCGCTTGCGCCATGCCCTGCGAGCAGCAGATCAAACCGGGCGAACATCAAATCGTGGTCGAGAAGGACGGAATGGAAGCCTACAAAGGCAAGCTAGTGGCCGATCGCGCGGAGGAAACGACTATGGACCTGCAGTTCTCGCCCAAGCCCCCTAGGCGGAAGGCATGGACCTATGCGGTTCTCTCGGCCCTGTCGTTTGGCGGCGGCATCTACCTGGGCGTGAAGGGCATGGAGATCAAGGACCAGATCAATAGCGACATGGCCAACCCTGCCAAGCTCACCAACAGCAACGATCCGCGCAAAGTGACCGGCATGCGCTACTACGTCGGCGCTGATGTGCTGTTCGGGGTGGGGGCGCTGACCGGGCTTCTGTCGGTATGGAACTTCTTCGAATCTGGGCCGCCCAGCACGGCAAACCTAAGAAAGATCAACCTGGCCGGACCCGAGCCGAAGCAAGTAGGCCTGGTGCCCATCGGATTGCCAGGCGGCGCGGGACTTGCCGCCACGGGGAGGTTCTAGGATGCGACGGACACTATTTGCATTCTCTGCCCTGGCGCTCGCGGGCGGTTGCGATCCTGGCGAATTCGGTAGTGCGCTCGACCGGGCGCCGGTGCAGGTCGTTGGCGCTCCCAGCGGGTTCGAGTCGAGCCTTGGCGCGGACGTTGGCCGAACCCTTCTGCCCATGCTTCCACCCGTGGACAGGCCCAAAATGGCGGCGCGTCTGTTGTTCGCGGCGACTCACGCGCCAGGCCTGGCAGTGGCGGATTTCGACGGCAACGGCAAAGCCCAGGTCAAGGCCGCCGCGAGCGAGGATCTGGAAAAGCTGGGCCTTGGTTCCATCCAGGACTCCAGCCAGGAGGGCATTTCCAGTGCGGCTTGGCTGAGCGCTCCGACCCCGGCAGGCACCGTCGTCCTCGGCATGCCGAACGTTGCTACTTCGCCTGGGCAAGGGGCGGTTGCATTCCTCAAGCTGGGAGTGGATGCCGGTGGCAACCCAGATTTCGAGACTGCCGGCCAATCGCCGCGTTTCGGATTGTCCGCTGAAACCCACTTTGGCTTGGCGGTTGCGCCCGGACGCGTGACCCAGGCGGCGGCCGATGAGGTGATTGCGCTCTCCGACCGAGGGGTTCACGTGCTGGGCTTCCCCAGCGGCGAAGTGATCTCGGCCTCGAGTTGCACGGTCGCCTTGCCGACGCCCTCGGATTCCCACCGGTCGCTCGCGGTCGCGGATTTTCTGCCCGACGGCGACGGCGGCGGCAAACAGGAAATCGCAGTCGGACTGCCAAACCAGGATGCGACCGGACCCGGACGAGTGGTCATTCTGCAGTACGCCTCGGGTGCCGCCGCGCTGTCATGCCCGATCGAGCTGTCCGTTCCGGGCGGCGCCTCGCCTGGATTCGGCACGGCGCTGGCGGCAGTGCCGGACCTGAACGGGGATGGCAAAGCCGAGCTAGTGGTGGGCGCCCCGCCGGATCGAGCCTATCTTTTTCTCAGCCCCTTCAACCTCACGCCACCCAAGATGTTGGTGTTCTCCGGCGACGCTGCTTCCCAGTTCGGACAAAGGGTGGCTCTGGTCGACGTCGACGGTGACGGGAACAAAGAGCTTGCCGTCACCGCCTTGCAGGCCGACGTCGGCAGCACGAAAGCGGCCGGCCAGGTATCTATGTACAAGCTCGACTACACGCTCGACGCCGCCGGCAATCCGGTCGTCGTCAACAGCAATGCGATCGCGGTTGTCAACGATAGCAACCCAATTTCCAAGACGGAGTTTTTTGGCATCGGCCTGGCTGAGCTGGAGTTCAACAACAGCAGCCCCATTTGTGCGAAAGGCAGGGACGCCCACCTTTTGGTGGTGGGCGCCGATGCCGGCATCTTCACCTTCTTCAGCTTCGCGGGCACCGCTGTTCCAACCAAGGCCATCGCGCCAGACCCACGCTGCTTCGCCCAGAAGTAGGACTATGCCCAGCCGCGATCGCGCGCGGCGGAGATGAGTAGGGCCGCCAGCTCTGCGATGAAGGCGGGATGGCAGCCCACGGCCCGCGCCCGGGCGAAGCTGGCGATCCCGCGCGCCGCGGCCCGCTCGCGGTACAGGATGTCGATCTCCTGCAGCGTCTCTAGATGCTCGCCGGTGAAGGAAACCGGAACTACCACCACGGCTCGGTGGCCGGCGGCGGCCAAGCTGTCAAGGGCCGCTTCCGTGGTTGGCGCAAGCCAAGGTTGCCGGCCCACGCGGCTCTGAAAGGCCAGCTGCGACCGCCCATCCAGACCAAGCCGCTGGGTGACCGCGGCCACGGTCGATCGAATGTCGTCGAGATAGGGATCGCCGTGGCGGATGTAGCTTTCGGGAAGACCATGCGCGGAGAACAGCACCGGGGCAGTCGCACGCTCCGGCTCGGGCAGTTGCTGCGAGGCTTCGGCGATGCGCTGGCACAGAGCATCGATGTACCCTGGGGCAGTGGCGTAGCCCTCGATGCGCGTGCTGGCGATGCCCACCAGCGCGGACTCGATGGTGCGAAAGGCTGATGCGCTGGTCGTCCTCGATTGATGGGGAAAAAGCGGCAAGAGCAGCGCCCGGGTAATGCCGTCGGCACGCATGGCGGCTGCGGTCTCGACGGGAAAGGGGTGCCAGTAGCTCATGGCCAGGTACGGCTGGGCCGCGACCCCAGATGCGGCCATGGACCTGACCACCGCCTGCACCTGAGCGGTTGACTCCTCAAGAATGGGTGACCGCCCGCCGATCTGGGAATACGCAGCCCGCGAGAAAGCGGCACGGCGACGCGCGATCAGACGCGCCAAGAGCGGCTGCACAGGCCGCAACCAGCCCAACTGGATGATGTCGGGATCGGCGAACAGGTTGCGCAAGAACGGCTGCACCGCCGCCAGCGAATCCGGACCTCCCAGGTTGAGCGCGACGACAGCAAGCACGACTTGATCCTGTGCGTCTACTCGCCCCGCACGGCGCGGACCAGGGCTTGCACGTTTTCGACTGGGGTGTCCGGGTAGATGCCATGCCCCAGGTTGAAGATGTGACCGCGGCCAGCCCCGCGGCGGATAACCTCAGCCGCCTGGCGTGCGATTCGCTCGACCGGGCCCAAGAGAATCGCTGGGTCGAGATTACCTTGCACGGCCGCGTGCTCGGCGCCGCCCGCGGCCAGGCGCGCCCGGGCCTGGTCGAGCGGTAGGCGCCAGTCGATCCCGTAAACGTCGGCGCCCACGCGCGCCACCCGGTCCAGGATGGTCGTCGCCCCATTGGGAAAGTAGATGACCGGCACGCCGCTCGCCTTGACCGCGCCCACCAGACGCGTGGTGGGCGCGGCCACGAACTCGTCCCATTCCTCGGGCGAGACCACCCCGAGCCACGAGTCGAAGATCTGGATGGCCTGGGCGCCGGCCGCCACCTGAGCCAAGAGATAGGCGCGGGTGGAATTTTCGATCAGCTCCAGGAGCTGGTGGGCCGTGTCCGGATCTCGATAAAAGAGCCGCTTGGTCTCGACAAACCGCCGCGAAGTCTTGCCCTCGATGGCGTAGGTCGCAGTCGTGAACGGCGCGCCTGCGAATCCGATGAGCGGCGTAGCGCCGAGCTGCGGACACAGCAGCCGAATGGTTTCCAGGACGAACGGCGTGCGTTCCCATGGATCGAAGGGGGCGAGGCGAGCCAGGTCAGCGGCGGTTCGCACCGGGGGCGCGAGGGTGGGACCGTCTTCGGTAAAGCTAACCGCCTGCCCCATGGCTTGCAGGGGAATGAGGAGGTCGGAGAATACAATCGCTGCGTCGAAGGCAAAGCGCCGCATGGGTTGCATGGTCACCTCGGCCGCCAGGTGCGGCGTCTGGCACAATTCTAGGAAGGTGACTCTCTGGCGCACCTCCCGGTATTCCGGGAGGTAGCGGCCGGCCTGGCGCATGAGCCAGAGGGGAGGCTTCGGCGTGGGTTCGCCGCGGCAAGCGTCGAGGAACAGTGAGCCCATGGCGCAGTTCTACCACTCGTGCCTCGGCAGCACACCGATGCTAGGTTCTACGGATGACAGAGGCCATACGCATCCACAACACCGGCGGTCCGGAAGTGATGTCGTGGGAAGCGGTCACCTTGGCCGCGCCAGGTCCGGGCGAGGCCCTGGTTCGCCATCACTACGTAGGCGTGAACTTCATCGACATCTATCACCGCCGGGGCGTGTACAAGTTGCCGCTTCCCAGCGGGCTGGGCAGCGAGGCCGCGGGTGTGGTGGAGGCGGTCGGCCCCGAGGTCAGCGAACTACGCGTGGGCGACCGGGTTGCTTGCGCCACCGGGCCAGTCGGGGCATACGCTGAGGCGCGGGTACTTCCCGCAGAGCGCCTGGTGCGTTTGCCTGACGACATCGATGATCGCACCGCCGCGTGCATCATGCTGAAGGGGCTCACGGTCCAGTACCTGCTGTTGCAGACAACGCGGGTGACGGCCGGGGACACCATCGTGGTGCACGCTGCGGCTGGTGGGGTAGGGCAGATCGCCTGCCAGTGGGCCAAGCATCTGGGCGCCACGGTGGTGGGTACGGTGGGGAGCGACGAGAAGGCGGCGCTGGCCCGTGCCAACGGCTGCGACCACGTCATCGTGTACACGCGGGAAGACATCGTCGAGGGCGTGCGCCAAATCACCGGGGGACGCGGGGTGCGCGTGGTGTACGACGGCGTGGGCAAAGATACCTTTCGCGCGTCGCTGGACTGTCTGCAGCCGCGCGGTCTGTTGGTCTCGTTCGGCCAATCCTCGGGCATGGTTCCGCCCTTCGACATCACCGCCCTAGGGGTCAAGGGATCGCTGTATCTGACCCGCCCAACCCTGGGCACCTACGCCGCCACGGCAGAGGCTCTGCGCTGCATGGCCGGCGATCTCTTCGGGGTAGTGCGCTCGGGTGCTGTGCGCATCCAGCCGCCGCTGCAGTTCTCCCTGCGCGAAGCGGGCGCCGCTCACAGCGCCATCGAAGAACGCAGGACGACCGGGTCGGTCGTGCTGGTCGTGTAGATTATTCAAGTGTTACTTGAATAATTTGGCATAACACAGCGCAAATTCAGGAAACTAACCCCGACGGCCGCAGACGCTACAATTGTTGTCGCTGCCGATCACGCCGATGCATGCATCGTCAGGGCAGAGCCGGCGGCTGGGGTCGAAGGGCTGCTCCGCGTCCGAGGTAGGTGCTTCGTTGATCTCGGGCTCCGGGGTGGGCAAGGCAGGCGGGATCGCAGCGGGGCTCTGCCCTGTCCCTTCCGAAGCGAGCATGCCGCAGACTGAGCACTTCCCGTCACTGCCTATGAGACCCACGCAAGAGCCGTCCGGGCAGAGCCGCCGTCGGCTTGGGTCGAAGGCCGTGTTGTCGTCTGGTTTCGTCGACATGATGCGCGAACGGTTGATTGAACCGGAAAGGACACCAAGGCATATAGTGGCGCCACTCAGATGTCCATAGTTCCCCAATCTCACGGTCGATTTGGTCCCTACGGAGGTCGCTACGTCTCCGAAACCTTGATGCCGGCTCTGGAAGAGCTGGCCGACGCCTGGGAGCACTTTTCGTTCGACCCGACTTTCCGCGCCGAATTGGACCGGTTGCTGCGCGAGTATGTCGGCCGGCCCACGCCGCTGACCGAGGCGGCGCGCCTGGCTGAGCATGTGGCAAAGACTCAGGGCCGCCGCCTGCGCGTGTTTCTCAAGCGCGAGGATCTGTGCCACACTGGCTCGCATAAGTTGAACAACTGCGTGGGCCAGATTCTGCTGGCCCAGCGCCTGGGCAAGCAGCGCATCATCGCCGAAACCGGGGCTGGCCAGCACGGCGTGGCCACTGCCACGGTGGCCGCCCTGTTTGGGCTTCCGTGCGAAATCTACATGGGCGCGGTCGATGTTGAGCGCCAGTCGCTCAACGTGTTTCGCATGCACTTGCTGGGGGCCAAGGTCCACCCGGTCAAGGACGGCACTGCGACCCTGAAAGACGCCATGAACGAGGCCATGCGCGACTGGGTGACCAACGTGGGGACCACCCACTACGTTCTCGGAACCGTGGCTGGCCCGCATCCCTATCCGACCATGGTGGGTGAATTGCAGTCGGTGATTGGGCGCGAGGCGCGCGCCCAGATCCAGGCTGCCACGGGTCGGTTGCCCGACGCGTGTTTGGCTTGTGTCGGCGGCGGCTCCAACGCCATGGGGTTATTTCGCGGATTCATCGACGATCCCGGGGTACGGCTCTATGGCGTGGAAGCAGCGGGCGAGGGTATCGATACCAAACACCATGCTGCCACCCTGGGCAAGGGCCGGCCGGGCGTCCTGCACGGCGCACGCTCCTACGTGCTGTGCGACGACGACGGCCAGATAGACGAGGCCCATTCCATCTCGGCCGGCCTCGACTACCCAGGGGTCGGGCCCGAGCACAGCTACCTGCGCGACAGCGGACGCGCCCAGTACCTGTCTGCCACCGACCAGGAGGCGCTGGCCGCGTGTCGCTTGCTGGCCCGTTGCGAGGGCATCATCCCGGCCCTGGAGAGCGCGCATGCGGTGGCAGGACTGCCGCGCGTGGCCGAGCAACTTTCCGACGGGGCGAGCGTGATCATCAACATCTCGGGCCGAGGCGACAAGGACATGGGCACCATCGCCAAACACTTTGGCGCGGAGGTGTCGTCATGACGAATACGCCGGGCCGGCCTTTCCCGTCGCGCATAGCCGGTGCCTTTGCGCGGGCTCGCGCACAAGGCCGCAAGACACTGGTCCTCTACCTCACGGGATGCGACCCAGATTTCGACACCAGTCGCCGTCTCCTGCTGGCCGCAGCGCAAGCCGGCGCGGATGTGCTGGAACTGGGCGTGCCGTGGAGCGATCCATCGGCTGACGGGCCGGCCATTCAGGCGGCCATGCGCAGGGCCCTCGCTGCGGGCGGGGGCATGGCCAAGGCCCTGGATCTGTGCCGGACTGTGCGCGCGGCCAACCCGGAGATTCCGGTCGTGCTCTTCGGCTATGCCAACCCGATCTTCGTGCGCGGCACCGCGAAGTTCGCCGCGCAAGCCAAGCAGGCGGGCGCCGACGGCGTGTTGTGCGTCGACTGGCCGCCCGATGAAGATCCCGAGTTGGCCCAGACGCTCGCCCAGCATGCTCTGGACCTGGTCCCGCTCATCGCGCCCACCTCCACCCCCGAGCGGGTGAAGGCGATAGCCGCGGTCGCGGGCGGCTTTCTCTACTACGTCTCGCTGACCGGCATCACGGGCAGTCAACTTCCCAACCTGGATGAGACCTCCGCGCGCGTGCGGCAGGTGCGCGAACTGTCGGGCGGCCGGCTTCCGGTCGCCGTGGGATTCGGGATTGCCACGCCGGCGGATGCGCGGGCGGTGGCCGGGTTCGCCGACGGCGTGGTGGTGGGCAGCGCCGCCGTCCGCGTGATCGAGCGAGCCGTGGCCGCAGGTCGCGATCCGGTGCCGGCACTGGAGGCATTTGTTTCCGACCTGCGCGCCGCTATGGGCTAGAGGTCTTGCTTCGATTGACTCGAATTCCCTGTGAGGGTGAGAATCGTCCTATGCGCGCTCCCAGCTGGTTCGCGATGTCGAGATTCAGAGGTGATGTCCCAGCTACTGCGGTTCTGCTCGTGCTGGTTGGCGCTTGTGGTGAATCCGGCACTCCTTCGCGCGACGGAGCGGTGCCCGACTCGGCGCCGACGGCGATCGAATCTGGTCGCATCGAGGTGGATGCCCCATCCCTTTCGGATTCGGCGTCTGATCCTTGGCAAGCCGCGAGCGAAACCGGCGCAATGGACGCAGACGCGTTGCCTTCGGACATCAGGACAAGCCCAGATGCGGCCATCGACACCATGGGGGTCGGGCGAACCCCCGACGCGGCCATCGACCGCGCGGACGTCGGGGCAAGCCCCGATGCGGCCACCGACAGCAGGGACGTTGGTCTGACACCGCTCGACCTCGGTACAGCGGGGGACAGCAGCACAGGAAGCGAAGCATCCGTGCCGAGTGGTTGTGTCGGAGAGGATTTGTTCGTTGATGTGACCGACCAACGTAACCCTTCAGCCTCGAAGAGCCTTCTCTATCCATGCGGTAGCACCCTTCCTATGGCCTATCCTGTGTTGATGGACAGAACGCCTGAGGTGGTCATCTGTGCCAGTGAAAATCCCGACTCGAGCGGTGCCAGCCTCGGCTTGCGCTTGATCCCGACGGGGCAAGATTCAGGATACTTCGACTTCGACGGAGTCGGCTGGAGTCCCTCAGGGGGAAGTACGTCAATGACTGATCACTGCGGCGGCGGCAATTCCGTTACCATCACCCGCTTCGATAGCGGCGGCGGCATTCTCGAAGGCTCGTTCGAGAAGGTTGCACTTGGCTATTCATGTGAAGGAATCGACGCCATCCTGAGTTGCCACTTCCGCGTCTGCTACGTCCCGACCAGCTAGTGACCCTGCAGACCAGCGGCCAGAAGTGGTCGCTACGCTCGCGTGGCCGAAGGTGCCACGGACGTCGCCAGACATCTTGAGCGGCGAGAAGGTGGAGCGGATGCTGAGCGCGGTCCGCTCGCTGAAGCATCGGGCTCTCCTGATGACCGCCTATGGTGCGGTCCTTCGGATCTCGGAAGCATGCGAACAGCAAGGGGACGGCCGCAAGACGAAGCTCCAACCGGGGGCGGGTCGAGAAAGTCAGGTGGTCAACGCGCGTCCAGCGGACCCACGCGGGTGCGCAGGTCGGTCACGCTCCCAGGAGCCAGCATCGGCTGCATGCGGGTCAGGATCTCACGCTTGAGCAGGGTGATCTGGTGGGCCAGCGCGGAACTCGACACGCGCACGACGAGCGTGCCTTCACGCAGATACTCGGCCCTGGTGTGCGGACGCAAGGGACCGCCCACCGCTTGCTCGTACGCGGCGAAAATGCGGTGCTCGCGTGCCCGGTGCTCACCGCCGACGCGCGCCACTACGGCCGACATGAGTGACGCCGCGGTCTCGGGTTCAGCATTCCGGCGCCGCGGCCGCATTCCAGTCTTCACGCGGGCAAAGGTACCACGATCCGCTGGTCCCCATCGCGACGACATCGCTGAAAACGTGCCCTGCCGACGCCCCTTGCTATCATCAAGCCAATGATCCGAGACGCCGTCTCTACCTCGTCCGCCCCGCGCGCAATTGGCCCCTATTCCCAGGCGGTGATCGCGCAAGGCGCGCGCTGCATCTATTGTTCCGGCCAGATCCCGCTCGACCCAGTAACCGGCGAGCTGGTGGGCGCCGGCGACGTGGAGAAAGAAACCCACCGCGTGATGCAGAATCTGGCCGCGGTGCTAGAGGCTGCCGGCGTGTCAATGGACGCCGTGGTCAAGACGACCATCTATCTGACCGACCTGAAGAACCTCGCTGCTGTGAACAGGGCCTACGCCACGTATTTCGGAAGCATGCCGCCCGCGCGAGCTACCGTGCAGGTCGCGGCGCTACCGAGGGGCGCGCAGGTGGAAATCGATGCCGTGGCCGTGGCAGCTTGATTCGAGAGCGCCGAATGCGACGTCGAATCGAGGCTATGGGGCCTTCGCCACAAAACCGGAGCGAATGCAACGAGTGCAGACGCGCACCCGCTTTCGCGAGCCGCCGATCGTGATATGCACGTTCTGCAGATTCGGCCGCTGCTGGCTCTTGGTCCTAATGTTCGAGTGGCTAACATTGTTGGCCACTCTCCTTTGTTTGCCGCAAATTGCACACTGCGCAGGCATGGGTTCTCCGGAAGGGCGTACCATTAGCACCGACTGATGCGCTCCGCAAGCACTCATAGACGAGCCCGCCCGACCTTCCTCACGGTGGCGGCGCTCATGCTCGTGGCTGGTTGCGGGCTCGCCTGTCGGAGACACCAGCCAAGGCGCGATGCGGCGGCGGATGCAAGACCGGCGGCGAAAACGCTACCCCCCGTCGACCTCGTCGGTGTGGTGCAGGACAGCGCAGGTGTGCCCCTGCCGGATGCCCTGGTCATTGCTTGGCCCAAAGACAAGCACGCGGGTTCCGTGGTGCAAGCGCGCTCGAATCCCGAGGGGCGTTTCGCGCTGACGCATCTGCGTCCGGGGACATGGACCCTGCTTGCCGAGGCAGCCGGTTTCGGCACGCTGGAAATCGACCGAGCCGTGCCGGAGGCCGAATCGCTCGTTCTGGCACTCGAAGGGGAGGGGCGCAGCCTGGGCGGCCTTGTGCTCAGAACTCCAACCCGCCCCGAACCCGGGGCGAATGTGGTGCTGGGCGGGCCGAGCCTGCGCTGGTCGCGCGAGACGGTGGCAGACTCGCATGGCGTCTTCTCCTTCGCGGGTTTGGGCCTGGGCCAGTTCTCCATCCGCGCCGCGCACGGCCGGCTGGTGTCAGCGACAGCCAGTCAGCTGATCGAGGAAAGTACACACCATTTGGCGCCGGTGCGGTTGTTGCTGGGTTCGGGCGCCTTTGTTGCAGGTCAGGTGCGCGACGACATGGGCCGGAACCTTCCCGGGGCCACGGTGGATGTGCTGACCATGCCCTCCGATGATTTGCCAGTGACCTGCCAGACGGACCAGGACGGCAAGTTCACCGTCGGGCCGATGCGGCCCGGTCACTACCAGGTCATCGCCCGATTGGAAGGCCACGTTTTGCTGGATGCGCCGGAGCTTCTGCTCAGCGCCGGCAGTACTGTCCGCGCAGCCCTTAGACTCGCGCGCGGGGCACTCGTCTCGGGTCGCGTGCTCGACCAGGATGGCTTGGCCATGGGCGCAGTGCCGGTTTCGGTGGTCGGACTGGTCAGCGGCCGAGATGAGGTGCTCGTCCTGCCGGGTGCCTTGCCCACGGCGTCCGAGGCGGCCGAGCTGCCTTTGGGGTCAGTGGCGCGCCCGGGGAGCATTCGCACTGCGCTCTCCGATGCGCAGGGACACTTCGAGCTGAGGGGATTGGCTCCGGGACGCTCGCGGCTTGAGGTCTCGGCGACGGACAAGCTGCCCTTGCAACGCGAGCCACTGCTGCTTGCGCCCGGCGATGCCCGAGATCTCGGCGATCTCGTCGTGCCAACTGGAGTCCTGCTTTCGGGCCAGGTCCTGGACCAGGACGGCCATGTCCTGCCGGGCGCTCAGGTCGAAGCGCACCCTGTCGAGAGGCGGGCTCGCCCCCCAGTCCGGGTCACATCCGACCCGCAAGGCCAGTTCGCTATTCGGGTGCCGGTGGGCGAGTATTCTCTGGCTGCCCAGGCCAAGGACCATGCCCCTCAGGCTATTTCCGCGGTGCGCGCTTTTGGGCGCCCAGATCCGGTGGAGTTCCGGCTGGCATCCCGGGCAGCTAGCGCCGACGGCGGATCGTCGCCAGCACGAGGAATGCCAGCACCCAGACGATAGCGCCTCGCCCGGGTTGCGCGGCGTAGGAGCAGCCGCTGCTTGCTTGGGCTTTCGTCGGAGCGACGCAGACGAAGTTGCTCGTGAACGGATAGATATCGCACGCGCCCTGCACGTCATCGGGCGACAAGCTGCGCAGTTCAACTTCCGCGCTGGGCGAGGCAACTGAGACGTACATCGTGGCACCCGTGATGGTTGCGGGCAGGTTGCCAGAACTGCAAGCGGGCACTAGGTTGCCATTGTTGTCCACCGGCCACCGGTCCGAAGATGTCCCCGGGCTGACGCAGGTGTGATCCAGGCCGATCACATGGCCGAACTCGTGGGTAAGCGCGCCCTGGAAGTCTTGGGTGAGGTAGCCAAACTGGTCGGGATGGCCCACGTAGTCGCTCCAGGTGTAGTCGGTGGCATTGAACTCCAAGTCGGTGTCCAGGATTTCTCCGGTGTTTCTGAGTTGGAAGACGGTGGTGATGGCCAAAGCGCTTGGGTCATAGCAATCGGGCTCGTTGGGATCGGTCGGCGGGGGATCGCGGCACCAACTGTTTTGTCGGAAGATCAAGCGATTGTGGTAATCCATGCCCACCGGGCCGGCGACGGATGAGAACGACTCCACGGTGAAGATCACGTTGGTACAGCGATCGACTCCGTCGAGCGAGGCATTGCTCCAGGCCGCGCCCGCCTGCGTGGCGGCATCAAGATATCCCGCGGCCTTCAGCTCGGGCGGGGGATCACCCAGGGAGAACTCAATCTTCACACAGGGGGCCTTCCAGGCAATGGGTATGCCCGTGCTGGTCGTGGTACGGACATAGGCTGCGGCAGGTCTGGGCAGGGCCGCGAAGCCTGCCACAGAGGCGATCAGGACAAGCTTTGTGCGATTTCGCATAGGAAATGTTCCGGGCTTGCTACCGTCCGACCAGCGCGCGCACGCGCTGGCGAAGCTCATCCAAACCCAAGGCAGGCTCAGGGGGTACTGGCTGCAGGCGCCCCTGGGGATCGCGTCGCACCACCGCGGAGTGCTCGGCGGCTTCGGCCACCCAGCGCTTGCCCGCGCCGTCCCAAAGCAGCGGGCGCTTGCCCTGGCTCATTCCCACCACCCGGGGCGCGCCCTGGCCGGCGAGAAAGAGCACCGCCTTCTCGCCCGGCGCAAAGCTGGGCATGCCGTGGACGCGCATTTCGATATCGCCCACGCTGCCACCCGGCTGAACGATGATCGTGCGCTGGCCGACCGCGAGCGACCCCTTCCAAGTTTCCTCGACCGTGATTTCGATGCGGGTGTGGATATTTCGGCCGGAGGAATCCCATTCGCTGTTTGTCGATACGACCTGGGCAACGACGATTCGATCTGCTCGGGCGGTCAACTCAGCGAGATCCATGGCTTGGACCAGTGAGGCCACTGCCAGGGATGGAATCAAAGAAACAAGCAGGCCCAGAGCAACACTACGCAGAATGGTCATGACGAAAAGAGTAGCACTACAAGCCTGGCCGAGGCGTGATCTCCTTGTCAATTCTACGCAACGCCGGCCTGCTCTTGCGGGCAGCAACCAGCTCTTCCGCCGTGAGACGGCCGCTGCGCTTCATCATCGCCAGCAGGTCATGCAGTCTCTGCAGCCAGCCGTCGTCGACGTGGCCATCGCGAAAACGCCGCGCCAACACGTGCGGGTTGGGCGTCAGCGCCGCCAAGTAGGCGGACTCGATGGGCCGGAGTTGGGAAAGCTCCTTCCCGAAGTAGGCGCGCGCGGCCTGGCGCACACCGCGAATTCCCGGGCCGAGGTCGATCACATTCAAGTAGAGTTCAAGGATACGTTCCTTGCTGAGGAGACTGTGCAAACGCCAGGTCAGCACGGTTTCCTCCAGTTTTCGCGCCAAGGTGCGATGGGGAGTGAGAAACAGATTCTTGGCGAGTTGCTGGGTGATGGTGCTGGCCCCGCGGCCAAAACTGCCGGTCTCGAAATCTTGTACCAAAGCATGGCGGATGGTCTCGAGGTCGAAGCCGTCATGGGCAAAGAACCGGCTATCTTCCGAGGTGAGAAAAGCCGCCGGCAGGTGTTTGGGCATCTCGGCCAGGGGGGCAAAATCGGGATGGTACCTGCCCAGGGGCAGGTGAGGCGCCAAGGGGCCGCTGGGTGTCCCCCGCAGCAGGGTCGGGGCCAAGCCGGCCAGCACCTGTGGTTCACTCTTGACGGTGCAGCGTGGACTGACACGAACGTCGAGAGCCATGGTTTCCCAGGCCGCGGCGTCGAAAGAAAGGGCGACGGAAACCCCCAGCTTTCCGCCCAAGACTAGGCCTTCCAGTGCCTGCCGGACAGGCTGTGCTTGGGCTGCGAGCAAGGTGGCGCAAGGCAAGGGCGCCGCGGGCGGCGTGCTGACGGTGAGCTCGCCGCGTGGCGTTCCCAGCAACTCGACCCAGCCCTTGAGGTTCAGTTGGGCGCCTAATGCGCGTATCTCTGCGGCCTCGATTTCGACCCGACCAGCCGCGGTCGTCGCATGACCGCTGGCATGGATCTCTATGCCGACGTCGCGCCAAGGCGTCCGGTCAACCGCCGGATGGTGCACATGCAGCCCGCGAAGCTCGCCGTCCACCTGAAAAGCAACCCCCATTCGCTCCATGTCGAGGGACGCCACCACGTGGAGGTCGGTACGCGCTTGCACCAGTCCCAGCCCGCGCGGCGACGCGATGACGTCAAGCGCACGCAGGGGCCAATCGCGTGCCTCCACCTGCAGGTCGGCCACATCCCCCGCGGTCCGGCAAGAGATGCGCAGGTCCGGGGATGCGCCGGCTGAGTCGTCGGTGCGCAGCTCGATCGACACTCCCTGCCCGGCGAAGCGTGCCTCCACTGTAGCGTCTTCGGCGAAGACGCCACCGCCGGGCGTCGCCAAGCTGACTCGCCGCCCCGTCGCAGTCACCGGCACGCCGCGCACGCTCGCCAGCGCGACCTCAGGCAAGCGCAGGGTCGCGGCATCGCCGATCTCAAGCACAAGATCTCGCAGCAGTGCCGATTCTTTGCCTTGGGGTGAGCGTTGGAAGCTGGCATCGGGCGTGCGAAAGCCGACCCGCAATCCGCCCGGCAGAACCACCGTGCCGTGAACTCGTGCCCTGCGGACGGAAAACGCAATCGGCGTTGCGCGGGGAAGTCGGCGACCGCCCGCCGTTGGGGATGGGGCCGTCGCCGGCCGCCGACCGGAAAAATTGTCGGCGGTTGCCGTCCGCAGATATTCGACGTCAAGACCATCCGCCGTCACTTCGGCGGGATCCCAGAATCCACGGTCCGGCCCGCCCAGGCGCACGACGATACGCTCGGCACGCAGCATCGGTTCTGAGTCAAACGGGGGCGCCCCGAAGACCTCCACACCATGCGCGACCAGGGTGCGCAGCCCGCTTATGCCAAGGCTTTCCACCCGCACCTGGCGCCCGATCGCCTGTTCCAAGCGCAGGCGAAACCACGGCACAGTCATCCTGTTCCACAGAGCGATGCCCGCGGGCACCAAGACCAGAACAGCCAGGGCCGCGACCCCCAGAAGAACGTATCGGCGGGATGTGGAGCGCAAGCGGCACTATGGTACCGCTAGTAACGCCTCTCGGACACTCGTAGTTGGTTGAGGGACCGGGTGGACGGCGGCGGGCCTCCGGATCAATGCGCGGCCGGTGCGGCATCCGCCCGGCGGTCTGGACCGTCGAATGTACTGTGTAGCGTGCGCCGATTGCGCTTGATTCCGTGGGCACGCAGCCGGGCGCCCGCCAGAATCTCCTCCACCAAGTCGTCGAAGCTAAGACCGGCCGCGTGGGCCATCCGGGGCAAGGGAGCTTCGGGCAAGAGCAGCGGCGCGGAATCCACGTCCACGATGATCTCGTTGAACCGCTCGCTCAGCACCATCTCTACGCAGGTCGGGCCCTCGCACCCCAGGGCCTCGCACGCCTGGGTCGCTAGGCGCAGTACCGAAGCCTCGCGGGCGGGCGGCAGGCGAGCGGGCGTACAGGCATCCTGCCGGCCCGTGCCGGTTGACTGCGGTGCGGTCCAGGATCCGGTGCGGGACACCTCCACGGCGCCCAGAGCCTGTCCGTCAAGAACCGGCACGCAGATCGGCCTGCCCGGCAAGAACCGCTCAACCAGAGCCTCGTCGTTCAGAGCAAATGCGCCCTCAAGCGCACTTTCTAGCTCCATCTCGTCGCGCACCAGGGTCCCGCCAGAGAGAAGCGTCGCACCCACCGATCGCACGACCGCGGGAAAACCAAAAGCACCGTGAACCGCGCTGATGCTGTCCTGTTGCGCAGAGCGAATCAGGTAGGCGGGCGCGGTGGGCAGATTGTGCAGCCGTAGGATGTCCTTGGTCTTGGCGCGGTTCATGGCCAAGCCACAGGCCAGCACGCCCGAGCCGGTATAGGGAATCGCGAGCATCTCCAGCAGCCCCTGCAGGCAGCCATCGGCGCCATAGCGGCCACGCACGGCCAGAAAGGCCACTTCTATTCCCGACTGGCGCAGGGCCATGTCGACGTGACGATCGACAAAGAGAGCTTGGACCTCGTGGCCCGCTTTGCGCAGGGCTGCCATGACGGCCTCGCCGGCCCGGACGGAAGCATCCCGTTCTAGCGAAAGTCCACCGAGGAGCACTCCGATCTTGCGCGCAGAACTCATGCCTCACGGGTAACGCCTGCGCGGGGCATCGTCAAAAAACCTGCTTTTTGCTCAAGTGAAAGACCCCAACGCCACGCGTGCGTAGTTTGTGGTAGAGACGGGGTAGTCATGACTTTCTTGGAAGCAGCCCTCGAGATTCTAAAGCGTGAGCGCCGGCCTCTTCACTTCAAGGAACTCACCGAGAAGGCCACTGAGCGCAAGCTACTTACCTTCGTGGGGCGCACCCCCGAAGTCACCATGCAAACCCAGCTTACTGCCGCTGTGAAGAAAGCCCCGGGCAGTCCCTTCGTGCGGGTGAAGCCGGGTGTCTTCGGGTTGCTGCGCTATCCGGAGGCCCCTGCCGAACCGGAACCGGAAGCCACACCGGAAAAACCGCGAGAAACCCGGGCGGCTGCCGGCGAAGCGCGCGGCGGGCGCCGACGACGACGGGGAGGTCGGGGACGTCGGCGCGGGCGTGGCGACTCGCCGAGCGAGGACGGGGCGCCGAATGGCGCTGCGGGTGAGACTGCCACCGAGGGAGCAAGTCCGGTTGAAGGGGTGGAGGAACGGGATGGGAGCGAGTCGCCTGAGGAACCCCAGATCGGCTCGCTGTCCCCTGAGGCGCGCGCAGCGGCGTTGGCTGAGAGCGGGGTGCTGGAAGGCGACGGAGACGACAGGGATGCAGAGGAGCCTGCGCAAGCAGGGTCTCTCGGCGATGACAGCGATGCGGGCGTGGCCCGCAACGAGGATGGTACCGCGAGCAACGAAGAGGACGAACGGCGGGAGGTGGTCGTGGCAGGCAGAGGCGAAGCCCTGCCGACTTCGGGAGCAGCAACCGTCGGAACGGAGCCGCCCAGCGCCGCCGGCCAGCCGTCCGGCCCCGGTGAAGGGGCAGCGCAGGCGTCCTCACCGGCAGGAGAGGGCGCGTCCGGGACGCCCACCCAGCAGGGGCGCAAGATCAGCTCGCCCATCGATGCAGCCATCGAGATCTTGAGAGGCCAGGCCCCTGGCCGCGGGTTGCACGTGCGTCAGATCGCGGATGCGGCGGTCCGCCGGAGGCTCATCCACGGCGAGCCCAACGAGGCGTGGCGGGTCATGCGAGCCGCGCTTGCGGCCGAGGGCAAGGAGAGACTGCGCGCCGGCCAGCGGCCCCGCGTGCGACCAGCGGGTAGCGGGCTGTACGCCTTGGCCCGCCGCCCGCCGGACAGTGATCTCGAGCGAGCCGAGTTCGTGCTGGGCGAAGCTAGGAAAGCCTTGCGCGAGCGCACCTTGGCTGCGCTCGAGCAGCGCTTGGGGGAATTGAGCCCGGCGGCTTTTGAGGCCGTGGCCCGCGTCCTTCTGCAGCGTGAGGGCTTCGGCCCTGCCACTTTCGTCAAGCGGGTCGAGGGCACGATCTACCTAGAAGCGCTGCGAGGCCGGGGTTTCCGGCCTTCGCGTTGCCTCATCGCCCTGCGACCAAGCGCCGCGGCAGCCGGCCGTCGGGCGCTGGGCGAGTTGCGCGCGGGCATTCGCGCCCGCAACCAGGACGAAGGGGCACTTGTCCTTGCCGGTCGGCTGGCTGACGACGCCATCGCGGAGTGGAAGCAGTCGGGCGCGCCAGTGGAGGTGGTGGACGGTCCGGCGCTGGCCGAGACCTGTGTCCGCCACGGGGTGGGTGTCATCGGCGCCGTGGTCAATGTCGATTTTGTCGACGCGGACTTTTTCGTCGAAATCTCCGAGGGCTAGTGCCCATGGCCGCAGGCTGCCGTTCCCAAGCGGAGGCCGCGGCCGAATGGTCGTGGTTGGGTCGGGTTGCCTATCGGCCGGCACTGGAGCTGCAAGAGCAGATCCGGAACGAGATCTTGGCCGGCCGCAGGCGGGATACCCTGCTTCTGCTCGAGCACCCGGCCGTAATCACGTTGGGCCGCCACGCCGACCCGGCCCATGTGCTGCTTCCCATCCCGGTCTTGCGCGCTCGGGGCATTGATATTTGCCGGACGTCACGCGGTGGCGACGTGACCTTCCACGGACCGGGTCAGCTTGTAGGCTACCCCGTCTTCCGGCTGCACCGGGGCGTACGCGCCCACATGCAGGCCATGGCGACGAGCATAGTCGAGTGGCTTGCCGGCTTCGGACTTGCGGCCGAGTGGCGCGCGTCGACCCCTGGGGTGTGGCTCGGATCCGACAAAATATGTGCTTTCGGGGTGCACGTGCGACATGGGATCGCCACCCACGGTTTCGCTCTCAACCTTGCCATCGACCTGGCTGGGTTTTCGGCCATCATTCCCTGTGGCCTGCCAAGCGCAGGTGTGACGTCGCTGGCCCGGGAGATCGGGAGGGTGCACCCACCGGAAATGGTAGCCCGATCTCTCATCGGCTTGTTTGAGAAGAACTTTGGTGTACAACTACTAGAGGCGCGTGTTACCGGTTGCAATTGGACAGCGCCACTGACTAGAATGATGGAAGCATCGTGAAGGCACGGACCAGGCCGCGGATCGTAGTCATCTACAATCGTGACTTCGAGGGAGCCGAATCGGATCCCGAGAACAAAGCGCGCGAGGATGTGAAGGAGATTGCGGACCACATCGTCCGCATCCTCGCGACGAACAGCTATGAGGCATCCGGGTTGGGGGTGACCAGCGACGTGGCGGGCGCGGTGAGCGAGTTGCGCGCGTGCAAGCCGGCAGCAGTGTTCAATCTTTGCGAGTCGATCCATGGGGACAACCGCTTCGAGAGCCTTTTGCCGCTGCTCATGGAGTTGGAGCGGATCGCCTATACGGGTTCAGGACCGTTTGCCCTGTCCCTGGCGCTGCGCAAAGAAAAGGTGAAAGACATCCTCTCAGCCCGCGGCGTTCCGGTGCCGAAAGGGTCGCTGGTGTCTGAGACAGGCGATCTGGCTGGTTTGACCCTGCGGTTTCCTCTCATCGTCAAACCGGCGCGCGAGGACGCCTCGGTCGGGATTACTCGGGCGTCGGTGGTCAGCGATGAGAAGGCGCTCAACGCGCGCGTCCTGCATATCCTTGAGCGCTACCACCAGCCAGCGCTGGTCGAGGAGTACATCGAAGGACGTGAGATCTACGTGTCCCTGCTGGGACAGGTTGACGGCGGACTTCAGATCTTCCCGTTTTTCGAGATCGACTTCTCTGCCATGCCACCCGACCGGCCCAAGATCGTGTCGTTCGAAGGCAAGTGGGTGGAGGATTCGGTTGAGTACAAGGGCACCCGGCCGGTCCGCTGCGAAGGCCTGTCGTCTGAGCTGCGCGACAAGGTGGCCCAGACGGCCCTGCAGGCCTTTCGTTGCATAGGTCTGCGCGACTACGGACGCATGGATATTCGTCTGGCCGCCGATGGCACGCCCTACGTCATCGACGTGAACCCCAATTGTGATCTTTCTGACCTGGCGGGAGGGTTCTCCCGGGCGGCAAAGACGGGCGGGCTCTCATACAAGGACGTGATCTTGCGACTCTTGGCTTTGGCTCTCGCCCGGCGTCTGGATGAGACCCCGATTCCCTTGGCCGAGCCACCGAGTGAAACTGATCTCGATACCCAGGGCGAATCCCTGCCCGCGGGCAGAGGTTTCGCACCGGCGGGCGCGCGTCGGGGCGGCTGAGGCCAACGTGCATGACTTGGTCACGGCGGCGGGCGTGGCTCCGATACGCCGTCTGGGTGATGCTTCCCCTGGCAGCCGCTGCCTGCAAGCGGCCGATCGCGAAGCCGGGCGCGGCACTGTGGCTCGGACCTCTGGACATCACTGCTGCGGCGAGCCCTGGTGACGAGTCTTCGCTGGTCGACCGAGAGGCGCTGGCGTACAAGGCACGCTCGCAGCTCTTGCAAACCGGGATCTTTGCCGGTGAAGCCACGGAGAGCAGCAACCCCGGCGCAGCCGTGGCGAGAATCCGTCTCATCCTATCAATGGAGACGGTGCAGGCCGATGGCAAGGCCGCCGTGCGCGCTAGTGTGCGGCTGAACGTGTCCACTCGTCCTGCCGGCGTGGCTCCTGCGCACTTTGGCGAAGACGTACAGGCGAATGTCGAGATGCTATACGACCCCGAAGCACAGCATGACAGAAAGCAGGTCATGCAGCGGCTGGCAGAGCGCGCGGTCGGCGACTTGCTGGCCGGTTACTCCGCGCGCCAGAAGCTGTGGTCTGCCGAGCCCCGGATCATTCACGCGGCCTTGGCCGCTTCCGGAGAGATGCGTCCGGAAGCCATTCGGGTGGCGGCGGCGCGCAAGCTGCGTGATGAGGTTCCCGCCCTGATCGCTTTGCTCTCCGACGATGAGGAAACCATCCGGGACGCCGCCCTCGGCGCGCTAGTCGAACTACGCGATCCGCGCGCAGTCTCGGCGCTGACCAAGAGCAAGTCGATGAAAGACCGTCGGGAAGTGCGCAAGATCATCGATGCCATCGCATCCCTTGGGGGACAAGAAGCTAGCGACTACCTGAGCTTCGTGGCCGATGCTCATGAGGACGAGGAGATCAGGAACATGGCGCAGGCAGCGCTTGCACGCCTGCGGAGCCGAAACCCTGGTGGATCGGCTTCTCGCTAGACGGCTCACAGTGCTAGAACCATCGCGTCAAACTTGACAACGAAATAGGCTGACTTCCAAAACTCATTGGAAATCGTATAATGAGCGCTGGTGGTAGCAGTCAATGAAGTTGGCACATCGAGTGGGGCGGGCAATGGCCCGTGGCCCCTGGTCGCGGATCGCTATCGGCTAGGCACACGACTCGGGGTGGGAGCCAGTAGCGAAGTCTATGCTGCCGAGGACTTGGCCGACCACGCACCCTGTGCGGTGAAGCTCTTTCCCGCCGAGTTGGAGCCGGGCACTATCGCACGCTTGCTCGATGAGTTTGGCCGTCTCAGCGAACTCGGCCACCGCGGCATCGTCAAGGTTCGGGACACGGGACGGATCTCCGAAGGGGAGTTGGCGGGCCGACTCTTTCTGGTGACCGACCAGCTCTCCGGGCCCGACTTGGCGGCGCATCTGGCCGCGGCCCATGGCGAAGATCGCTTTCGTCGCTTCGCCGCTGCGGCCGAGGATCTGGCTGATGCCGTGGCCTACTTGCACGGCCGTGGCCTTGTCCACGGCGACATCAGCCCTGCCAATGTGCGCTGCGACCATGAAGGTCGCCCCGTGCTGATCGACTTCGGGTTGTCCGAACGCCTGCTCCCGGTGCCCGGAGCCCCCGAAGGCTTGGGGATCGTGGCGGCAGGTGCCTCAGGCACCTTGGGTTTCATCGCGCCTGAGGCTCTGGTTGGTGAGCGCGGCCCAGCGGCTGATCTATTCAGTCTGGGAGCGACCCTGTACGCGGCTTGGACGGGCGTGCCGCCATTCGGCGCGGGAATGGATGCTGTTCGTCGTCTCATGGAAGGCCCGCCGCCAGCGCCATCCTCGCTTTGTCCGGGTTTGCCGGCAGACTGGGACACTTTGCTAGGCCGCTTGCTGGCTGTCGCGACCGAAAAACGGCCTGCCAGCGCGCGCGACCTGCTGCGGGAGATTCGTCGCATTCTTCCCGACAACGTCACTCCGGTCGAATTGGACCTGTCCGTTCCGCATCCAGCCGGTGATCCACTGGCGGGGTTCCTCGTTGGCCGCGCCCAGCAGGAGCAAGCACTCTGGGCGCTGCTGGAACGACTCGCGGAAGGGAATGCCCCGGCCGCCGTGGCGACTGTTTCCGGTCCACCTGGATCCGGCCGTCGTACGTTGATCCGGCGGGTTCTTCGCGATGCGCGGCTGGCCCTGCTTTCGCAGACCTTGCCGCCCTTCACTGTGGACGAGCGCGGGTTGTCGGCGCTGCAAGCCGACCTGCCCGCCACCCCTGGCGAGCCAACTCCCCCTTGGGACGAGCCCACCCGTTCGTTACAGGCTCGCACGGCCGCACTGGTCGATGCGCTTGAGGCGCGCGCGCAGCAGCGTCCTCTGTGTCTGGTGCTTGGACCAGGCAAGCAAGAGGAACTGGTCGCCCAGGCAGTGGCGGAAGGATCACCCGGGGGCAGGCTGTTCGTCATGTTGCCCGCTGAGCAGGCCTTGCGCAGCGCCGAGGTCGTCGATCTTCAACTCGGGCCGCTGCAGGCCGAGGATATTCGCGCCCTCGCCAGTCGGGCGGCAGGGAGCGAGCCCACCTCCCAAGTGGTAGAGCAGATCGTGCGCGCGTCCGGGGGACTCGCGGCCTCGGCCGCGTTGCTTGTGCGTCGCTGGGTACAACAGGTTCGCGAAGGCCGGGCCGAGGCATTCCGGGTCGACCAGGATGATGCCGACTTCGGCCACCTGCTGGATACGACGTTCGCCGGTCTGAGCCAAAACACGCGCGGTTGGCTTGCGGCCTCGGTGCTTGCGCATTCGCCGAAGCCCGTCGCTGACTTGGACACTGCCATCGCTGTGCGCGAGGCCCAGAGCGCAGGGTGGTTGGGGGGCGCGGAATTGACGGTTCCCACGGAATCCCACGCAGCTGCGGTTTTTCGCGGCGTCAAGCGTGACAAGGCGCTGCATCCCCTCGCACATCGGGCCATTCAGACTTTGTCCGAGTCAGATCCTCGGCGTGCCGAGGCGCACCTGGCGCTGGGAGAGATGCAACAAGCAGCTACCTGTTTTGGGGCTGCAGCGCGGGCCGCGGGCGAGGCTGGCCGCTTCGGAGAGGTAGCCCGGTTCGCGATGCGCGCCCGGGCTGCCGTTTCCACGGCCGGCACACTGTCTGAACACATCGCCTGGGCCACAGCCTTGGGGCTAGTGGGCCAGTACGACGACGCGCTCGCGCTCTTGGACGAGCCACCGCCGGACGGGACGATGGAGATCAAGACCGAGTTGGCAGAGCGTCGGGCTTGGCTGCTGGGACGGCGCGGGGATCCGGTCGCCGCCCGGCAGGTGCTCGAAATCGCCCTCCAGGAGGTGGGGTTGCTGGCAGGGCCGCGGGGTTCCCAGGTTTTGCGACTGCGTGCACGGTTGGCTCGTCTCTTGGTGTCTTGCGGTCTCTACTCCGAGGCTCTGCAGGCAGCCGAGCCCGCGCTGGGGGAGTCCTCCGATGCCGGGCTTTTCGCACAGGAAGCTGCTGCCCTGGCGCTGACCTATGCGGGGCGGCTTTGCGAGGCAGATTCCCTGATCGTGGCACTGGAAAAGGCGGCCGAGACCTGCCCCGATCGGCCGCTTGCCGCCCGGGTGCCGGCTCTGCGCGGGCTGTATTGGCAACTGGCCGGCCAGCCGACCCCTGCCGCCCAATCCTATCGGGAGGCGGCCCGCCTCTGCGACGAGCTTCACGATGTCCACGGCCAGACAGCCGCCGTCTTCAACCTGGGATGTGTTCTGGCTGAAACCGGCCAGTTCGGCGAAGCGCTCGACGCTTTCCGACGGGCGCTCCGTGATCTTGGCCGCCTGGGCATTGTGACCGATCTTGCCCTGGCGCTCTACAACACGGGCCTACTCTTCCTTCAGCTAGGAGACCTGGAGGCCGCCAGCCGCACCGCCCGTCGCCTGCGCAACGAAGCGAACGCAGCTAAGGCGGAAGCCTTCTTTGCCTTCGCCTCATCGCTCGATGCCGACATCGCACGCCGCCAGGGCGCACCTCGTATCGCCTTGCCGCTTTACCTCGCTGCCGAGGAGGCCTTTGCGCACGCAGGGAATCAGCCCATGGCCTTTGCCAGTGGGCTCGCCCGGGCCGAAGCCCTGGCTGAGGCGGGACAGGCCGCGGAGGCCCTCAGGGCATGTGGCCGGATCCGCGCAACCATGGCAAACCTCGGTGCCTCGTCCGGCGCCGCGTCCGCGAGCGACGAGATTCTTGCCCTGGCACAGGCTCGCATAGTCTTGGCCATGCCAGGGCAAAGCGCGGAAAGCGATGGGGAACTTGGCCACGGTTTGTCGGCTTTGGTGGACGCGGCTCTGGCGCATGGGCGCCGGCCCGCTGCCTGGAAGGCCGCGCACCTAGCATCGCGGCTTCTCACTCGGGCTGGCGATTCCAGCGCTCGGGATGAACAGACCCGCGCTGCGCGCATTTTCGAGGAGGTCAGGATGAACACGCCCACCCAGTATCGCTCCGGCCTCGACCGTGATCCCGAGGCACCCTCCGCCAGCCTGGCGTCCGGCGACGCACGAACTGCGACTGCACTCTTGGTCGAACGGGCAACCAGGGTCGAGGTCCGCTTGCGCCGCCTTCAGCGCATCAACAAGCGCCTCAACAGCGATCTGCGCCTTCCGCGGGTACTCGAAGCGGTCATCGACACCGCCATCGAAATGACGGACGCGGAACGGGGGTTTCTCCTGCTCAAGGATGGCTCAGGTGAGTTGGTGGTGAAGGTAGCGCGCAACATCGAGCAGACCACCCTGGATGCGCCTGATTTCGTCCTGTCTCGCTCCATCGCCAAACAGGCGGCGGAGACCGGGCAACCTGTGGTCACCGTGGATGCTGCGGGAGATCGTCGCTTCCAGGAAGCGGCTTCGGTGAGCGATCTGCATCTTCGTTCAGTGCTGGCGGTGCCCCTGTCAGTCAAGGGTGCCGTGGTGGGGACGATCTACGTGGACCATCGTTTGCGCAAAGGTGTCTTCGATGACGAGGCGCTGGCCATGGTCATGGACTTTGCCGAGCAGGCCGCCATCGCCATCGAGAATGCGCGGTTGGTGTCGGAGCTTCGCCGTCGAGAAAACCAGGTCCAGGCCCTGAACCGGCGTTTGGAGCACGAACTGCGCGTGCAAGAGCAGGCGCTGCAGGGGGTTCGTGAGGAGCTGAAAGAGACTCGCCAGGTGGCGGCTCTGCGCTACGACTATCACCAGATCGTGGGGCAAACCCCACGCATGCTGGACTTGTTTCACCTGCTCGATCGGGTGACCGACACGGCTCTGCCCGTGGTCATCGAAGGTGAGAGCGGAACCGGCAAGGAATTGGTTGCCCGTGCCATCCACTTCAACGGCCCTCGTCGCGACCGGCCCTTCGTCTCTGAGAACTGCGCGGCGATTCCCGAAACTCTGCTCGAGTCTACCCTCTTTGGCCATGTGAAGGGCGCCTTCACCGGCGCTGATCGAGAGACGCGCGGCCTGTTTGCCGTGGCGGACGGCGGAACCTTGTTTCTTGACGAGGTCGCGGAGATGTCGCCCGCCATGCAGGGCAAGCTTCTGCGTGTGCTCCAGGATGGGGAATTTCATCGTGTGGGAGGTGAACGCCCGCAGAAAGTGAACGTCCGGGTTCTGGTGGCGACCAACAAGGACTTGGAGCGTTTGCTGGCGCAGGGCAAGTTCCGGCAGGACCTTTTCTTCAGAATATCCGTCGTCCGCCTGGTACTGCCTCCGTTGCGAGAGAGGAGTGAGGACGTACCCTTGCTCGTGCAGCACTTCATGCAGAAGGCGGCTGCGACGTCTGGCACTGCCGTCAAGTCGGTTGACGTCTCGGCAATGGCCAGCCTTTGTTGCTATCGCTGGCCCGGAAACGTGCGCGAACTGGAAAATGAGATCACGCGTGCGGCGGCTTTTTCCGGCCCAGTCGTGACCGTGGCTGACCTGTCACCCCAGGTGCGGGCCGGGTCCGATCCGGCTGCCGCTCTGGCCGACGAGCGAGACGGAATCCGCCTGCGGCCTCGCGTGGAAAGGTTAGAACGGACGCTGCTTCGCGAAGCCATGACCAACTGTGGCGGAAACCAGACCAAGGCAGCCAAGGCCCTTGGCCTTTCGCGGTTCGGCTTGCAGAAGAAACTACGTCGGTATCACATAGCCACATGACAACTGAGTTGTCACCATGTGACACGGTAGTTGGCGCAACTCTGGAGAAATGTGGCAAGATCGCGGGGAAAAGGGGTTGGCGCATCGTCTGCATGCAAGGAGATTCAGACATGAGACACTCGCTCCGCAGCAGATCAATCCTGCGCTTCATAGCGACTTTGGTGTTTCCAGTTTTGCTGACGGTGGGAGGCTCCTGCAACGGCCCCGACGTTGGCTCGCCGTACTTTCCCATTCCTCCACCCAATCCAAGCTTCGGCCCACCGACCCAAGCGATCGACAGTGATGGCGTGGCTCACACCTATTGGAAGGTGACCAGCCCGCCCAGCGCGGAGTTGAGCCATGTCTACGTGTATCTAACCAACATAGACAGGGGATCCGGTACGATCGTTCTCGCGGCACAGGATGGGTCCTACACAACGCTAGTGGAGGGCCAGCAGGGAGACCGAATCGTATTCGACTTCGGCGCCTTGAACAACTACACCATGTGCAGGCCACTGCGAGAGGGCGTGGCCGACACATCCTGCCAATAGGAAAGGCTGGCTATGCCTGGGTTCGGGCTGATACGGCACGGCTGGCCGACTGGTCGGACATGCCGGTTTGCACCGGATGCGCGCCATTGTCAGCATGCACGGAGGGCGGCACAGTGGATGGCATCTGCTTTACCGTGTCGCGTGCGATCCGCCAAGCGGCCTGGATGATCCAAGAGATCGAGCGATCCTGGCGAAGGGCCTCTTTCTGGGTCTCCGCCAACATCGCGGCGTTGAAGTAAAGCGTGACCTTCCTCTTCTGCGACACAACAGCCTCCTAACCGGTCGCCCAGGGAAACGCTAGCGGCTGACTTTGGCCTGAGCGGGAAGGAAGAACATGAAGTTCAGCCCCACCAGCCAGTTGTACGTCCACTGCGCATCATCGGAGGTTACAGCGGAACTGCCGGTCACGTCGCGGCCAGCGGCGTTGTTGCTGTACATCAGGTTGTGCGCCTCAACGTTGATGGCGAAGTAGTTGTTGATGAAAGCGTGCATCCCGAAGCCCACGTTAACCCCGGGCTTCCACCCAACGTATGGACTCGCCTTGCAGCACTCGGTGCTCGGGTCGATCGTTCCCCGCTTGACCAGGTTCACAAATGACGGGCCGGCCACCATGTAGACATCGTAGCTCGCGAACAGCCTGCTGAAGAGCGAAAACTTGCCGGTGAAAGGCACGATATCGATCTGAGGCAAAATAATCTGGCCGATGCGGTTTTCGGCGGCGGCGGCATTGCTTCGCGTGGGCGTCTTGGTATCGCCAGGCTGGGCTGTTGCTGGGAGAGCATCATTCAGCTTGTCGTTGAAGGAGCTCCGCCAGTCCGGGGTCAGGTTGAAAACCCCGGCCGAGACGCTGAGTCCGATCCAGTCCGTGATGTGAAACCCGAGCCGCACGTTCAGCATCAAGGCGTTGTAGAAATCCTGTCCGATGGTCGAGGCCACCCCGACTCCCAGTTCGAACCTCTTGTCGCGCAGTTCGACGCGTCTGCGGATCGCTGGCGCATCAGCCAGCGGACTCTTGCGTTCCTGTGCGGCCTGCGTGACAGCAGGGATGCCAACCAGACATCCGACGAGCAACGCGATTCCTCTCTTCATAGCATGCGCTTTCTTCGTCATGGCATCGACTCGTTAGCGGGGTGTCTTGTACGAGAAGGAAGTCGGCAAATAGAGCCCGGCCGACACGAAAACCATGATGTTGTTGGTGATAGCGTGGGTCTCAGCCGCTTGCGCCTGCTGCACCTTCTCGTTCCCGCGGTTCAAAGACTCAAACTTGTCGCTGAAGATGTAGTCGCGCAGGCCGATGCTGAGGGACAGCCAATCGGTAACGAACATTCGAGTGGAGATGCCCACTTGGGGCATGATGTCGAGGTTGCGCCAGCCTGCGTTCGCGGGATCGATCGGGATGATTTCAGTCCAGATAACCCCGATTCCCCCATTGACCGAGACGTCCCAGTGAACGATATATTTGTTGAAAAGGCCGAACTTGCCGTAGGCTGGCACGTATCCGAACACCAGGGATGTCGAGTAGAGAAACCGGTTCAGAGTGGTTGCGCGGTTGAACTGGAAGCCGACCAGCGATTCGCGTTCGGAACGTTCTTTGATGAAGTACTGACCCTCGAGACCAACCGAAAAGACGTCGGTGAGATAGAAAGTGAGGTCGCCACCGAACGAGTAGTGGCGAATCATGCTGTCATTGATCGAGATCGCCGCGAAGGGCGCCAGCTCGAGACGGTGCCTCTTTAGAAATCCCTTGCGGGGCACCACTACGATGTCCTCCCACGATAGCCGCGCGGTAGTGGTCTGGGAGGTCGCTTCCTCTTTTTCCGCAGCGGCCTCCTTCACCTCTTCGGAGAGATCGGGAAGTTCATCCTTCTTCGCCTCCGGCGCTTCGGGCGCAGGAGCCTCCGCCTCCGAAGACTTCTCATCTGCGGTTTCGCCGGCCCCAGGAGCAGATGCCTCTGCTGCTGCAACCGACCCTGGATTTGCAAGAACTAGTAAGAGGCCGAACGCAAGACGTTTCATGCGGTTCCTTGCTTGGGGCCCGCCGTTCACCCCATGTCAAAAATCGCTTTGATTTCAAAGGCTTGGCTATGAAGGGCGAGGTGCGGGCAATGTAACACAGGCAAAATCAGCAGATCAACTAAAAATACGTATTGTTTCGCCGAGGTGCCGGTTCGGCACTACGAGACATCTCTTTCGCCAGCCTGAGCCTCACCGAAAAGGGCCTCCACGAAGTCCTCCGCCTCGAACTCGCGCAGATCCTCGACTCGTTCTCCCACGCCGATGTAGCGAACCGGAATGCGGAGCTGGTCGGCGATCCCCAAGATTACGCCCCCCTTGGCAGTGCCGTCGAGTTTGGTGAGCACGATTCCAGTTACCGACATGGCCTGGGCAAAAACTTGCGCCTGAGCGATGGCATTCTGGCCGCTAGTTGCGTCGATGACCAGCCAGGTCTCGTGGGGAGCGCCCTCCAGCGCCTTGCCCGCAACCCGGCGTACCTTTTGCAGTTCCTCCATTAAATTGGCCTTGGTGTGCAGACGACCGGCCGTGTCTGCGATGACCACATCGATGCGCTCCGATCGTGCGCGTTTGACGCTGTCAAACACAACCGACGAAGGGTCGCCGCCTTCCTTTCCGCGCACGACGGGCGCCCCCACCTTGGCGCCCCAGACCTCGAGCTGTTCGGTCGCTGCCGCGCGAAAGGTATCACCAGCCGCCAACAACACGCTCTTGCCTTGGGACTGCAGTTTTGAAGCGAGCTTCCCAATCGTGGTCGTCTTGCCGCTCCCGTTGACACCTATGACAAGCAGCACGAAGGGTTGGGCAGCGGCGAAGTCGACAGCCGAGGCATCCATGCTGAGGATCTCCACGCTCCGGCGACGAAGGAAACCCCAAACCGCGGTCGGATCCCTTATCGCCTTCTTGTCCAAGAATTCCCGAATCTCGCCCAGCAGCTTCTGGCTGGTCCGCACGCCGATGTCCGCGGTCAGGAGGACCTTCTCGATCTCTTCGAGCAGAGCCGGATCCAGTTGCTTGCTGCCCGCGAATAGCTGGCCAAGACGATTGACCCAGCCCATACGAGTGCGTTCGAGCCCAGGAACAAGCGCAGCGACATCCCGCTTCTTCGCGGGCATTGGGCGCTCAGGCCCGCGCGGCTTTTCCACCAGAGCGCTTGGCACCTTTGGAAAAGGCGGCGTGACCGGGGTGCCCGGCGCGGGCAGGTGCAACACGCCACCCGGCAAAACCTGGCGAGGGCCGGGTTCCGCAGGCGAGACTGGCTCGCGAGCACCACCGGGCGAAGCAGATACCGGGACTGGTTGATCGGTCGGGAGTGGCTCAGCCGAAGGCGCGGTCGCGAGGGGCTCCGTTGACGCGCTGGGCTCTTCCTCGGCGGCGCCTCCGTCGACGTCTTCAGGCTTGAGGGCAGGCCGCTTGGTTCGCGCTGCTGGCGGGGCAGTTGCCGCCTCGTCAATCTGCCGTCGTCTTGCGGCCTTGGCCCGCCGAATGGCATAGATGGCCAGGCCAGAAAAGCCGACCAAGCTGCCCAGGGCAACCAGGGCTGCTACTAGATCGGTGTAAGACCCTCCGTCCATCGGCCGCGGAACTTAACAAACAACCGGCCGCAACGTGGTAAGTTTTTTGGTGTTTCGCTGGACTGGTGGGAAAAGTGGAATCCAGGGGTTCGAAGCCCTTTACAACCACCCGCCGCGGATGGTACCTAATGATAGTCACGAAGTGACCTATATGGTCACGTATTGTCACTTCATGGTGCCAGGATGAGGATAAGACGTATCGAGATTTGCGGCTTCAAGTCGTTCGTTGACCGGACCATCTTGACCTTCGAAGACCCCGTTACCGGGGTGGTAGGTCCAAATGGCTGCGGCAAATCGAACATAGTGGACGCGATCCGCTGGGTCATGGGCGAGCAATCGGCCAAGCATCTTCGTGGCCGTGCCATGGACGATGTGATCTTCGCTGGATCTGAGACCCGCGGGCCGGCTGGGGTGGCAGAGGTGTCGCTGACCTTTGACACCGCTGGCCTGCCCGGGGACACGGCCGCCGGGGGCGTCCCCTGGGGCGCGGCCGGCCCATCGGAAGTCGTCGTGACCAGACGCTTGTACCGCGGCGGCGAGAGCGAGTACCTCCTGGGCGGTGTGCCGTGTCGTCTGCGTGATATCGTGGATTTCTTCCTGGGGACCGGCGTCGGCTCCAAGGCCTACGCGATCATCGAGCAGGGACGCATCGGATTCATTGTCTCGTCACGACCGGAGGAACGGCGCACCCTCATCGACGAGGCCGCGGGCATCACGAAGTACAAGGCGAAGAAGAAGGTTGCCGAGCGGCGCATCGAATCCTCTCGCCAACACCTGCTGCGTGTTTCGGATATCATCGCTGAGATCGAGACTCGCCTGCGCTCCTTGCGCCTGCAGGCCCAAAAGGCCGAGCGCTACAAGCGCTACAAGGCGGAACTGAGGGATCTCGAGCTATGCGCTGCGACGCAAAGGCATTTCGGATTCGTCGCCGAGCAGAAGCACTTGCTGGGCAATCGCGCGCAACTGGCGGAACGCCACATTCGGCAGACAACCGACCTGCGCGTCGAGGAAACCGCGATCGAAACTGAGCGTTTGGGGTTGAGCGAAGAGATGGCCGAACTGGCCATCGCCAAGGAGGAGCTTTTTGCGCTCGACAACCAGGCCAGGCTGTCCGCCCAGAAGGCCGAACACTACGCGGACGAGGCGGCCACCTTGGCGCAAAGGGCGGAGCGATCGCGGCGCGAGATTGAAGGGCTTGTCGAGAAGGAGTCAGACAACGCGCGGGTGCTAGCTGAGTTGCAGGATGAGGTCGGCCGCTTCAATGAAGAGGCCGAGGCGCGCAGCCGAGAGCTAGAGGCGACCGAGCAGGCGTACGCCGCAGTCCGGTCTGCGCTGGCGACGGCACGCCAGGGTGTGGATCACACAACCGTAGCGGCAACCGCTGCTGCGACGCGGATTGCTCGTCTGGAAGCGGACATCGAGTCTGCTTGTGGACGCGCAGATGATCTCGCCCAGCGCCTGCAGACGGCGATGGCCGACGATGGCGCCACCGTCGAGCAGGTGGAGAACTTGATTGTCGAGGGTGAAGCCGTGGAGGGTCGGCTTGCTCAGCTTCAGGTCGGAGTTGAGGAGCTACTTGCAAAGCGTGCCACTGCGGAAGCCAGGGCGGCCAGCCTGCGCGAGGAGGTCACTCGGGGCGAGTTGGAGTTAGAGACCCTGCGCGAGGAGGCCCATCGTCGGCGCTCGCGGCTCCAGTCTCTGTCCGAGATTCAGGCTCGCTATGAGAGCTTCCAGCGGGGCGTGCGTGCCATCATGCAGCGGGTTCGCGACGAACAACAGACGCCCGCATCGGGCCAAGACAGCGTGGCCAGTGTGGCAAGTCATCGGGGCTGGAGTATGGGTGGGGTGCGGGGGGTGGTGGCCGATATTGTGCAACCGCCGCCCGAGTTGGAGACAGCTCTTGAGGCCGTGCTGGGCGAAAGGCTGGGCAATATCATCGTCGAGTCCCATGACATAGGCGTGGAAGCCATCGAATACCTCAAGTCCAAGAGCGAAGGCCGTTCCAGTTTCATCCCCGTGGGACTCCGTTCGCCTGCGGCCATCGCGGCCGCTCCAGCCGGCACGATCGTCTTTGACACTGGGGATGGTTTGTCGGTCGAGCAGCAGGTCCCGATGGCCATGCCGGTGGCATTGCCGTCGGGAGAAGGCGTGCGCGGCCCCATGCTGGAGCTGATCGGCTACGACCGTCAATATGACCGGGTGGCGGCCTATCTCCTGGGTGACGTGGTCGTCGTCGAGAATTTGCATGCGGCTTTGGATCTGTGGCGCAGAACCCACACCGACAAAACATTGGTAACGCTCGACGGAGAAGTGATTGATCCGCATGGCGTAGTGACCGGCGGTTCGCGTGAATCGGCCCTTGCCGGTGTGCTGTCTCAGAAACGGGAGATGCGCGAGTTGGAAGAGGTGGTGGCGCGGCTGGAGGCGGACTATCAAGCCGTACTCGACCGGCATGTGCGCACCAAGCAAGCTCTGTCCGAGGTCAGCAACGCCGTCGAAGAGCTGGCCACGGCGGCTCGTCACAACGAGATGGAGTTACTGGCCGAGCGCAAGGACGGCGATCGGCTGTTGCGCGAGCGCCAGCAACTGGATGCCCGTCACGAGCAGTTGCGGGCGAGTGTGGACGACCTGCGCGCGGCGCTGGCACAGAACGAGAAGCGTCTTTCGGAAACCAACGCTGCGCTGGCCGAGGTGCGCGAGGCCTCGCTCGCCCACGAAACCAGCGCCGCAAACTTGCGCGCAGAAGCCGAGTCTCTGCAGGCCAGGGCCGATGGGTTGGCGACTGAGCTGTCATCGCACCGGGTGGCTGCCGCTCAGGCCTGCGATCGGCGCAAGATGGCCCGCCAGAATCTTGACCGCGTGGCGCGAGAGACGGCCGAGCATGAGCAGCGCCGCACACAGCTCGAAGCCGAGGTGTCCGCCGACTTGCTGCGCGCCCAGACGCTGCGCGCTGATTCCGAGCAGCTTCGCGGGGAAGCCGCGTTGCTGCAAGCCGAAGCGAGCGAACGTGCCCGCGTTCATGGCGAGCGCCAGGGTGCGGTGGAGGAGCGCAATGGCACGCTAGCTCGCCGAGAGGCTGACCTGCGGGAAGCCCGCACGCGGGTGACCCATTTGGCCGAAGAACTGGCTGCACTCGACCTGCGCTGCCAGGCGGTCGCGTTGCGCCTTGCTTCGCTGGAGGAGCAAGTCAGGGAACGATACCCGGACGTGCAACGGCTGGCTGAGGTTTTGGCCGACTTCCACCTGCGGCCCCTGGCTGGCGAGAAGGAAGACGGCCGGCTCAAGGAGCTGCGCGGCTTGCTCGACCGTATGGGCGACGTCAATCTGACCGCGATCGAAGAATCGGAAGAGTTGCAGAAGCGCTACGATTTCCTCAGCAGCCAGAAGGCCGACCTGGAATCGGCCATCGCACGGCTGGAATCGGCCATCGAAAAGATCAACCGGGCTTCGCGCAAGCGGTTCCGTGAAGTCTTCGATGCCGTCAACACCAAGTTTCAGGAGGTCTTTCCCCACTTGTTCCGTGGTGGGCGGGCTGCCCTCGCGCTCACCGACGAGAGCGACCTGCTCGAAACCGGGGTAGAAATCGTCGCCAACCCGCCAGGCAAGAAGATTCTGCAGAACATCGAGCTTCTCTCGGGCGGCGAGAAGGCGCTCACCGCCGTCGCCCTGCTGTTCGCCATCTTCCTGGTCAAGCCATCGCCATTCTGCGTCCTCGACGAGGTGGATGCGCCGCTGGACGAAGCCAACGTGGGCCGCTTCAACGAAGCCGTGCGCGAGATGACGGATCGTTCGCAATTCATTATCGTCACACATAATCAACGCACGATGGAGATCGCCGATCGCCTGTGCGGTGTCACTATGGAAGAACCAGGCGTGTCGAAACTGGTCACCGTCAATTTGCGGGCCTCGCGCAAGTCGGCGCCGCCGCTGCCCGGAGGCATGGCCCCGCCCGAAACCGAGGGCGTGGCGCAATCAACTTCTTCCTAAACCAGGTTGACGGGTGGGTCTCCCGTAACTACACTTCCGTGGTTTCTGCGGCGGACAAACCGCGTGAGCAGAGGGCCTGAGCGAAAGGAGCACAATGGCTACGCATATTACCGACGAATGCATCAACTGCGGCGCATGTGAGCCGGAATGTCC
>PMJO01000368.1:10303-28696 GCA_003158455.1 Myxococcales bacterium | reverse complement strand
AAAGGGGCCTGACCAGGGCTGACTCAAAATCCGCAACGCGATTGGCAACACAGGCACCAGGGCTGCCGATAGTCTTGGCATGTCCCTTCCCCGAGGCGTCGTCTCGGGTCGCCTCTACACGATCACTCGTCGCTGCTTCGCGTATCCACTTCCCTAGGCATCCCGAAATGCAGAGTCTCGAAGACAAGCAGCCGGCTCCAGAGTCAACCCGCCACCTCTCATCTACAGATAGCAGGCGCGGAGCCGACTACTACTACCTGCTGCTCGCAACCGCCGGGTTCTTCCTCGCGTGGATCCCCATCCTTCCCATGCGGCGGTTCGATCCCGACGAATTCGAACATTCTCACGCGGCCTGGTGCACCTTCAAGGGACTCATCCCCTACCGGGATTTCTTCGAGCATCACACGCCCTGGTACTACTACACGCTTCGTCCGCTGTTTGGTTGGTTCCATGTCGACACTTCGTTCGAAAGCGCGCGGCATTTTCTGATCTTCGGCCGTGGGCTATCAGTTCTTTTCGCGATCTTGTCGGTTCTTGCCGTGGTCTTGCTCGGACGTATCTTGGAAAATCGCAAGGTCGGGCTCTTGGCCGGTCTGCTGCTGGTTGGCCAGCCCGTGTTCTTCGAGAAGGGCATCGAGATCCGTCCCGATATGCTCGCGCTTCCGTTCTTCCTCGGCGGTCTCTGCTTCCTGCTTCGCGGACTTTCCAAGAGCGAGAATTCCGCGAACCGACGTTTGGGGTGGGTCTTGGCGGGCGGCCTTGGCACGGGTGGCGCCGTCATGTGCACACAGAAGATGCTCTTCGCCCTCCCCGGCTTGCTTGGCGGCCTCGGGATCTGGGCGCTTTTCGCAGGATCCAAGCGTTTCCCGAGGATCCTTGCTGTGGCGTGTTTCCTCGTGGGCGTTGCTGTTCCGGGCGTATTGACCTGGGCGGTGTTCGCGCTCCACCACGGCGGCGCCGCATTCATCGCGAACAACTTCGTCCTGAATGCCGGCTGGAAGCAGGTCGTGCACGAGCAGCTACTCAAGGTGCTTGAAACCAGCTGGCCGGTCCTGCTTCTGTGCCTCCTGGGATCATGCGCGGCTGTCTATCGATTCTTCCGCAGCGCTCGGCGCCAGTACGGGGAACTTCTGCTGCTGTCCACGCTGGTTGGGCTCATCGCCGGAATCCTCGTCGTGCCGGTTGCGCACCGACAGTACTATTTGATGCTTCTGCCCATCGCGTGTTGGTTTGCTGCTCGGGGCACCTTTTCGCTCATCGAGCGGGCGAAGGCGAGCGCACGTACCTGGCTCCTGGTGATCGCAACGGTTCCCTTGTTCGTACTACCGGCTCTCGACCTACGCGAGGCCTTCACCTCGCGAAACGATCGCCAACTCGAAAGATTGCAGCAGGTCTTAGTAAGCACGCAGCCGACCGACGTGGTCATGGATGGCTGGCAAGGAACCGGCGTGTTTCGTCCGCACGCGTTCTACTACTTCTTCCTGCACGAGGAATCCATACCCATGCTCGCGCGGGAGCGGGTGGACGCCTTCCTGGACGCTCTCGAGGGCGGGAAGATTCGGCCGAGATTGATCGCGATGGACGAGCACCTGCTTGCCCTGGGTTCGAGGTTCGTCAGGTTCGTGAAGAGAAACTACGCCAGCGACGATGGCTTTCTCTACTTTTCCAAGGGCGGACCGGACCAGCAATAACTGACGTGACTAGGTACCTGCTGGTGGTAGCCTTTTTCCAGTTGCCCATTTCCCCAGGGTATTGGATACAATCGGCCCCGTTGACGAAACGTCCCAAAACTAACGGAAGAAAACCGATGCGCACAACAAGCACCCTCGTTGGTCTGGTCCTGTTCGCGCTGACCGCCACGGCGCGAGCCGAAGAAGCTGCTCCCGCAGCTGCCGCGGCGGCTCCGCCGGCTGGCGAGGCAGCCGCCGCCCCGGCGTCCACGCCCACGCCCGCAGCCACCCAATCCGCGCCGCTTGCCGACAACGCAGCCGACGCGCTGACGCCAGTGGCTGAGCAGCCCGCGGTGTCGCGACGCAGGTGGCAGGTGGGGCTCTCGTTCCTGCCGATGGCGGCGGGCAGGTTCACCTCCACGGTATCCACCACTGAGACCAACGACGCCGCATTCGCGTACGGTGTCAGTCTCGCGGCGGGCTACGAGATCCTGCGTGGTCTCAGTGTTGGTCTGGCACCACAGCTTATCCTCAATGTGAAGGACAAGACCTCGTCGAGCACGGCGAAGCAGTTCGACCTGATGGCGCGTGTGGCGTATGCCTATCCGGTCGTGGAGACGATTTCGATCTATGCCGAAGTGCTTCCAGGCTACTCGCTCATCATTCCGCCCACCGGGGGCTTCCCTCGGGGAATGGTTGTGGCGTTTGGCGGCGGCTGCGCCATTAACCTTACCGACCGAGTCTTCGTCAATCTTGGCGTGGACTACCAGATGGGTTTTCAGACCCGATACGACTCCGGCGTGGGATTTGAGACTAGGACGACATACCTTCGCGCGTCCTTGGGCGGTGGGGTGAAATTCTAGCGAGCTCGCCCCGAGGTCCGCCGAACATGACCATCGCGACCCATCGCAATCCACTTTGGCCCATCGGGGATCCTCTTGCCTCCGCGAGAATTCAGTCCCGAAAGAGACGTGCTGGCCACGACACAGGAGCTTTTATGCCGAACATGAAATCGATGAGACCATTGCTGTTGCTAGCCGCCGGATTCGTTGCTGCCCCGGCCTGCACGCTTTCCCCGCCCCCGGCCGGGGGCGGGACTGATGCGGGTGGCTTCGTCTGCGCCGACGACCAGTCTCCCGATGGCGGTACGGCCAACGGCGGCAGCGGTGGCAACAGTATCGACAACGTTGTGACGCCCGTCTCGTGCAACGGCGACAACAGCTCCGCCGCCCTCGCCTTCTTCACGTACGCCCCTGGCTACACACCGGACCCGGACGTGCAACAGAGGGTCAAGCAAACCCTGGCCAGCATGACTCTCGAAGACGAGGCCTGGCAGATGCGCGGGACCAAGTTCGGAGATGCGTATGCGACCCAGATGAACGACACCCAGCGCAGCTACGACACGCCTCGGAGCAGTCCTGCGATTCGCGGCTTCCACTACCGCGATGCTTCGCGAGGCGTGAACCTCGCCGAAGACATGAACGGCGTCCGGCCGAATGCCGGAAAGCAGCCCGGAAGTGACATCAGCGTCGGCTACGCGACCGCCTTTCCGGTGAGCATGGCCCGGGGCGCGTCCTTCGACCTCGACCTCGAGTACGCCATTGGCGAGGCGATCGGTGACGAAATGCAGGCCGCGAAAGAGACGCTTCTGCTCGCTCCGTGCATGAATTTGCTTCGCCACCCGCTCTGGGGACGCGCGCAGGAGACCTACGGGGAGGATTCCTTCCACGTCGGCCGCTTTGCCTCGGCCATGACCGTGGGCATACAACAACACATCGCCGCCAATGCCAAACACTTCATGGCCTACGACATCGAAAAGACTCGCCAGATCAACAACTCGTCGCTGGATGAGCAAACGCTTAGGGAGATATACGGCCGTCACTTTCGCATGGCGGTTCAAGATGGCGGTGTGGCCTCGGTGATGGCGTCCTACAACCTCGTTAACGGAACCAAGTCCACGCAGAACCACCACACGCTGACGGATGTCATGCGCAACGACTTCGGCTTCAAGGGCTTCATCTTGAGCGACTGGTGGGCCATGCCGAACGGCGCCAACGTGGTCGACACCGCCACGCTCAAGGGCGTCGCGGTGGAAGCCGTGAAGGCTGGACTCGACGTCGAGCTGCCGTGGGCGCTCAACTATGGACAACTGGAAAGCATCGTTTCTTCGGGTGGCGGTCTGACCAGGGCCGACATCGATGCATCCGCGGCACGCATCCTAGAACAGAAGTTCCGGTTCAACGCCGACAGTTTAGGCAAGGTGGGTCTGGGCACGCCCAAGACGGCCTACGTCAAGAGCCAGATCCAGTGCGACGGCAGCCACGTCAGCCTCGCGCAAAAGGCCGCCGTGGAAAGCATGGTCTTGCTCAAGAACGACAACAGCACGTTGCCGATCAACCCGTCCGTGACGAAGGTGGCCGTTCTAAGCGCAAGCAAGCTACCCTACCAGACCACCAACGGCACGTCAGTCGCGAGCACAGTCACCTTTGCCACTGACGTCGTCACCGGGGACATGGGATCGAGCCGGGTCTTCTTCGATCCGCGGGAGGGCATTGCGCCCGCCCAGGGCATCCAGGACGCGGCTCCAGGCGGCGTCACGGTGAAGACCGGGTCCAGCGCCGCCGATGCCGCGGACGCCGACTTTGTTGTCGTGATGGCCGGACTCACCCCAGGGGACGAGGGCGAGGACTACACCTTGGCAAGCGATCGAGAAAGCTTCGCCCTGGACGCAAAACAGACCGGTGCGTTCCAGGGCGTTCAGAACAACCTCATCAACTCCGTGGTCGCCCTCGACAAGCCCATGGTGGTCGTTCTGATAGGTGCCAGTGTGATCGACATGCCCTGGCTAGCAAGCGTTCCCGCGGTGGTCATGGCCTGGTATCCGGGCATGCACGGGGGCGAGGCCCTCGGCCAGCTCTTGTGGCCGGGCAAGGCCAATTTCAGCGGCAAACTGCCCTTCACTTGGGGCAAGCAGCTTTCGGACTATCCGACCTTCAACAGCAACGGCACCACGAGCTTCGACTACTACGTGGGCTATCGCTACTTCGAGAAGAACAACATCACCCCGCTCTTCGAATTCGGACACGGTCTCTCCTACACCAGCTTTGAGTACCGCAAGCTGCAGCTTGGGTGCTCCGAAATGAGCCAGGGCGCCGTGTTGCCGGTCGTGGTCAATGTGGCCAATACCGGGGGCGTCGCAGGAGACGAGATCGTCATGGTCTTCGTTTCCTTCCCCGGCACGCAAGCGCGGCGAGGTCCGAAGGAACTGAAGGGCTTCCAGCGCGTCCATTTGGAGGCTGGCGAGGAAAAGCAAATCACGATTCCGGTCCGTCTCAAGGATCTCGACTACTTCCAAATGGATTCCCCGACCGCAACCACCGGCAAATGGGTAGTGGAGAGCGGCGACGTCAAGATAATGGTCGGTGGCAGCTCGATGGTCGGTGGCAGCTCGACGAACCTGCCCCTGTCGGCGACCGTGAAAGTCAACGGATACTAGGTCTCGGTTTCGAAACGAAGATTCATCGGATGGATCCCATGAGAAGACCTCCTTTCCTTGCCAAGTTCCCTTCCACTGTTCTGACCGTCCTCGTCGCCCTGGGATCGTCCCAGGCGGTTCGCGCGGGCGAGTCGCCAACCAAGAAACCAGTGCCTGACCGATCGGCCGCGGCGGAGTCGACGCAGTCGGCAGCCACGCCTGCCGAGCCTTCTGCCCAAAGCACGGCGACCGATGCCGCAAACGCGGAGCCGAACAAGACGGCCGGCCAAGCGGAACCGGGGCCCGATCCTGCCTCGATCACCGAGGTGGGCATCCAGCGATTGCCCGGCTCGGCCTACCCCGAGCCCGAAAACCGAGGGCTCAAGTACGGTTCGCTGTGGCTGACCTTCCACGGACTGCAGTGGCCCTACATGCCCGCGGCAGGGACGGGGTCGCGATTCGTGGTCGGCATCTCTGGTTGGGGGTGGGTCGACACCTCGTACGTGAAGTACGGCCCGTGGAGCTCCAACGCCTCGGGGCTTGATGCACTTTTCAGTAAGGACAAGTTCGCCTGGCAACAGCAGGCCCGCCTCTTGCTTCGGGTCACGCCGACCTACTCCCTGGGCGACGGGTACTTCGTACAGGGGCAAGCCGAGCTGGTTGGCACCGAGGATCAATCGATCGCCCGCGTAGATGTCGGCGGCGCTGACACCGATGATCTCTTTTTGCGCGTGGGCAAGTGGCACGTTTGGGATTTGCAGGTTGGCCGTTTCGAAGGCTGGGAGGTCTTTCACGTCGGCATGGCCTTCGACGAGAATACCTACGAGCGCAATGACCCGGTCGGACCTTACGAGATGGGGAACGCCAAGATCTTGCCGTACCTCCTGGACGACAACCAGTACCGTCCGCCGATGGGCGCCGCCGGAAACTTCGCCATCCACTACTATCCACTGCGCATTCTTCGCTTCGAGCTGCTCGCCACGGTGGGAAACCCCAGCAACCAGCCCATGTATGCGACTCGTCCGGTGGCCATCCTTGACCTGGGTTGGCTCAAGTTCAAGGCAGGCACGGAATACCAACACCAGCATGACCCGACGAAATCAGACACCCTGAGCTATACTACAAAGAAGGGAGTCGGAGGCGCGATTCAGTTCATCTTCCAACCTCACATCGAGTTCGGCCTCAACGGCGCCCAGGGATACCAGAAGATAGTCAACGCCAACGGAGACAACTTCACGAGCTTTTCCCGCACCAGCTTCGGCGGCTTCGCCAACGTCTCCAACGGCGATCCCAGACATCCGCTCATCTTCGGCGTGGGCGGGGTGTACACCCACACGGAAGATCAGAACAATCTCCTCCGCAATGGCGTGGTGGACAAGTACTGGCTGTGGCAGAGCTTCGTGGCCGTCCAATACGTTGCCTTCCAGCAGCTCTACATCAAGCTGGTCGCAGGCTACACCAGGGGACACTGGCTCATCGCCGGGAACGACCCGCCGGTCACCTTCGATGACGACACGTACAACGTCCGGCTCCGGTTCTCGTTCTACTTCTAGCTTCTTCGCGAAATGGGGCGGTTCCGGCCGTCTACCTGGACAGCCCGTACTTCGCCAGACAGTAGAGGGCGCGAAAGCCATCCTTTGCGCCGATCTTCTTGCCCTGGTCGTACCGTCGCCCGTCGTACGAGATCGGCATCTCGTAGATACGAATCCCGGGCTTGCGGGCGATCTTGATCGTGATCTCGGGCTCGAACCCGAACCGATCCTCTTCTAGCCGGATCGATTGGATGATCTCTCGGCGGAAAGCCTTGTAGCAGGCTTCCATGTCGGTGAGATTCAGGTCGGTCACCATGTTCGAGATGGTGGTGAGCAGCCGGTTGCCCACCGAGTGCCAGTAGTAGAGTACCCGGTGTGGCCCACCGAGGAAGCGTGATCCATACACGACATCGGCGCGACCCTCCACGATGGGCGCGATCAGCATTGGGATCTCATTCGGGTCGTACTCGAGATCCGCGTCCTGGACAATCACCACCTCACCCTGCGCCTCTTGAAAACCCCTTCGCAGGGCCGCGCCCTTACCTTGGTTGCGCTCCTGGAAAATAACGCGGACGACATCCAAGGCCGAGGCATACTCGTGGAGGAGATCACGCGTACCGTCGGTTGAGCCGTCGTCGACAACGATGACCTGCTTGTCGAACGGCGCAGCCAGCACGCGTTTGAGCAACGGGATGATCGTCGCCTTCTCGTTGAAACAGGGAATGACGACGCTCACGAGCACAGGACGAGATGGATGATCTGCAGTGGTGTTGTCAGGCATCGGTGTCCGTGTTTGATGGTTCGGCGTATCTATGCCTCAACCGTGCGGAACTCACAAGCCGAGGCACACCAGACCTGCGTCCAACGTCCCCTGCGCCTCCCGGGCCGCTGTCGCCCGAGCTCAGCCATTGCCGCGCTCCGGCAGCGCGATGCCTCGCTTGGCGACGAACTGCAACTCGCCCCACCTGCGCTCTTGGATGGAAGGGGAGACAATGCGACACTTCGGCGCAGGCAAGGGGCCAAGACCGGTGTTCGAAGCGACTCTCCCGACCGAGATTCCTTGCCCGGCGGCTCGGCGCCGGCGGGCGAATCTTGTTCTCGCCCTCTTCGCCCTCGGAATCTTGCTGCGGCTGCCGACCTTCTTTCGGCCGCTTCTGTCCGATGACGAAGCCATCTACGCGACCACCGCCGACGCGCTTGCGCGGGGGGACTTGCTCTATCGCGACGTGGTCGATCACAAGCCGCCGCTCATCTACCACGTCTACCGGGCAGGGTTTGCCGTGCTTGGCTCCTACAACACCCACGGCGCACATGCGCTTGTGGTGCTCTCGGTCTTGCTGACCGCGGCCTTCCTTTTCGCGGTCAAGCGTCAGGAAGGCACTGTGAGCGGCAGCGCCGGGCTCGCGGGCGCAGCCCTGTTCATGATCTTCTCCACCACGTGGCACGACTACGACGCCTTGGCCGCCAACTGCGAACTGTTCGTGCTGGCGCCGCAGGCGATGGCCGCTTGGCTGCTCGTGCGGAACTTCGGCAGGCCAACGTCAAAGGCACGCGATGTGCTGATTCACCTCAGCGTCGGTTTGCTGGTCGGGATCGCGGCGCTTTTCAAGTACCAGGGGCTCACGTTTCTCGGCGTTTCGGCCGGCATGCTAGCCTGGCCGGCGCTTCTCGGTAGGCTGCGCTGGTCGCGAGCTGCGGTCTTGGCTGCCTGTCAGGTCGCGGGCTCGCTAGTGCCCGCGGCCGCTTACCTTGCCGGGTGTGCGGTCGCGGGCAACCTGGATGCGACTATCTATTGGTTCCGGTTCAACTTTTCCTACCTGGGAGCGGGTTTGCAAGGGACGACGGCGATCGCGCGCGGACTGCGCAGAACCCTGATGATCGGCGGGGTCGCGCTGGTTCCCTACGCCTTTGGAATCGCGGGCGCAGCGACGACCGCCGTACGGGTGGGTCGGGTTGCTCGTTTTCGCGCCCACAGGGCGCCACCATCGGAGTTCGCGCCGCCATCAGCTGTGGCGGTGTTGGCCCTGCTGTGGCTTGCCACCTCGGCGGTCGCCGTGAGCACGGGCGGACGTTTCTTCGGCCACTATTTCCATCTGATTCTGGCGCCGCTTTGTCTCCTCGCCGGCCCTGGCTTGCTTGTCTTGTGGAACACAGGCCGCCACTTTCGTGTCGCCCTCGCCCTTCTGTGTGGGTTGCCGGCGCTGGTCTTCTTCGCCTTGGCCAGCTTCGCCAGACCGCTGGCGACGGCGCTGGACGAGAGTGAACCGGACTACCACGACGTCGCGATTCGTATGGCCGCACTCACGTCGCCGGAGGAACGTGTGTTCGTTTGGGGAAACTCACCACAACTCTACGTGCTGGCACAAAGGCCGATGGGATCGCGTTTCTCGTTCTGCAACTACGTGACGGGCGAAAGCCCTGGCACCCCCACGGAAACCGGCCGATGGGACGCCGACGGCAACCAGCTGCCGGCCGCTTGGGGGATGCTGTTTGCCGACCTCGAGGCGAGGCGTCCCGCGCTGTTCGTGGATGCCGCGGCCGCCGGCTGGGACGGCTATGACAAGTTTCCCGTCACGCGCTATCCGCGTCTTGCCGCCTACCTTGCGCAACACTACCGCCCGGTGGAGACTCGACTTGGCGTCGTGATCTATCGGCGATTTCGGTAGCCTCGCGCCTCATGTTCGGGCTCGATCGGATGACCGACGGTGCGAGCGAACCAGGTACACCGTGGTGGCTACCAGCGCGACGGGAATGGCGTGAGTCAAGTGATAGGTCAAGGCGTAGAAAACCGCGATGTCGCGCGGAACGCCGCACATGACGAGCGCCATGATGGCGCCGGCCTCGAAGGTGCCAAAGTTCCCTGGCAAGGTCGGGATGACGATGGCCGCGTTGATGCCGACCAAGGTCAGAAGGGCCACCTGGAAACTCAAGTTCAAATGGAAGGCCGACTGAAAAAGCACAAGCATCACGATCTCGCTGCCCCACCCGGCGAGCGACAGGGCCGCCATGCCGGCCACGCGCTTGGGCGTCGACGCCGACAGTCCCGCTGACAGCGGACGCTGCAGGCGCGGCCAGGCGCCGAGCCGCGGCACCAGCCATCGACCGGTCGCCAGCAGGGCGAGGTAGCCCATCGCAGCCAGCGCCGAGAGGACCATGGCAAGAGCCCCGAGCTTCATAACTGCGGCCGCGACGAAGACGAGGATCGCCAAGGCCAACACTTCGGCGCCGCGCTCGGCCCAGGTGCACGCGTAGTCGGCGGGGAGGCGCTGCGTGTGCTCGCGCAGACGCGCCGATCGCACCACATCGCCGCTGCCGAAGCCGATGGCTGCGCTGGCCAGCAGGCCCTCTATGGTCGCGGCAAATACCTGCGGAAAAGGGGGCGGATCGGTGAGAGCCACCCGCCAGCGCGCCGCCTTGATGGGCAAGAACACGCCGAAATTCAGGAGCACGGTCGCGGCGATCGCCCAAGGCATGCTCGACGACAGCTGCACCTGCCACGGTTTCTCTCGCCAGAACACCACCCCTAGCAGGCAGAGCGGCAAGCAGCGCACAACGATTTTCGCGTACCGCAAGGTCACACTTGGTCCAAGGTCACGAAGCCAAAGCCGCGCGAGCGCAGCCGTTCCACAATCAGCGGCAGTGCGGACAGCATCGGTTCGATATTGGGCTTCTCTTCATTGCCGCGGCCGTCGTGAAGCAGCAGAACCATGCCCGAGCAGGCGAAACGGGTAGCCCTTCTGACCAGCACCTCGGGTGCCGGCCCATCGGTGTCCCAGATGCCTCGGCTCCATGCCCAAATCTGGAAGCCGAGCCTCTTCGTCACGCGAAAGACGGCCGAGTTCTTGAGGCCGTGCGGTGGACGATATAGTCGGACAGGGGTGACGCCAAGCTCATGGAGCCCGCGAACCGCGGCGGACAGCTCGCGCTCGATCTGTGCCTCACTGGCGCGATGAAGCTTGGCGTGGCTGTTGCCGTGCAAGGCCACGGTGTGCCCCTCCGCAGCCAACCTTCGCAACACGTCGGGATGGCGACGAGCTTTGTCGGCGAGCACGAAGAAGGTCGCCTTGATCTGGCAGCGGGCCAAGATGTCGAGCAGGCGCATCGTCTCTGCGCTGGGACCGTCGTCGAAGGAAAGTGCGCACACGCGCGCATCTCGCCCGGGCACTCGCCAACGGACACGGCCCAGCGGATCGAAGGCCGGGATCTGCCGAAACGCGATGCCGACGCCCACGCCGAAGCCGACAAGCAACATCACCGCCCGTCCCCACGCCGGAATTCCCGGCAGCCCGAGTACCAGCAAGACACCGGCCACGACCACCAGGACTAGGAGCCCGCGGCTAAACCAAGCCCGCGCCTTGGCCCCCATCGCTATGCTGCGGCCTCGGGTCGCGCGCGAACCAGATCAGCACGTGGTACGACCACGCGTTCGAAAACGTCGAGGATCTTGCCGCCGACCTTGGTCCAGTCGAAAGACTCCGCGATGGCTTTTCCGCGCGCGATGCGCGCGCTCGGCTCGCGCTGGAGGGTTTCGAGCACCGCACGGGCAAACGCTTCTACGCTGGCGTCTTTGGCAAGGACGACGTTCGACCAGTGCTCACCGGCCCGATCGGTTCCGAGTGCCGGGAGCGCCACCACAGGCAACCCGGCAGCAAAGGCCTCGAGCACCATGATGGAAAAGCCCACCGCGCGCGCGGGCAGCAGGAAGACCGACGACGACGCGAGCAACTCCGGCCGCTCATCGTAGACTGGCCCCAGGAACTCGACCCGCGGTTGGAGATGGGGTGGAACCTTGGCTTGCAGGGAGGCGCGCATCGGACCGTCGCCCGCCATGAGCAGCCGCACGTCTGGAACGGTCGCCGCGATCTTGGTGAAAGCATCGACGGCCAGGTCGGGGCCGTTGCGTTCTTCCAAGCGGCCCAAGTAGACAAGGTTGCGCATTCCCGGTCGCAGGTAGCGCGGACTCGGTCGCGCACTCCAGTAGGGCACGTCGATGCCGTTGGGGATGATGATGGGGTTGAATTCGGCGTAGCGCCACATCGACTGCGCGGTCGCCTCGGAAACCGCAATCACCGCGGCGGCTCGACGGAAAACCCATCGGTAGTAGGGCGCCACGCCATGTCGCCAGGACGCGTCAGGAAAACAGGAGTGCAAGGTCAAGACCTTGGGTCCGCGAAACATCGCAAGCGCGAAGAATGCCAACCCAAAATCGCAAGGCCCGTGGATGTTGAGGACATCGAACTGCCCCCTGCGAAGCGCCCGGTGGAAATTCCATGCGGCCGCGGGGCCGATGGTCGCCTGGGTGAAAGTGCCCCCCGTGCGGAAAGTGTGGGTGCGGCCGATTCGGATCACGCCTCGCTCGGCGTCCTCCGGTCCGCAGACCGAAGGCACGACCGGACTCCCGGTAAGGATGCTCACCTCGATGCCCTGGCGACACAGGAGGTTCCGCATGTTGCGGACATGCTCCTGTATGCCCCCGAGCGTGGGGAAGTAGCTCTCGGCTACCATGGCAACGCGAAGCGGGCGCATAGGTCGAGTTTACCCTGATTAGCGTTTGGCCGGTTCGCGGTCAAGCAGGTTGTGGGCAGCGTCCGATCGGATGACACTGGGCGCCAAGACGATCTGGGGACCTGCCTCACAACTCGTGCGGCTGGGGAGAAGTCCTGATCACTGATGCGAAGGCTTGCTCTTCTCGTTCGAGTACGAGCTTGCTATCCGACGTGCGGCATCCATCGGCTTGAAGATCGCGAGTGCGCGCCGCATGAGGTGCCAGAAGTGACGTGGGCCGCGCAGCTCCCGTAGGATGTTCAGGAAGATCCGCGAGCGGAAGTAGAAGGTGAAGAATGCTTGTCGCTGCAGCTGGCCCAGTCGCGCAACCGGAATGCCGCCGGGCCACTGTACGGGATCGGTCGTATAGAAGTTCTTCCAGGGGACTGCCTCAAAACCGACCTTCTGGACGTACGAATCGAAGAATACGGTGCCGGGCAGTGGGAGAAAAACGCTGAATTGCGCGTGGTCGAGTGGCAGCGAACGGGCGAAGCGCGCTGTCTGGCGGATCTGTTCTTCGCTTTCTTGGGGCAATCCGATGACGAAGAAGCCGGTGGTCTTCAGGCCAGTGCGGTGGATCAGCTCGACTTTCTCGCGCACTTGGTCCGTATTGATTCTTTTCTGGATGGCCTCGAGTACCTTGTCGCAACCGGACTCGATGCCCACCGAGAGCGAGTAGCAACCGGAGCGACGCATGGCCGCCAGCAGCTCGGCGTCGAGGGTGTCGAGGCGCACACCGTTTGGGCAGCACCATGTGAGCCCAGGGAAACGTCGGCTAACGCCTTCACAGAACTCCAGCGCGTACTTGCGGCGGGCGGTGAAGTTGTCGTCTTCGATGTGGATCTCGCGAATGCCGTGGCGGCGTACGAGCAGCTCGATCTCATCCAGCACGTGCGCGATCGAGCGCGCGCGCAGCGGAACGCCGCTGATCACCCGCGCCGCGCAGAAGGTGCAAGGGAAAGGGCAGCCGCGCGTCGTGATGATCGGCGCTACGGGCATTTGCCGCACGAATGCGCCGTGCGGGGCAATCCGCTGCAGCTCTGGCTTTAGTAGATCCCAAGCAGGGAAGCCGAGCGAATCGAGGTCATTCTCCCAACGCGGCAGGCTTGCCCGAATCTGACCGTTCGTCCGCCAGGCCAGCCCGGGAATCGCGTCGCCATCGACGGTGCCGGACGCCAGCTGCTCGAGCAGGCGCGGTAGGCTCAGCTCTGCCTCCCCAGCGAGAACATAGTCGACCTCGGGTAGTTGGTGGAGTGTGTCGCACGGCAGGGCCGTGGGATGCGGACCTCCGAGGATCAGGCGTGCGTCTGGCAGGGCTAGACGCAGCTTGGGAATCAGATCGGCGACGACCGGAAAGTCAGCAGAAAACATCGAGATCGCAACCACCTCGGCTGCCGACTCTCGAGCTAGGCGCAACAAACCGCGACAATTGATGCGCTCCCGCGTGCAATCCGCGATCAACGGCGTGTGCTTTGCGTGTCGCAGTGCCGTGGCGAGATAACCGAGCCCCAGATGCGGGATGCGGGTCGGAAAGTGCGAATAGGGCTTGATGAGAAGCACCCTCATGGGCGATCCGCCACACGCATGAGGTGACTTGAGCGACCTCGAGAGTAGACAGACCGTGAGCGCTTCACGTCTCGAACCTATCGCGACACGAGTGCAAGTGCCAAGGTCAATCGATTTTGGCTCACCGCGCTCCACTCCCGCGCCGACGCCCTCAACCTGAGCGCTGGCCTCTATGCCCGCAGCTGTACTCAGTACCCGGCAATGGTTTCATCTCTTCGTGCGTAGATCTCGAGATCGCCTGCTGCGAAGATGCGATGATAACGTTCTGGGATCATGGGCCGTGCTTCGGGTGGGATGGCCCAGGTGAGCAAGTGACTGAAACGGGGCTCTGCTTGCTGCCAGAAGGAATTCCACAGCTCGCGCCAGACCGTTGCGCATGCCGATTCGACGGGGAACTGGCGGAGGATCTTGCACACCTGCGCAGGGGTGGCGTGCAGCTCGGCGAATCGGTCGAGGGCAGGTTGGATAATCGCATCTGGTGGAAAGTCTCGGTAGATGATCGGGTAGGAGCGCTCCATCGCGTACACCAGCGGCGCAGACGTATTCTTCGCCACCGTGTAGTAGCCCCAAGCGTGGGTCAGGCTTGCCGTGAAATCACTGGTCTTGCTCTTCTCGAACAGCAATGGAAGCAACGTGGCTCGTGCTGGCACGGCGTCCATTCCGGCCGTGAATTCCGCTCTGTCGCGGTCCAGCCTCAAATAATCGATGCCCATGACAGTCGAAAACGACAGCGCGCAGGCCGCGAGCGCGACCGCGATCGGCCGGGGCAGTGTGCTTGGAAGTCGCAATGCAAGCCCCACCCACAAGAACGGAACCAGCCGGCAGTGGAGATACGACCAATTGCTCAGCGTCACGGGCAAGGCGGCATAGGCGACAGCGACAACCGCCAGGGCCGGTACCGAGAAGAAAGGGCGCGATACCCGTCGATCAGACGCGGGAACCCTGGTGGGGTTCCCGCCCCCTCCTCCCGCGATGGACTCCGCCGGGCGAAGCCCGGCTCTGTCCACACGTCGTTGTTTCCAAACAAAGTACGGCAACATGAGCGCTGGGACGATGGTCATGCTTCCCCACCGCGTGAGAGCGCCGGAAGCGTCGAGCCAGAGGTGGCCAACGATCTCCAGCGGATTGAGGTAGAAAATCGCGGCAGAGGCCACGGCCGAGGAGCGTTCGACCTTGACCAGGTGCTGCTGCGCAGTCACGAGAGACAGAAGCCCAGCCACCGCAAGCGGTGACAGAAGTTCGAGGCTGGCCCTGAATCGCGCCTGCCAGGTGGAACGGGTGGCGACGTGCATGGCGACGAGCCCGACCACGACTGCAACTGGAAACGGATGCGCGTACCAGACCGCGCCCGAGATGGCGGCGATGCTAAAACCGCGCATCAGGGTGGGGCGCTCCCGTTGCTGATCGATCACCGTCAACAGGATTAGCGAGAGTGCAAATGCGAACGCGAAGTTCAGCATCCCCATGGAAACGAAGAAGCCGTGCACCAGAGGCCAGACGAAGAGCATCGCGACCAGCAGACTGCGTCGCCCCGCAAAATGAAGCATGAAAAGCGGGAGGGCGAGAGCGTTCATGGCCAGGACGACGGCGATAAAGCCTCGCGCAGCCCCGAACAGGCCGTGGCTGCCTACCACGTAGAGCCAGAGAGTGAGCAGGGAATTCGATTTGAAAAAGCCGTTGAAGACATACTCCGGATAGAGGTCGGGATGCGCGACGATGTGCGACGTGGCCACGTGATGGGGCAGGTCCTGGAAAGGCGGCAGATCCACGAGCAAGAGCGGCCACGCCGCCAAGGCGAAGAGCAGCAGCGCCACGAGCAAGATCAGCCGCGCGTCCGAAAGACATGCAAGCTGCTGCCCCAGATGGCGGGTTGCTGAGGCCCAAGACGTGGATAACGTTCCCCGATGGCCTGACGGGCTTCGCCTAGGGGAGGCAGGGTGGGAGGCGGGTGCCGAGGGCGTAGTGAACCCTCCCAGGGTTGCGATGCCGGAAAACTTGTTGGGCCGAGGCGCGATCACGACAGCAGTGTACCTCGGCTCATCGACGGGAGGCGCGTTTCCACTACGACCTCCAGCTCAGGCACGCCGGCAGTGTACCCCGGATCGGACCTCGCGAGACCTTGCAGGATACGGTTTGCCGACGGCCATACCGATACGTCGAGTGCTCTCCCGCAGGTCCTGCCTCCCGCCCTGCCCTCACCGCGCCAAATCCCCGGGCAACCGTTTGGCGCCGACTAGAACGTCTTGAAGAAAGCCGTGATCGCGCTGGTGCCGAAGCTCGGGGGTTGGTGGCTGCCTTCGAATTCGCACCAGGTCACGGGGTACCCGCTGTCGCAGCCCTGGTAGGACACGCAGGGGCTCGGATCCACGGGGGTGGTACTGCTCCCGCAGTGGTTCTGTTGCAGGATCTTGGCGAGCGCGGCGCGTCCGTCCGCAATCGCGACCACGTTGTCCGACAGGCCGTGCGATCCCCACATGGCAACGGCGTGGCCGGTGCCCTTGCAGTTGAAATCGCTATAAAGCGCGCCCGACATCGGCGCAATCGCGCGGAACACGTCTCCCATTTCGCAGCCGATCGCGAACGACATCATGCCGCCGTAGCTGAATCCCACCGAGAAGATGCGGGCGTTGTCCACGCAGTACTTCCCCTGCACGTCTGCAAGCATTGCCTTGGTGAAGGCGATGTCCTGGCCACTGGTGTTGGGCCAGCCGGCCGTGCCGGCATCGGAGCCGGGGGACGCGGACACCAGCCCTTGGGGTGTGACGTAGATCGCGTCGGGAAGGCCCTTGCTGATTCCATACTCGTTCAGGGCTTGCTCGGCCGAGCCACCCATGGGGTGAAACTGAAAGACCACGGGGTATTGCTTGGAAGAGCTGTAGCTCGCCGGCAGTTGCACGTAGTAGGTCCGTGTCTTGCCGCTGACATCCAGGCTGCACTTGGTTCCAGACTTGCTGCAAGGCGAAGTGGTATTCGCCGAACCGCAACCCGCGGAAGCACCACCGACCCCACCAGTCGAGGACGCGCCGCCGTCGATAACCACACCACCAGCGCCTCCCGCACCCGCGCCGCTGGCGGCACTCGTCCTGCCCGATGTGCCGCCGCTGGTAGCTTGTCCTCCGGCGCTGCTCGTTCCACTCGTAGTACCGCCAGCGCTCACCCGACCTCCCGTGGCAGTCGGTCCCCCTGTGGTGCCACCGCTATTCACCCTACCACCAGTGCCGATCGCGCCGCCGGAACCGGGCTGGCCACCGGAAGCTCCACCCGTGCCGACCGCTCCACCGCTGCCCCGAGTTCCTCCCACGCTGGATGCGCCACCCGATTCCGGACCGGCGCCACCGCCGGTCCCCTTAGCAATCCCTGCGTTGTTGGAAGAGCATCCGCCGCCCAGAACCGCGAACGCGACCAGGGCTGCACAAGCTTCGTGCCTGAACATGACGAACCCTCCTTGTTCAAGGGATCTGCAAGCTAGGGCAGCGCATACTTCTTTAGCATCGGCCACACGATGCCGGCGTTCGCCGCCTCATGCCCACCATTGGCGTCCGTGCACAGCGTGACCTGAACGCTCGGAGTACCACCGCACTGAGAATACGTCTGGCAGCCGCTTGAATCCGCCGCGCTGGGATTACCCGTGCATCCGTCGAGACTTGCCCATTTCTGGAACGTGCCAACAGCTCCCAGAAAGTCGAGTGGCATTCCTGTCACGAACGTCGAATGACCCCCCGCATAGGGCACGACGTTATCAGTTTTGCCACGCCATTCGATCACGGTAATGGGACGCGCAGGCGTGCAACCTGTCTCATTCTGTTGTGTCAGGTCGAACGAAGCTGGCCCGGAAGCGGCAAACACATCCGCCGCTTTGCACGCGAGCCAATTGGACATGCCGCCGCCCATGGAGAAGCCCACCGCGTAGATGTGCTTGGGGTCGATGCAGGCGACCTTCTCGATATCAGCGATTATCGCTTTCGCGAAGGCAACGTCATCAACGTCAGCGCCATTGACCTTGGAGACGCAACAACCTATCACGTTCCAAGCTTGCCCCGACGGACCTGTCAGACCGTCTGGGAACGCCGAGATCACCCCTTCTTTGTCAATGACCGCGGGGTACGGAGAACTCGTCCTCCACGCGCTGGCAGATCCGCCGATTGGGTGAAAATCGAGCACCAACGGAACAGCCGTGGTGCCTGTGTACGCGCTCGGCACGTGCAAGATGTACTTGCGAGCGATTGAGTCGACGGTGAGGTTCTTGGTGGCGTCGGTCGGCTTCGCACCGGATGGGCAGGTGACGCTTCCGGTACTACCGCCCGCGCCGCCGCCGCTTCCGCCGCTGCCGCTGCCCCCCGCGACCGCGCCGGCGAGTCCGGCGTCACCCTTGCCGCCCGTTCCGGTCGCGCCGCCTCGCGCAGTGGCGCCGCCATCAACGTAGTTGCCACCTGTGGGGCTCGTTCCTCCCGCTCCCGTACCTGCACTGCTACTGCCGCCCGTGGCGACGCGGCCACCGGTAGCGCTGCTTCCGCCTCCAGGATTGCCACCCGTGCTGGTCACGCCGCCAGATACCGCTGCGCCGCCGGTACCAACGCTTCCACCCGAGCTGGGCGTTCCGCCGGAC
>PMJO01000368.1:0-10269 GCA_003158455.1 Myxococcales bacterium | reverse complement strand
TCCGCCGGACGCCGTGGTCCCGCCTCCGCTCGATTGGCCGCAGCCCCAAAGCCCACAGCTTACAACGCCAAGTAGCAAAACGATTCTTGCTAGATTCCGGTGACGGATGTTCATGAACGGTTACCTCCGCGTACAATGAAGCACATCAACTTGCAGTCGCGGCGACTCTAGGAACTGGGCCAAGAAAATACGAGAAAAAGGCGCGCCGAGTCGGAGGCTGCGGCCACTCCAGCAGGGCGCAGAGCTTGCTGTCGGGCCTGTCCGCCTCCGCTACGGCAGGGGGTGCTGCTTGAGGAACGGCCAGGCGATGCTCGGACTGCCAGTGTCCTGATTGCCGCTTTGTTTTGTACAGAGCACCACCTCCACGCCGCCCTGGCACTTGGCATATGTCGAGCAACCGTTGGCGTCTTCAACCGATGGCGATCCGGTGCATTGATCGATCTGCGCCCACTTCTGGAACGTGGCCTGCGCGCCCAGGAAGGTAATCGACATCTTGGGTACAACAGATGATACTCCGCCGGCGTACGGCACCAGCGTATCCGTGGTGTCACGGAACGAGATCACCGCGATCGAGCGCGATGGCTGGCAGTCGCCAACATTTTCCTGCAAGAGATCCCACGCGGAAGGTGCAACCGCGGCGAACACGTCGGCCGCGTGGCACGCGAGGTAGTATGCCATGCCACCGCCCATCGAGGTGGCGACGGCGTATACGCGCTTGGGGTCGATGCAGGCGACCTTCTCGACGTCGGTCACCAGCGCCCTGACGAAGGCCACGTCGTCGACGCCCGCCACGCAGCACGGACCAAAGTTCCAGGCGGCGCCCGACGGACCGGATAGCCCGTTCGGGAAGGCCATCACCGCGCCTTCGGGGTCGATCTGCGCCGGATAGGGTGAGATCGTGCGCTCGATCGTGCCCGAGCTGGCCAGATAGTGAAAATCCAGGACCAGCGGCACCGGCTTGCTGCCGTCGTAGGCCGACGGAACGTGCAGGAGGTAGCTGCGGCTGGTGGTGCCCACCTGGATCGTCTTCGTCGTGTCGGCGGCTGGCAGCGCGGGCGACGGACAGGTCACGGCTGTGGCACTGTCACCACCGCTGGTAGCGGCGCTGTCACCACCGCCGATCGCGGCGCTGTCACCACCGTCGATCGCGGCGCTGTCACTACCGCCGGTCACGGCGCCGTCGCCGCCGCTGCTGCCATCGACAGGCGGCACGCGCGTGATGGCATCAAGATTGGCGCGCGTGCAACCGCCGGACGCCAGGGCCAGGCAGCCCAGGCCGAGAAGCGCGAGTTGTCCCCGTCGTTTCATAGCCACGCTCCGATGGTGAGGGTCAGAAGCAAATTGGGTCGCGCGGACGTGGCGACCACCGTATCCATGAAACGAATGGCGAGATACGGCTCGGCCATCTGGGCGTGGGCCACGAGCAACAGGTAGAATCGATCGGGCATCCGCAACGCCACGCCCACCCCGCCGTCGAGCAATAGCGACCATTGCTCGGCCGAGCGGCCCTGGTTCGGCGAGTCGGCCCGGCCCTCGACCGAGGTGTGCAGCACGCCGGCGGAAAACAGCGCGACGGGACGCCACCGTTCACCAGTGCGGAAGCGGAAGCAGGCCCCTAGCAGGCCATAGGACTGCGCGACCTGCGCGCTCCCCGCCTTGGTTTCAATGGTGGGGCGCGTGCCTAGCCCGGCCAGCGCCATTTGCGCGACGAACCAGGGGACCAGCGCCCAGTCGAAGCGCAGGAGAGGCATTACCGCCAGGCCGACCCCGTCAAGACTCGTGACCGCGGCACCGCCGACCTCGACGCCGAAGCGCTCTGGGTGTCTCGCCAGTCGCTCCATTTCCATGAAGTGCACGACCGCGGGCGGCGGCGCGGCGCTGGGCTCGTTCTGTCGCTCGCGCGCCGCCAAGTCGATCTCGAGGAAGCTGGCACGCAAGAGCTCGATGGCTCGAATCGCCAGGGTTCTCGTGGCACGCGGGGCCTTTGGCTCAAAGGGCACCCGGCGTACGACCGATTTGCCGGTCACCTTGTCGATGACCCAGACCTCGACCGAATCCGGCGAAAGATCGCCCACGACAGCGACCACGGCATCGACGCCCCGGCGCTCCGCCAGCCGTTCCAGCCCGGCGCGCGATTCGTGCCCGTCGGGCCCGTCGCCCGCGGCAGCGTCGACGATCTCGGTCGCGAACCCCGCCGAGGTCAGCTCGCCTTGCAACCGCACGAGGGTTTCGACCATGACGGGCGGAGAATTTGCCGGCCGTACGATCAGCACGCTGGCCGCTAGGCAGGGCGCTGCCTTGAGCAGCCAGATCAACGAGAGGACAGCGAGAACTCGCGCCACAGGCGATGACCGATCAGGGACCGCGCCGAAGGGCCCTTGCCGGCCCGGCATAGGTGCCAGTCGGAAAACGTCGGAGATACTCTTGCGCGATCAGCCGCGCGCGGGCGGCACCTTCCAGTTTGTTCGTCAGCGTCATCTTGCGGCCCAGGGCTTCCGAGGCATAGGTGCCGTTCGGCGCCCGGGTCAGGTAATCATCGTACCATTCGACCGCCTGGGCAATCCCGCGCTCCCTCATTTCCTCCACGCGGCCGAGCAGGAAGGCGACATCGAGCGTGCGAGGCGAGCTGGGGAAGCGCCGGCGCTCCGCCAGCAAGGCCTCACGCGCCAGATCCACGCGTCTGCGATAGCGAGCCGCATCGGCCAGCGCGAACAGATCGTCGCTCGTCGCCCTATCCAATGTGGCTTTCACGCCCGCCTTCTCGACCTCGGCGAGGATGCGGTCCAGATGGCCGGCGGCCAGCTCCTCGGCCCAGCGGTGGTCGCCCTCGAGCGCGGCCGCGGCGGTGGGACGCGACGGCGCAGCACCACCCTGGACCGCCGGCTTCTGCGGCACGGCGGGCGGGCGGTCCGTGGGTGCCGCCACGGCCGGCACGGCGGGGCCGGCAGTGCCTGCGAACCAGGCCTCGTCCGGCTTCTGCTCGGTGATGAAGGTCTCGTCCTTGGACAGGTCGACCTGCAACTGCTGGCCGGCCCGCAACACAATGTCTCCGCCGGATACCGGGCCGCTGACCGTCACGCGGCCGTGCCGCAGCTTGAGATCGAACCTCTCGGTCGTGGCATCCCAGGACGCGGTAAAGACGGTGCCCTTGACCGTGACCAGGAAGGGGCCCACATCGACCATCCACTTGCGCTCGCTGCTCGGCGTCACCTGGAAGGAAGCGGTGCCGTGCTCGATGGCGAGCCGCGCCCCCGAGCTGTCCACCGCACGCAAGCGACTGCGCGTGCCCGGCATGAGAATGAATTCAGTGCCGTCGGTGAAATACAGCTTGACGCCGGCGTGGCCGGCCTCCCGCAGGTAGCCGCCCTCGACCAGACTCCCGCCCTCGATCCGGTAGGTCAATGCGGGTCCCGCCGCCGGCCGGCGCGTGCTCGTAGGCCGGACGATGCCGACGGCCGCGAGCGCAGATGCGGTCGCTACGGTCCCGACCAGCGACCAGCGAAGCAGTCGCCACCGCCGCGCCCTGCCAGCGGCGATACGGGTCGCAAGCGAGTCCAGCCCCTGGTCAAGCTGCGTGGGCGTAGGTGGCCGCACGCTGGCGCGGGCCAGCTCGGCCAAGTCAGTGAGCGCTTCACGTCCCTTGCTGTCGCCGGGAGCAGTCGTCATCGCTTCAACCCCTTGCCTGCCAAGAAGCCGGCCAAGCCAAGGTCAGTTTCGATCCAACGCGACAACTTCAGGATGGCGTAGTCTAGCAACCGCTTCACCGTGGAGACCGAGAGATCCATGTGGGCGGCGACCTCTCCGACTGTCATGGATTCCAGGTAGCGAAGCGCGAAGACCAGTCGGTGCCGCGGCGACAGGCGGTCGAGGAGCGCGTAGAACCTGCGCAGCAGATCGCGTGACTCCATGTCCGTGGACTCGCACCCCAGGTCCACGAACGCTTCCGGCTGACGGAACGACAACCAGCTGCGCGTCTGCTTGCTGCGCAGCTCGGTCTTGAGGACGCGGATAGCAAACGAGAAGATGAAGCTGCGCAACCGGTCGGGCTCGCGCAGGGTCCTGGCCTTTTTGAATACCCGATAGAAAGCCTCCTGCGCGAGGTCTTCCCCCTCGGACTCCGAGCCCAGCGCGCGGGACGCCATCATGATGACGGCCGGGGCGAAGCGGCGCCATGTCTCGGTGATCGCCCACGTACTGCCCGCCATGAGAGCGCGCGCCAACTCGCCATCAGTGACCTCCCGGCGGCCTCCATCGACCACCAGGGAGACGGGGATGTGGGAACGACGCATGGGCATGGGCTGAGCAACCATCACTCTATCGAACAGCAGTTGCGGCAAGTGCTTCGGATTGGCTCATCTTTCCGCCACTAGCCCGCTACTGGGCGAGTTCGATGGACTTGGTTGTGCCGTTCACCTCGAAGGTAAGGTTGTTGATCTTGACCGTGCCACTGGTGTTGTCGTCGACCTCGGTGCCCACTTCGATGCGCGTCAGCCACATGTCAGTGGTGAACCCACTGTATTTACTCATCACCCAATCGAGCATCACCTTGACGTCAGCCTTTCCGGAGAAAGTATTCATGGGGCCGCCGTTGACGTTGAAATTGAAGAAGCGCCAGCCGCTGGACCATGTGTCGCTCTGATGACAGAGATTGTAGCTGGCACTGCCGGCGCTCACGCTCCCGCTCTTGTCACAAGGCCAACCATTCGGCGAGGTCATCCGGACGCCATCCCAGCCAAAGAACGCTATGATCTCGGCGTAGACGCCCCCGTCGGAACTGGTGGCGGGGTTGTTCTTGCTGATCCAAAACTCGAAGTTGGTGTCGAAATAGCCTGGCTTCTGGTACGTGCTGGCGAAATTGTCGATGTTTACACTCGCGCTGGTGAGATTCTTGATCTGGATGGGCAACAGGGTGGTCGAAGAACACGCCGGACTGGTCAGGAGCGAACTGTCTTTACCAAAGGGAGCGACCCCGAACTCGACCTCAGGGAAGTCGGGATCAGCTTTCGCGCCACCGCAGGTGGGGCGGTTGAAATCATAGCCAATGGTTTTGTCGGCGTTGACGTATACTTTGTAGGTCGCGTTGCTGCAGCCGAGCTTGTCGGCGCCCCATCGGTTGTTGATCAGGCGAATGTCGCCCAGATTCAGGTACCCTTTGGACGTGCTGGTTGAGTCACCGGGCTTGGCCAGGGCCTGACCCTTACAGTCCGTGCTGGCGGCGGTCGTGCCGCCCGTGGAGGTAGTGCCGCCCATGGAGGTCGTGCCACCCGATGAACTCGTGCCCCCCGATGAGGTCGCGCCGCCCGAGAACGTCGCGCCACCCGGTGAGGTCGCACCGCCGGTGGCTTTCGTTCCGCCTGAGGAGGTCGCGCCGCCCGATGAGGTGGTACCGCTTGTGGCTAGCGTGCCGCCCGAGAACATCATGCCGCCCGTGGCTTTCGTTCCGGCCGCGGAGGTCGTGCCGCCCAACGCACCGCCGGTGGCTCTCGTGCCGGCCGAGGAGGTCGTGCCGCCGGAGGACGTCGCACCGGCCGAGGAGGTCGTGCCGCCTGAGGACACCGCGCCGCCGCTGTCGGTCGTGCCGCTGGTCCCTGCCCCCCCTTGCGATTCAATCACTCTGGTGCCTTGCGGAGCACAGTGAGTGAGCCAGAACAACGTCGCAAGGCAGGTGCAGAATCCGATCAGTCTCGAGTTGGGCATTGGTACTCCTAGGGACAACGGTTGGAGCTTGGAGGTATGGGGCCTGCAGCAGGTCCTATTGTTAAGGATGAAGCGGTGGGGCGCATCGATTTGCCTCAGATTCTGTGACAGTAGGCTCGATGTGCCTAGGCCGTTTCGAGAGGTATTTTCTGGGTGGAGGAAGCCTACCCCGGCATGCGCCTCGCCAACGGGCCCACCCGGAGGCGTGCCCGACCGTGCGATCCGCATTCTGAGAAGCTGTTCCAAACCAACCCAAGGTGTATAATGCATCACCGTGTGCAACCGGGAAGGTGGGTGACGTCTTGGACCGGGCACATGAGTAGCACTCTTTCCGGATGTCGAGCGCTCCTTTGACGCTGGGTGCTGGCATGCCCCGCGAGCGCCCGAGCCGCAAGTCCGAGCGGGGGAAGGGGGAAGCTTGCGGCACGACCTGTCGCCCGCCCTGCCCGCCCCTGGACTTCGCCCTCGCCCTCGCTGGCGCGCCTTGCCCGGAAGGGTCCGTCCCAGGCGGTTGGCGCCTGCCGAGGCTCCGTAGTATAGCCGTGCCGTGAACTGCGAGGCCGTGCGCGCATACACGCAAAATGAAACGTCCACTCTTTTCTATTCTCGCCCTGATGCTGGCAACTGAGATTCCCGCAGCCCACGCCGAGGTCACCCCCAACCCGCTCTTCGCCGACCACGCGGTGCTGCAACAAGACATGGAGGTGCCGGTCTGGGGCACGGCCGAGCCGGGCGAAGTCGTCGCGGTGGAAATCGCCGGCCAGACGGTGTCCACCACCACGGGCGCCGACCGCAAGTGGCTGGTCCGCTTGGCGCCGATGAAAGCCGGCGGCCCGTTCACGCTGACCATTTCGGGCAAGAACAAGATCGCCCTCACCGACATCCTCATCGGCGAAGTCTGGGTGTGCAGTGGCCAGTCGAACATGGAACGGCAACTCGGTTTGCGGGTTGGACAGCAACCCATCGCGAATTGGGAAAAGGAAATCGCCGCGGCGAACTACCCGCAGATTCGTCATTTCGGCGTGGCGCAGACGAAAGCGCTCACGCCTTTGCAGACCGTCAAAGGTCGTTGGGATGTTTGCACGCCCGAGGCGGTGAAAGACTTCACGGCTGTCGGCTATTTCTTTGGACGCGCCCTGCATCTGGCGCGGCATGTGCCCATCGGCCTGGTTCACAGTTCCTGGGGCGGAACGCCCGCGGAAGCGTGGACGAGTGAGGCGGGATTGCGCCGGTTGCCGGACTTTGCGGCGACGTCGGAGCAACTGAAGTTGATGATGGCAGACCCCGAAGCCGCTCGACGCAAATACCAAGCGCAGCTCGAAACCTGGTTCGCCGCCAACGATTCCGGTTCGGCCAAGGGCGGATCCTGGAGCGCCCCCGCATTGGTGGATGCCGGATCGTGGAAATCGATGACGCTGCCCACGCTCTGGGAAGACGCGGGTGAACCTGACCTCAACGGCGTGGTTTGGTTCCGCAAGACCTTTGATCTTCCGGCAAGCGCCGCGCAGGCGGCGGCTGAGTTGCAGTTGGGCATGGTGGACGACATCGACACCACCTGGGTCAATGGGGTGGAAGTCGGATTCACCACCGGCTACAACTTGGTGCGAAAATACGCCGTAACCGCCTCCGTGCTCAAGCCTGGCCGCAACGTCATCGCCGTGCGCGTGCTCGACACCGGCGGTGGCGGTGGCATCTGGGGTGAAGAGAAGCTGCAGCTGGTTTTCAAAGGCAAGCCTTCGCTGCAGCCCGGCCGCGTGGGGAGCCCGCCGGCTCTGCCGGCGGCGGACCATCGCGGGAGGGCATGGGAACCCTTTGAGGGTTCCCATATAATCGACCTTTCGGGCCCGTGGCAGTATCGCATCGGGATGAATCTGCAAGAGGGTCCGTGGCCCCCGACAGGTTTCAGCGGCGATGTCAACACACCCACCGTCCTTTTCAACGGCATGATCACTCCACTTCTGCCCTACGCTATCCGCGGCGTGATCTGGTATCAGGGCGAATCCAACGTGCGGCGCGAACAGCAGTACCGCACGCTCTTTCCCGCCCTGATCGCCGACTGGCGGCGGGCGTGGGGCGAGGGTGAATTCCCGTTCCTCTTCGTTCAAATCGCACCTCACCGTGACATGACGCCGGAACTCCGGGAAGCGCAGCTTCTCTCCTGGCAGCACACGCCGAACACGGCCATGGCCGTGACCATGGATTGCGGTGACGCCAACGACATTCATCCCGCGCACAAGCAGCCGGTCGGCGCGCGCCTCGCACTGGCGGCCCGGGCGCTGGCTTACGGCGAACGACTGGAATACTCGGGGCCGGTCTTTGACTCGATGCAGGTCAAAGGTGGCAGGGCGACGTTGCAGTTCACGCATCTCGGCGGTGGACTGGTGGCCCAAGCAGGCCCTCTCAAAGGTTTCACAATTGCAGGCCCAGACAAGGTATTCCATCCAGCCCAAGCCAAGATTCGCGGCAAGACCGTGGTGGTGACGAGCGCAGCAGTGCCAGAGCCTGTGGCGGTTCGGTATGGTTGGGCCAACGTGCCGGAAGGCAATCTGTTCAACAAAGCCAACCTTCCCGCGTCGCCGTTTCGCACGGATGGAGACTGAGCCGTTCGCGGCGACTGTCCGCGTTTTCCACCGAACTGACAGTTGACGGCACCGGCCGACTGTCGGATTCTCCACGCATGTCGAAACGTGATGCTAAGGCGACCGTCGAACTCCTGGAGACACAAGGTGACGCGCAGATCTACCTCCTGCGCAACTCAAGCGGGATGCACGCGCGAATTACCAACTACGGCGGCATCGTCATGTCGCTGCACGTACCCGACAGAAACGGGACTTTCGCCGACGTCGTGCTCGGCTACGACAAGGTCGACGACTACGTGAAAACGAGCCCGTACTTCGGCTGTCTGGTCGGACGCTACGGCAACCGCATTGCCAAAGCTCGCTTCTCCCTCGACGGCCAGGAGTACCATCTGGCAGCCAACGACGGACCAAACTCGCTGCACGGCGGCAGCAAGGGCTTCGACAAAGTCCTATGGACCGCGCAGCCTGTGCCAAGCGAGCTTGGGCCTGCTCTCGATCTTCGTTACCTGAGCAAACACCTCGACCAGGGCTTTCCCGGCAATCTCGATGTGATTGCCCGCTACACCTTGACCGAGGATGGCAGCCTACGCGTCGACTTCACGGCGACCACGGACCAGAAGACCATCGTCAACTTGACCCACCACTCGTATTTCAACCTGGCCGGTCGAGGCGACATTCTCGGGCACAGGCTTTATCTCAACGCGGAGCACTTCACACCCGTCGATGCTACTCTCATCCCCACGGGCGAGCTGCGCTCCGTATCTGGAACGCCGTTCGACTTCCGTAAACCGACCGTCATCGGCGCGCGCATTGATGCCGACGACCAGCAGATCCGATTTGGCGGCGGCTACGATCACAACTGGGTGATCGCCAAACCGCCGGGAGCCCTGGGCCTGCTCGCACGCGGGCTCGAGCCAGCATCCGGGCGAGCGCTAGAAGTCCTGTCCACCGAGCCCGGCACGCAGTTCTACTCGGGCAATTTCCTCGACGGAACCATCGTCGGCAAGGGCGGCTGGCACTACCAAAAGCGCTCCGCGTTCTGCATCGAACCGCAGCACTTTCCCAACACGCCCAATCAGCCAAGCTTCCCGAGTGTCGCGCTCGCGCCGGGCGAGACGTACAGGAACACCATCGTGTATCGTTTCTTCGTCGAATAGCAGCCGCACGTCCGCGGCCGAACTAGCACAATTTCTAGGCTTGTGCCGCGGTCGGCGGCATGGCTAGACTACGCCGCATCCTGCACCGGGCCAAGTGATCTCCATGCGCGGCAAGGTCCCAGGATACCCACGCACGAATTCACTGCCCCCACTCGCGACCCGATCGATTCCCAAGAGAGGAAAGGACCACGATGCCCGAGAAAGCCACGACGAACTACTTGTTCACTGTCCTCATCACTCTGGTGGCCACGATCGGGGGCTTCCTCTTTGGCTATGACAGCGGTGTCATCAACGGGACCGTCAAGGGCCTCCAGCAAGCGTTCCATTCGGACTCCGTGGGCACGGGCTTCAATGTCGCGAGCCTGCTGCTGGGCTGTGCCGCGGGAGCTTTCATGGCTGGCTGGTTGGCCGACAAGTTCGGCCGCCGGACCATCCTCATCATCTCATCCCTTTGTTTCGCCGGAAGCGCTCTGGGATCAGGCTTTGCCGGGGCTTCCATCGAGTTCATTCTGTTTCGCGTGCTCGGCGGCCTGGCCGTGGGCGCCGCCAGTGTGCTGGCTCCCGCCTACATCAGCGAAGTGGCGCCGGCAAAGTACCGCGGGACGCTTTCGTCCATTCAACAAATCGCGATCATCACAGGTCTGTTTGCCTCTTCTCTCAGCAACTACCTCTTGGCGCAGGTGGCGGGTGATTCCACCGCGATCCTGGCTGGGGGATTCGAAGCGTGGCGCTGGATGTTCTGGGTGATGATCGTTCCATCCGTGGCCTTCTTCTTCTCGTTGCTATTCATTCCGGAAAGCCCCCGGTTCCTGGTGGCGAGCCGCAAGAAGGAGAAG
>PMJO01000227.1 GCA_003158455.1 Myxococcales bacterium | reverse complement strand
CGGGCCGTAGCTGGCCACCAGCCCATCGATGTGGCGCCTGACCAGGTCGCGCCGGGCCACCACGGCCCGGATCTCGCTCGGGGTCAGAATCTGGTACTCGTCTGGGCTCGCCTGCGCCAGGATTCGCTCCAACTCAGGCACCGTGACCCGGTCGAGGGCCTGATAGAGCTGGCCCGAGAATCGCTGCGTCCGGCGCAGGATAGAGCGGGTGTGCTCGTTGCCCTCCGGCTCGATGAAAAAGGACATGGTGTTGTCCATGAAGAGCAAGCGTGATCCGTCGGCCGACGTCTTCATGTTCCCGCCGCTGTAGCGGTCGGGGTTGGAGGTCAGAAAGTCGAAGACGACGAGCTGCGAAAGCTGGGCCGCCAGCGCGCGCTTGTCGACTGGAATGGGCTGCCCTTGGGTAAGCCATTGCATGCTCTGGTGGATCCCTTCCGGCGTGTCCAAGTCCGAGTCCTTGATTTCGGGCACCCAGTACATGACCACGCCAGCGGTCTTGCCCATCGGATTGAAAACCGTCTCGGCCCGTATGCGCGGCAGGGCCGCCAAGCTGTCAGGATGGAGGTGCGAGAAGATCTCCTCGCGACTCACCATGCGCGGCGCTGCCGGGGGTACGGCGTTCAGGCCCAGCAGACGGTTGAGCCGGTAGGCCGCCACTTCCTTGCGCGGAATGGTCCGCAAGTCGGTCTGCGCCGGCTTGAAGGCCGCACGCGAGCCATCGGCAAGCTCGACCCGGAACGACAGGGTTGCACCCCCCTTGTTGAGCTTCATGCCCAGGATGGGCTGGTGGCGCACTCGCTCCAGCAGCATCTCGTCGGACATGCCCAGGAAGGTGCCGCCGGGCTCTTCGACGATGGCAGGGTTAGGTGGTCTCGACAGTTCGTCCCGAGGCAGAAGGGCAATTGAAACCTCCACGCCCGGTCCTCGATGGCTGCGCGGCTGCCCCACTCCAGCGCGTCCGAGCTCACCGAAAAGATGCACTGACGCTCGGGTAGCCCAAGCCACGCCAGCGAGCGCGCTCGCCAACACCAGGGCTTCAGCGGCTACATATCGTCCGAGTCGCACCAGACAATTCTATGGCCTGACGCGCACGAGCACAAACAAGGTGCAGATTAATCATTCAGGGCCTGCTGAATCGCCGCGTCGATGTCCGCCCTGCCCCTCTGCCCGACCATCACCCGACGAATGACTCCGTCGCGGCCGATAACGACCAAGTGAGGCAACGAAACTACCCGGTACAAGCCGCCCACCTCGCGGTCATCCCAGAGACTCGGATAGGGCGCGGGGTGCTGGCGCAGGAAGTCCTGGATCTCCTCCTTGCTCGCCATGGAGCCTTCGGAGCTGATGGACAGAAACTCCACGCCCTGCGACTGTCGCGCAAGGTAGAGGTCATGCAGCGTGGGTGCAAGCGCGAGGCACGGTGGACACCAGCGCGCCCAGAAATCGAGCAGCACGACCTTGCCTCGCAACTCGGCAAGTGCCACGCTGCCCGAAACACCATCGACTCGTGGCAACACGAAAGCGGGCGCGCGAACCCCGCGGCCGACCGGCGCGATGGCGTCGCGGTTGTGACTGAGCCAGACGAGATTCAGGGTGAGCGCACCGGCGAGAACCCCGCCCACGATCGCGGCTGCGACAAGTGCCCGCCTGGGCGGCTCCTCCCGTCCGGGCATCGGTGCGGCCGGCTCGCCCGTGTTTGTGTGCTTCGTTCGCGACGGACGGCTGCGCGCCAACCGAACCCCGACGATGAAGACCACGAGTGCCCAGGTCAGCGCGATGACGGGAATCGCCGTTCCCAGCACGCGCGCGGCACCGGGAAGCGACGCATGCGAGCCGGCCAACTCGGCCAGACCAGAGAGCAAAAGATAGGGAATGCTACACGCCGCGCCCAACTCGATGTCCAACGCCGGATCGCGACGGCCCCGGCCCGCCAAGAGTGTGATGGCAATTCCCGCCGACAGCGCGACCAGCAAGGCCGGCCGCAGGTCCTCGCCCACGATACCCAGGAGCAGCGCCAGGATTCCGGCGAAGGAGGCCTCGCGGGCCATTAGCGCCGCGCGTGCCACCGCGGGAAGACGAAAGACCAGCACCCCGAGCAGTAAGATCGCGAGAGCATCGCCCACCCCGCCGCGCGCTTGCGCCTGGATATCGGCCAGCGCCCGACCCGGCGCCACCATGAGGGCGCCCACACGAACGAGAAACCCCGGTCTGAACCTGCCTTCACTTTCGTTCATCGAAGCACTCTGCGCCATGCTAGCCAGGATCTCGCGCAGTGCGATCCAATACGTTGCTGGTCCACGAGATGCTGGTCAATGGCGCCCACCCTCCCTCTGCTGGAGCAATTTCTTGGCCGATGTCGCCAGTGCGCCTGGGATGTTTTTCGATCGCGAGATGTTGCGCAAGTCGTCCGGGTGCAAGTAGGCGAGGAAGCGCAACGACGACCCGAGCGGGCACTTCGGGTTGCTCACCAGGGCCAGCTTCACCGCGTAGTCCCTGCAGCGGTCTCGGCTGTTCGCGATATAGCGAATCACGTCGTCGCACACGTTGGTACTACCCGCGATCCGCTGAATCTCCATGTCCGTGATCTGCGGCGAACGAATCACCGTCATGGCCACCAGCCGATTGCTGTCACGGACCAGCATCTTGCGACAGTAAGCATTCCCGACGGTCGCGAGCCGGATCTTTTCGAAGAGCTTTAGCTCGTCGAACTTGATGAACGACATCCCAGCCGCTCGGCGTTTCTCCGCGGGCGCCGCCTCCCCGTCGCCCGGCACCCCCCCTTGCCCGGGTTCCCCATCGGTGGCCGAAGTGGCCTCGGCGGCGGTCAAGACCGCCCGGAAGCGGCCGTCAATGGTTGTCCCATCCATGGCCGCGGGGTCCCGGCGGATAGCACTCACAATTTCGTCAAAAGCCGGGATGCCATCCAGACGCACGCCATTGCGAGCGCACAATTCCACCGCCCGGTTGACCGACGACATGCGCGCCCGCTTGTTGGAAAACAGGGCTTCCACGATGGCTGGGCAGCGCAACAAACGCACCTCGTTTTGGGTGACAACCTCAAGCAAGCTCTCGTCCAGACGGCCGGCCAGCATGACAAAAGTCTCGTCGGCGGTAGCCGGGTTGTAGAGGATTCTCTCTAGGGCGGCGGTGCGCTGGTCGGACAGCCGGGTGGCAAAGTAATGCAGCAAGGGCGCGGGCAGTGCCTCGCCCAGAGGCGGGTTGATGACATTGTCGGGGAAGCTGGCTGGCGCAGCCTCGGCTGCCGCCCGAACCGCCGCGTCGGCGTCGAACGAGAGCTGATAGATCGCCACCAGCAACTCGGCCGGCCGCAAAGGTGCCATGCCCCGCGCCGCCATCAGCTTGGCCGGGGTCGCGCCACCCACCAGCTTGGCCACCGCCGGCGATAGGCTCGTCGCCGCGAGCGGCTGGATCTGCATGGATCCCGGTGCGCTAGACATGGTTGCGCTCGAAGAGGATGCGCAAGCCTCGCAGGGTCAGCAACTCGTCACACTCTTCGATGGTGGACGATTCCCGCGCCAGCAGGGCGCCCAGCCCACCCGTGGCCACCACCTTCGGTGCGTAGTTCATCTCTGCGCGGATCCGGTTGACCAGGGCGTCGACCATGCCCGCGTAGCCAAAGACCAGGCCGGCCTGGATGCTGGCCACCGTGTTGGTGCCCACCACGTGCTTGGGCCTGGCGATTTCCACCCGTGGAAGACGCGCGGTCGAACGATAGAGCGCATCGGCCGACACGATGAGTCCGGGGGCGATGACTCCACCGGCGTACTCCCCGCGTGCCGTGACCACGTCGAAAGTGGTGGCCGTACCGAAGTCCACCACGATGGCCCCCTGCGGCCAACGCGCATAGGCGGCCACCGCGTTCACGATGCGATCTGCACCCACGTCGCGCGGATTCTCGTAGAGGACGGCCAGCCCGGTCTTCATCCCCGGCCCGACGACCAGGGCAGTCACGCCGAAATAGCGCACAAAGAGCCGTTCCATCGGCGCGGTGGCAGGAGGGACGACCGACGATATAATGGCCCCCGTGACTTGCCGCATGGTCAAACCCTGTAGCTCAAGCAACCCTGACAGAGTTGCCGCATACTCGTCTTCCGTACGTTCGACTCGCGTTTCCATGCGCCAATCCAGACGCAGGGCTTCGCCGTCGAATAGACCGAAGGCCGTATGAGTGTTTCCAATATCAACCGCGAGCAGCATGGTGAGGGGATGATTGTATCTTCATCCGGGTGCCGGTGCATGCCCTCGCGCGAGCAAGGAGCCACTTGAGCGGCAAGAGACTCTCGGCCGAACTCCCAGGGCTGGTCGCGGCCGGCGGTGGCACGCGTTGGCGACCACATTTCCCCTCGGGCATCACCCTGCTGGCTCTGGTGGCCGGCTTGATCTTTGGTGGGTGCTGGTTGCTCGATGCCTACTGGCTGGGCGAACGGAGCGGCCCGTCCCTGCGGCTGGGCCCGCTGCAGCTCCTGCTCGACCTCGACGCGGGCACCCTGCAAAACGAGCTGGGCGCCCTCGCTCAGATCATCGTAGCGGTCTTGGGCATCGCCATCACAGTGGTGTCCATCGTGGTCCAACTGGCTGCCACCCGGTACACGCCCCGCATCGCGGACATGTTCTTCCGCGACAAGACCAACCTGGCCATCATTGGCTTTTTCGTGGTGGCCTGTCTCAACGCGGTTTGGGTCACGCTCTCGGTCTCCACCAACTACGTCCCGCGCATCACCATCGTGGTGACCGTGCTGATGACCAGCGCCAGCCTCCTGCTGCTCATCCCGTACTTCGCCTACGTGTTCGACTTCCTCGACCCCGGCAAGGTGATCGTGCGCATCGGTCAGACTGTCTTTGACGCGGCCTTGGGCCGACGAGTGGGGCGCAAGGCCGCACATGACCTGGCCGCTCGCCAGGCTATCAGCATCGCGGCTATGGAGCATCTTTCCGACGTGGCGGTAAACGCCGTGGCTCAGAAAGACAAGATCCTTGCCTCTCACGCCACGGCCGCCTTGCGCGAAGCCGTGGTTCGCTTCCAGCCTCACAAGGCGAGCCTGCCCGTGGAGTGGTTCGCCATTGGCCCGCGCATTCGTAGCAACCCCGACTTCATCGCCATGGAGCCCGAGTCATTGCGCGAGTTGGAACGCGAGAGGCTTTGGTTCGAGTGGAAGATTCTGCGCCACCTGCGCAGCGTGTTTTCCGAATCGCTGAACCATCTTCCTGAGATGGCCCACGTGGTTGCCATCGAAACCCGCTATGTGGGCGAGGCGGCCGTGCAGCGCGATGACCGTGCCGTGGTCGCGGCGGTGGTGAAGTACTTCAACACCTACCTGCGCGGAGCGATCAACAGCCGCGATGTCCGGGCTTGCTACAACATCCTCAATCAGTATCGTCTGCTGGCCGAACGGCTGCTGCGTCAAGGCTGGTCCGATCTGGCGCTGGCGATTGCGCAGCACTTTGCGTACTACGGCCAGGTCGCGCGCGGCGCCGGAATGGGATTTGTCACCGAGACCTCGGCCCACGATCTTGGCGCGCTATGCGAGCGCGCCTTCGAGCTTGCCTCGCCGTCACATGACAACATGCTGGGGATCTTTCTCGAGGTCGACAGAGAGCCAGAGACCAAGTCTGACGAGAAGGCCTTGCGCGGCGTGCGCAAGGCTCAGGTCAAGCTAGCCACCTACTATCTGGTCCACCGGGCCGATGGCCACGCGCAGCGCATTTGTGACGACATGCGCTCTGAGAGCCCCGAGCGTCTCAATTCGATCCGCACCGAAATGCTGCGCATCCACGCCAAGGACTTCTGGGAGGTCACCGACCGCGGCGTAAATTTCGACTACCTGGACGATTCCCGCAGGGAGAAGCTTGACCAGTTCTTCGATGGTCTAAGTTTGAGGTAGACTTAGATCGCAAAGGCGACGCACTAATGACGGCTGACCCGGGCATTTCCGTGGACGACTCTGCTGAGAACGCCAGTTCCGGAGGCGAGCGGCTAGGGTTTGCGCTCAGCACCGAGAGCCCGCGCATTCTGGTGGTCGACGACGAACGCGTTATCCGCGAAATGCTGTCGGATTTCCTTGGCCTCGAGGGCTACGTGGTGCGCACCGTGGAGGACGGGGTCCAGGCCTTGGAGGAGTTGCAACGCCGCAGCTACAACCTGGTCATCTCCGATTTGAAGATGCCCAACATGAATGGCCTCGAGCTGATCGAGAAGATCACCGAGCTAGGCATTCCGGTGCTGACCGTCATCATGACCGGCTTCGGTACGGTGGAGACCGCCATCGAAGCCATGAAGCACGGGGCCTATGACTACGTGCTCAAGCCCTTCCGCGTCGAAGAGGTCGTACACACCGTGCAGCGTGGGCTCGACCGCCAGCGGCTGCAACACGAGAACCTGCGCCTCAAGGACGCCTTGTCTATCTACAAGATCAGCGAAGCCATCGCGACCTCGCTTTCCGTCGAGCGGGTGCTTGATCTGGTCCTCGATGCAGTACTTGATGCAGTCAACGCCGACGTGGCCAATCTGCTTCTGGAAAAGCCCGGGCTTGATCGCCGCCCCGGGGACGCGCCAGGGCCTTTCGTCGAGCATGCGCGCAAGGTCTCGCCGCGCTTCGGCCCGGCCGACACGGCGCCGCCGCTCAATTTCACCGAGGTCTTGCCCCTGTTTCATGAGGACAAGCCTCTGCTCGCGCATGGCGCGCGCGCGTATCGCTTCTTGCTCGGCCCGGCCGAAAAGCGTCTGGTGAGTTTCTGTTCCATCCCGCTCAAGCTCAAAGGCCGCATCATCGGCATGCTGAGCGCGTACAGCTACACCAAGGGCGCCAAGTTCAGCGAGGGTCAGCGCAAGATGCTCTACGTGCTCGGCAGTCGCGCCGCGGTTTCCATCGAGAACGCGCGCCTGTACGAGAGCCTGGTCGACACCAACCAGGACCTCAGTCTGGCCAACGTGTCGCTGGAGGAGAACTTCCGCCAGACCATCATCGGCTTCGCCCACGCCCTGGAAGAGTCCGACCGCTACACCCGCGGCCATTCCGAACGCGTGTCGACCTACGCCCGCCTCATCGCCGTAGGCATGCGCATGCCTGAAGCGCAGATTGAAACCATCGTGAAGGTCGGCTTGCTGCACGACGTGGGTAAGATTGGCATCCGCAACGATCGGCTCAACAAACCTGGCAAGCTCACCCCGGAGGAACTGGCCATGTTCCGCTCGCACCCGGCCAAGGGCAAGCGCATCCTCGAGCCGATCCCATTCATGCGTGACATCGTGCCCGGCTGCTACTGCCACCACGAGGCGTGGGATGGCTCCGGCTACCCCCAGGGCCTGCGCGCCGACGCGATCCCGCTCATTGGCCGCATCGTCGCAGTGGCTGATGCCTACGACGCCATGACTACCGACCGCGCCTACCGGCAGGCCTTGCCCCATGTGATCGCCTGCGGCGAGCTTGAACGCTGCAGCGGCACCCAGTTCGACCCCGAAATGGTCCGCGTCTTCTTGGCCCACATCGAAGGGTACAGGAAGAGCGAGCTTCAGGCCGGCCACAGCGTCCCGCGCTGAGTTCGGCAGCGGAATCACGGTCACGATTCGGGGTCGGGCACGTCGACGCGGGTGCGTGGCCGGCGCCAAGCCAGAGCCATTGCACCAAGGCAGATTGCCATGCCCATCGCTGCCCACGCTCCGGCCAGGGGCAGGCGAGGCGGTTCAGCCCGCACGAGAATCTTCCGCGCGTGGCTTGGCACGATAACCCCCGTCAGCGCACCGTAGGCCGGGAAGACCGTAACGGCGGAGCGCTGGCCGTCGGCCAGCACGGCGGTGGCACGCAAATCCTCGGTGAAGTTCATCGCGAATGTGAGCGGGCAGGCTGCGTCGGTGGTGACCTCGGCAGTGAATTCATGGCCACGACGCGCTGCCTGAACCTCGACAACCCGGGCCTGGGCACATTGGCTGTCAGCTTGGTAATCCTGCGGGGCGCGCTTGGTCAGCGCGTCGGAATCGTCCAGCCACATGACCGCACCCAATTGCTCGTGGAGGGTTTCCCCGGCAGCCAAGAGTGTGTCCGCCAAGCTATTGAGCGTGGACAGACGGGAGACCGATGCACTGAACCAAGCGGGTCCGGCGGTGGGGCCTAGCGAGCCAAGCCTGAGTGATCCGCCGGGCGCCGAAGCCAGAACCCAGCCCACGTTGTAGAGTTGCCTCATCGCGGAGAATGCCGCTTGGTTAACGGTCAGGTTGAAAACTGTCGCCGTGGGCAAGTATGGAGTCTTCAGCAAGGCGAAGCACAACGCTGCGAAACGCCGTGCAGGCACCGTATAGCCACTGATGCTCGAAAGGCCAGCGGCAAAGGCCGTGTTGACCGTGAACTCCGCAACCTCCCCATCCACCCGAATCCGCGTGAGCGGCGACTCGAGATCGGGTTTCACCCGGCGCACCTCATTCCCTAGACGATCCGCAGCGGAAAGGAGCGGTCGGACGTCCTTGAGAGGTAGCAGTCTCTCCTTGAACGCAGCGACTCCGCAGATGGCCAGCACCAACAGCACCGCCCCGGCCGGCGCTCCCCGCTTCCATCGCAGACGCAGCACCACCAGCGCGAGTGCCAGACACCAGATCGCTACCTCGCGCACGCTTGCTGGCAGGAAGAACAGCCCGAGTGCGACCAGCACCGCCGCAGCGACAGCCGGCCAGCGCTGCGCTGGCTTTGCTAGCTTCTCCGTGCCACGCCCGCGGCCTGAGCGAGTCGGCCGTGATGGTGCAGCGGCAGGCACCTCGGGAGTTCCCCTTCGGTGCTGGACCAGAGCCGCGGCGACCAGCATGGGCAGCACCAACAGCCAGGGCAGTACAGCCCGGTTGGGCACGCGAAAGCTCCGAAGTGGTGGAATGATCGCCAACAGGGTGCGGGACACGAATGTGATGTCCATGCTGAACCCGATGATCGCGATCAGGCTGAGCCCGAGACCCACGGCCAGCGCCCGTTGCTTGCGCCACGGTAGCAAGGCGAGGAGCACCAGCAGGGGCCCGGCGGCGTAGTTGACCTCGTGATGGAGGTATTCGGCGCGCGATCCTGGAATAGCTGCTTTGGTCCAAGGCAGCGAGGTCAGCCAGTCGCTTGCCGTAGCGGTCACGAAATCGTAGGTAACCACCGCGTCACCCAAGCCGCGTGGCGCATCCGAGCTGCGCGCGTGACAGAACATCGGCCAAAATCCTGGCAAGGCAAGCAAGATGGCCCCAACGGCTGTCAGCAGCGGGATCGCCAGATTCCGCCACTTGCCTCGCAGGCTCAACCAAAGTCCGAGCACGATTGGTGCCCCGAAAACCGCCCCGTACACGACCATCTGCACGCCGTTGAAGAGAAGGCCATTTACCATGGACGCCGCGGCCACGATAGTCAGCAGGACTGTCGTCCTCCGGGTTGCCGCGGCCACTACCAGGGCAAGAATCGCTGCGAAGGGAAGCAGTCCGACCATCATGCTTAGGTGGCCAAAGCCCACCCGCCATCCGAAGCTGGGGGCAAAGGCGCATAGGCAGACGATCCCGGCCCTTTCCAGAAGCGTGGTACGCCCGGGAGCCGACGTGGACCCGACTTGAGCGCCAGTTGCTGGGCGCGCCTGCGCGATTTCTGCCCAACCCGCGGCAAGGTCCATCATCACGCGGCACCCAAGGAAGCCAAGGAGGGACTGGACCAAAAACGTCGCGATGATTGACACGCCAACCGGAGACACCCCGAGATCGGCCAGAACGGTCCAGAGCGGAAACGGGCCGAAGGTGTCCCGGCCGGGCAAGCCCCCGAGCAAGTCCGGCCGGTACACCAGTGCTGACCAACCCTCGCCAGACTCAACCAGCTCGCGAATCACCGAGAGGGCGAGGGCCAGCTCGTCGTGTCCGGCCAGGCAATACGGCCACCTCCAGCCAAGCAGAAGCCACCAAAGGATTGGAACCAAACCCAGCGCCAGCGCCAGCGTGGCTAGGTCTTCAGTTTCCTGGCGCAAACGCGTGCCCATCTGGCCGCAGAGACTACGCGGCGGGATCGGGCCATGTCAAAGGCCGCGCGGGTGTACCGGCCTTGAGCGCTCGCAGCGGCGGCGGCGAGCAGGCCGATGCTTCGCAACCGCAGCCCAAAGAAAAAGGGCCCCGAGGCAGAAGCCCCGAGGCCCTTTACTATTCACTACTGCTGGCTAGATGCCGGTACCAGTCAGTGCGATGCTCGCGCTGCCACCGGGCGTCCCGCTGACCGTCAGGGTGCCCGTCTTCGCCCCAGCCGAGGTCGGTGCAAACTGCAACGACACGACACACGCATCTCCGCCGTTCAAAGAAGTGCCAGTGCAGGAGTCGGTCTCCACGAAGAACTGGCCCGCGACAACTGCGCTCAGCAGACCCGTGGCAGGTGCCCCAGCCACGTTCTTGATCGTGATGTCTATAGTGCCTATCGGCGATGGAACCGACTCTGGCGACACGGAGCCAGACGCGACCGACCCGAACGAGACAGTTCCACCCGTCGGACTGTCGACATAGAGGTCATCCCTGCCCGTGGCGTTGAGCACTACCGATGGACTCCCACCCGTGGTCGCGGTCGCGGACAACGTTGTCGTAAAGGCCGCGCCCGAGGCCGGCATTGCCTGCGGGGTGAAGAACACGCCCACTGCACACTGCTGATTACCACGCAGTACCAGATTCCCCGTAACTTGGTCCTTGGCCTTCTCACAGCTCTGTACTCCTACGTCCGCTGCATTCGGGTCGAGATCCAGCAGGAAGTTGGTCGAGTCAGTCAGGCTGACGGTGATCGGAGTGGTGCTCTGGAAGTCCCGCGTCGGCAGAGTGAGAGTGGACGTCACCGTACCGTTGGTGATGGTGAAGAACACCTCAGCACTATTCAGCGCGACCGGTGTCACGCCAGGTGCGGGCCCGAATGCACCCGGAACAGTGATCGTCCCGGTCGGGGTAATGCCCAGAGAGGCCGGGTTGATGCACGTTCCGTGCATGAGACCCGAATCACCTGCCACCGCAGCGCCCGCTGCACCCGCCGGAGTGCTGCCAGTCGCATCGGCCTCGAGGGCCACACCCGACGACGCCGGTACACGCCCAGTTGTTGCGATGCTTGGAGTGAAGACGGCCTGCGCAGCGCAGGTCGCCGCAGTAGATGGGCTAGCGATATTGAATGCCGCCAGTGCACTACCACACCCAGTCGCGCTGAACTGCGAGTTTACTGGGCTGATCTGCACCGTCGTGTTCCCGAAGGTCGGTGCGTCACCGATATTCATGACCGTAAAGGGCATCCCCGCCGAGGGCAGGTTACGGGCCACACTGCCGAAGTCGATGCCAGTCACTGGATCGTTGAAGGCATTCCACACCGTGAGCACCGTGCCAGAACGCACCTTGCCCTCCATGCCTGCAACTGCGGTGTAGGTGGCGGCGCCGGCAGTCCCGGTGGCCGTGATGGATCCGGCGTTGAAGTCGATGTCAAGCGTTGGCGCGGCATCGGTCGGGTAGAAGTTGACCCAAACAATGCATGGATTCCCTGCGGTGAGGACCGCCGGGCATTCGGTCCGCCCGGCCGGAACCGGGTCTCGCTGGAAGTGGCCGGTGAACGCAAAGGTCAAGGAGACGCTCGTCGTGGCGTTGTTTTGCACGGTGAACGGGATCGCCGCCGTCAGACTTGCGCCGGTGGAAACCGGCGACCCAATCAAGCTGGCGAAGGACGGCGTAATGGCAAGCATCTCGGTCGCGGCATCGAGCCCGTGACCTTGGAGGTTCACACCCGTGGCAACGGGCGGACCGCCGATAGCGGCATAGAGCTGGAACGAAACCGGAAGGTCCCCGGTGTGCGTCGGCTTGAAATTCAACTGCACCTTGCAGTACTGCCCACCCGCGAGCGTGTTGCCCACGCAACCATCGGCAGAAGGATCACCCACGACATAGTAGTCCGGGTCGGCTGTGTCCTGTGCCTCCTTCGCGCTATTCTTGTCGTAGAAGTAGTAGTGGATCTGGGTGGTGGAGTGGCCGCCGCGATTGCGGAAGAGGAGCGTCACCGGCGAGCCGGTTCCACCACTAGCCACCGAGCCAAGGTTGATGGTGGGGCCTGTAAGCGGAGTGAAGGCGTGCCCACCGCTAGCGAAGCCCACCAGTTCCAGAATCGCGTCCGCCTGGACCGTGGCGCCGAGCTGAGCCGCCGCGGTCGAGTCATTTGTGGCTGCTCCGGTGACCTGCACCCCAGGATTTGCGCTGAGGACGCCAGGAGTCGGATGCGCGCCCAGTCGGACAACCACGATGCACGTGCCGCCGCTGCCTGCGAGTGTCCCCGAGGAATCGAGGCAAGTGGTGCTTGGGTCCGCCGTGAACGGTGCGGCCACCGCCAAGGTCGGGGCTGTGATGGACGCAGTGCCGCGGTTGGTGACTGTGAAGGTTATCGTGTTGGTAACATTCTCGTTTGCAGCGACCAGACCAAAGTCCCCACTGTTCGGGGTGATAGTGAGCTGGGTCAACCCAGTTCCCGTCAGGGCGATCTTCTGAGTCAGGGTTCGATCACGCGGGTCGAGGATAACCAAGGTCGCCTTGGCCGCGCCGAGGCCGCCAAGCACTGTGGGAACGTAGCGGACCTTGACCGTGCAGCTCATCGGGTTGCTGCCCCCGAGACGCTGCGAGTCGGTAACGCCACAGGTTCCTGCATCCTGGCCCGTGGCAATCTCGAATTGGTCACTCTGAACGCCGGCGAGCCCAAACTCGAGCGTCCCGGTCTCGACACCTCCGGCACCAGCGGTCACGGTGACTGCCTGGTAGTCGGACTTGTTGCTCAGCACGATGCCGCCGAAGGCGAGGGCAGCCGGAGCAGAGGTGATCGTCGTCTCCGCCACGCCAACGCCGCTCAGGGTCGCGGTTGAAGTCACGGCCCCGGCCGTGAGCGTGAAGGTAGCAGTACGGCTGCCAACTGCTGTCGGGTAGAACCGATACGCAACTTGGCAGGTGTTGTTGCCGGTGGTGGCGCAGCTGGCGGTGCCATCGGAGGCAACAGCCTGGGGCGGCAGACCTGGCTTGTTTGGATCAGCCGGGTAGGTCGGGGCCGGCGGGTAGTAGTCGGTGCAGGTATCGAAGACCACGCGGAAGTCGCCGGCCGCAGGGCCTGACAGACTGGCCATCACCGGCCCGAGCGTGTTCGTCGTGCTCCAGTTCATGACCGTCAGGGTCACTGTCGTGGTCGCGGCCTCATTCACCACAACCGTCCCAAAGTCATTCGTCGCCGGCTTGATGGTCAGCGGACCGGTCGCCGTTCCCGTGAGGGCGGCGCTGGCCGTGCCGCTGCTGGCGCCGGTGGCGGTAACCGTCGCGGTCTTGGCGCCCGTGGCGGTGCCCTGAGGCATGAACTCAACCGAGATCCAGCACTGTTGTGGCCCCTTGGACACATCCTTGTTCTGGTTGTTGCACATATCAACGCCGCCGGCATTCGCGATCCGGAAGTTGGAAGGCGTTGCCGCATCGGTCAGGGTCGCCGTGATGAGATTCATGAAGTCCGCGGCGGTCGAGCTATTGACCGTCACTAGGTACCACTTCACGTTCATCGGGTTGCAGTTCGCGCCCAGGGATACCTGGCCGAAATCGAGGCCAGTGCGATCCGACGAATCGGTGCTGCCGGTGGCCAGCTTGCTGATGCACGCCAGTTTGGCAACGTCGCTCGTCAGGGCATCGCCAGCCGCCAGAGCTATTCCTGCGGGGGCTATCCCGGCCGTCGGGGATTCACTATAGCCGCAGGGCTGCATCTGGACTGGCGCCAGTCCGATGCCCTCCATGTTCGTGCCGACGTTGCCGCCATTGGTCGAAGTGACCGAAATGGTGGCCGTGCGGAGGCCGGGCGCCGACGGCTTGAAGCTGACGATGTAGAGGCAGGTCTGGCCAGGCTGTAGCGAAGGACCGCATGTGGTCGACACCTTCACGAAGTCCGCGGCGTTGGTTCCGCCGATGGTGACAGTCACTGGACCGCTCTCGAGGTTGATGCCTCCTGCCGAAGCCACGTTGGTGTTCGTGATTGTGAAGGTCACCGGCGCGGTGGCGCCAACCGGCGTCTTGGGGAAGGAGCCATCGGCCTGCCCCATGGCAGTGTCCTCGAAGCACTGAACCGAACCAACCGCTGCGTGCGACGCGGAGGGAGCGCTTCGCAATTCGCCGCAGCCCTTGACGTCACGCGGGCCAAGCTCAAGCACGTTCGGCTGCTTGCCGGTGCCAGTGAGCGATACCGTCACGCTCGCGCCGGACGCGGAGGTCACCGTGAAGGTCCAGGTCGACTGGGTAATCGCCCCCGGGGTGTACCTGATGGACATCGTGCAGCTCTGGGTCGGCAACAGTGCGGCAGAGCAGGTATTGCCGGAGATCACGAATCCGTTGCCCAAGCCGGCAGGAACCGTGATCGCGCCGGTGCTCGCGCCACCCGTGTTGGTGATGGTCAATATCCCGTCGCCGCTCTGGGTATTCAGAGAAATACCGTTGAACGCGAGCGGGTTCGGCACGACGGTCAGGGCAGCCGGTACGGAAGCCGTGGCCGTGATCGGCAGGTTGAACGGGTTGCCACCGGTAGAAGATGCCGTCAGCAGGCCCGAATAGGCGCCCGGTGCGCCGGTTGCCGCCGGTGTGAAGGTCAAGGTGAGGGTGCAGCTCCCGTTCGTCTTCGCAAGGGTCTGGCCGGTGCAGCCGTCGTTTCCAATCACGAACGCGGCGTTGTTGGTCGAGACGACAACGCCCGGGGCAGCAGTCCCACCGGTGTTGGTGATGGTGAAGGTCACCGGGATTCCGGTGCCGCCAAGGGCCACGGTTCCCAGATCGGGACCGCCGGTAATGGCCAGGTTGCTCGGCCCGGTCGCCACGCCGGTAACCGTCGCACTGGCCGGGGCGGTCGGCGCGCCGGAGTCGGTCACAACCAGAGTCGCGGTCTTCGTCCCGTCGGTGGTCGGCGCGAACGTGACCGTAACAGTGCAGGTTCCAAGGGGAAGAATCCCAACCGAGCAGGTCGTGCCAGTGACCGAGAACTCCGGATTGGCCGGAGAGATGGCCGCGGTGATGGTCCCGGTCTTCACGTCGCCACTGTTGGCAACCGTGAAATTGATGGTGTTCGATCCTTTCGTGGTGGCAGCGGTCGACCCGTTGGCGGGCGTGATCACCAGCTTGGCGGGAGCCGCCACAATCGCGGTAATAGCGGTGAACTTGGTCTGAAGACCGGCGTTGCAGATGATCTCGTCACCCGACTTGGTACCCGCGGTGGCTGAGCTGAAAGTAAAGCCCACGGTGCAGCTTGCACCCTTGGCAAGCGAAGGCGTGCAGGTAGTGGTGGTGGGGTCCGCCTTGATATTGCCAGCCGACTGGACCGAGCAGAGCAGGTCGGTCAGCGGGTTGGTGGCAGTGACGGTCGCCTTGCCGGTGACCGAAGCGCCGACCAGGACCGTCCCCAAATCAATCTTGTCCGTCATGGTGAAATCGGCCGGAGCAGTTCCGGTGCCGTTCAGGCTGACCATGAGCGAGCCGGCGACAACCAGCGTCCCGGCCGCCGGGCCTACAATAGTCGGGGTGAACAGCATCGATATGGTGCAAGTGCCGCCCTTCGGCAAGGTGTTGCACGTGTTTCCAGCCAACGAGAAGGGCGACGGCTGGATTATGGTCGGAGACAACGAGGTGTCCGGGCCCTGGTTGGTGACCGTGACCGAGGAGGGCGTCGAGCTGGTCGAGCCAACATCGACACTGCCGAAGTTGAGTATGAGGGGGCTTACCGTCAGTTGGACGGGCGCGGGGCCATCGGGACCGCCGGGACCACCATCAGTTCTGCTTCCACCTTGGCCTCCTAGACTTCCGTCTTTCGGGTTACTACTACTTCCGCCGCAGCCAGCGGCAGTGAGAATACCGACCAGCCCCAAGCAGGCAACCTGAAGCAATCGATCGAACTTTCTAGAACACGTCATGGAATAGCCTCCGTCAATAACCCAAGTGTTGTTTCGCAAAGCGTGCGCGTTGCAGCAGCGCGGACAGTTTTGGGGCAGTAGCGTGTGGAAGCAAGAAAAAAAACGAAGTTGTGGCGGATTCTTACCCCCTGACCCTCCCGTTTTGGACGGAAGTGTAGGTGTGAGCGGTACAGGCTCGTAGACATGCTGCGGAGGCGCGCAGGAAAAGCCGGAAGCCGGTGTCACAAATGTAGTGAAGATTACATGTTTCAGAGAATGCGCGCTCATCACAGGATGCGAAGATTGGTTTCTTCTGGCTCTGCGATGAGTTTTTCCGACGGAGAGGCGATGGATTTGGTGTGAAAATGGCCGGCCACTCGCGCTTCTGCGGCCGTGACTTGGTCCGCCTGACTTGGTAGTTTGCGCGGCCAGCGACATGGACAACATTGAAGGCCCCACGCCCCCTCCGGCAACCCCGCCAGCGCCTCCTTCTCCGCCGGCCAACATCGGGCTGCGCATCCCGGTGGCGATCGAAGAGGAGATGAAGTCATCGTTCATGGACTACGCCATGAGCGTGATCGTGGCGCGTGCGCTGCCCGACGCGCGCGACGGACTCAAGCCGGTGCACCGGCGAATTCTCTACACGCAGCACTTGATGAGCAACCTGTGGAATCGGCCATACATCAAATGCGCGCGAGTGGTCGGCGATGTCTTGGGCAAGTTCCATCCCCACGGCGACACCGCTTGCTACGACGCCCTGGTTCGGCTGGCGCAGGACTTCTCCATGCGCTACCCACTGATTGACGGGCAGGGGAACTTCGGATCGGTCGACGGCGATCCGGCGGCCGCCTATCGCTACACCGAGTGCCGCATGGAAAAGATTGGCCAGGAACTGCTGGCCGACATCGACAAGCAGACCGTCGATTTCCAGCCCAACTACGACGACAAAGAAACCGAACCCACGGTGCTGCCCACCCGTCTGCCCAATCTCCTGGTCAACGGTGCCTCCGGCATCGCGGTGGGAATGGCCACCAACATTCCGCCGCACAACCTGCGCGAGATCGTAGATGCGACCATCGCCGTCATCCGCAACCCTGACACCGATGTAGATGAACTTCTCGAAATCGTCCCGGGGCCCGACTTTCCCACTGCCGGCCTGATCTGCGGCCGCAACGGCATCCGCCAGGCCTACGAATCGGGCCGCGGCAGCATCCTGGTGCGGGCGCGAACCTCGGTGGAGGAACACCCGAAAAGCGGGCGCAAGTCCATCGTGGCCACCGAGATCCCGTACCAGGTCAACAAGGCCAAGCTCATCGAGAAGATCGCGGAATTGGTGCGCGAAAAGAGGATCGACGGCATCTCCGACGTGCGCGACGAATCGGACCGCGAGGGCATGCGGGTGGTGGTGGACCTGAAGAAGGACGCCGTGCCCGAGGTCGTGATGAACAACCTGTGGAAGATGACGCCTCTGCAGGAATCGTTCGGCATCAATTGTCTGGCCATCGTCGACGGACGGCCGCAAACCCTGTCGCTCAAGCAGGCGCTGCAACAGTTCATCCAGCACCGGCGCGACGTGGTCACCCGTCGCACCCAGTTCGACCTGCAACAAGCCCAGGCGCACATGCACATCCTGCAGGGCTTGAAGATCGCAGTCGACAACATCGACGCGGTCATCGACCTCATCCGCTCGTCGAAGGATACGGAAACCGCCAAGGCGGGCCTGATGGAGAATTTCGATCTGTCCGCTATCCAGGCGCAGGAAATCCTCAACATGCGCCTGGCCAAGCTGACCGGGCTGGAGCGCGACAAGCTGCTGGCCGAGATCAAAGAGACGGCAGAGCTGATCGCGCGCCTGGAAGCTATCCTGGCCAGCGACGTCGTGCTGACCGGTGTGGTGGTGGCGGAGCTGGAAGAGGTGCGCAAGTTGTATGGCGACGACCGGCGGACTGAGATCCTGGACATCGATGTCGATATCGACATCGAGGACATGATCGCGCATGAGGATATGGTGGTGACGGTGACCCACGGGGGCTACGTCAAGCGCAATCCGCAAAGCCAGTACCGAGCGCAGCGACGGGGCGGGCGCGGCATCACCGGCGCCAGCACCCACGAGGAGGACTTCGTGTCCCAGCTCTTCGTGGCGTCGACCCACGACACCTTGTTGATGTTCACCAGCAAGGGGCGGGTCTACGCCCGCAAGATTTGGGAGATCCCGCAGGCGGGTCGCACCGCCAAGGGCAAAGCCTTCGTGAACCTGATTCCCTTGCAGGAGGGCGAGCGGGTGGTGGCATTGCAGCCGGTACGCGAGTTCTCCGAGGGTGCGTTCGTGGTCATGGCCACCAGTCGCGGCCTCATCAAGAAGACCTCGCTGCAGGCTTTTGCCAACATCCGTTCCTCCGGGATCATCGCGCTGACCATCCAGGATGACGACGCGCTGGTCGGGCTGCGCATCACTGAGGGATCGTCCGACTTGCTTCTCGGCACGCGCGACGGCTGGGCCATCCGTTTCCGCGAGGCCAATGTCCGNNCCCATGGGTCGGGTGGCGCGCGGGGTGCGCGGCATTCGCTTGCGCGACCAGAATGATGTGGTCGTCGGCATGGCGGCCCTGCCACCCGATCGACCGGCCACCCTGCTCACGGTGTGCGAGCACGGCTTTGGCAAACGTACCGCCTCATCGGACTACCCGACCAAGAACCGCGGCGGCAAGGGCGTGATCACCATCAAGACCACGGAACGCAACGGCAAGGTCATTGGCCTGCGCCTGGTCACCGACGAGGATGATCTGATGCTGATCACCAGTGGCGGCAAACTGATCCGCATGCCGGTGGCCGGAATTCCCACCATCGGCCGCAACACCCAGGGGGTGCGCTTGATTCGCCTAGAAGAGAGCGAAACCGTGGTGGCCATGGAACGTCTGGCCGAGATGGAAGAAGGCGAGCGCGAGGTTTCGCCCGAGGTGGCCGCAGCGCGCGCCGAGGAGCAAACCCTGGCGGAAGAGGACCTGGGCGAAGAGGCGGCCGGCGACGACGATGATGCCGAGGACGAGGAGGATGCGGGGGACGAGGCCGCTGATGAAGGCGGCGATGACGGTGGCAACGAACCCAAGGTCAACTAGTTCGGAGGCTAGCTTTTTTCACCACAGAGGGCACAGAGAAAACAGAGAGTGGAATACGAGAAGGGTTCGGACCGGATGGCTTTCAACCCTTCCCCTTCCGGTCCGGCTCTGTGTGCTCTGTAGTCTCTGTGGTGAAAAAACATGAGAAAGGCCACAGTTTCCGACGATCTGTTCAAGCGAGCACAGAAGCTGTTTCCGGGGGGCGTGAACTCGCCGGTCCGGGCCTTTACTGCAGTGGGCGGCACACCCGTGTTTCTTGCGCGCGGCCAGGGTGCCCGCGTCTGGGACGCCGACGGGAACAGCTACTTGGATTTCCTGGGCTCATGGGGCCCGCTCATCCTGGGCCACGCCGATCCGGACGTGCTGGCGGCCATCGAGGCTGCGGCCCGCGAGGGAACTTCCTTCGGCGCCTCGACCGAACGCGAGGTGTTGCTGGGCGAAGCGATTCGCGCGGCGGTGCCGTCGATGGAACGTATGCGCTTCGTGTCCTCGGGAACCGAGGCCACCATGTCAGCCCTGCGCGTGGCACGCGGCCACACTGGTCGCGCCAAGATCATCAAGATCGAGGGTGGCTATCACGGCCACGCTGACAACTTGCTGGCCGCTTCAGGGTCAGGAGTGGCCACCCTCGGCCTGCCCGGCTGTGCGGGCGTCACCGCCGGCGCGGTCGCCGACACCATCATTGTTCCATTCAATGATGAAGCGGCTATGCAGGCCGCTTTTGCTGCCAACCGAAACCAGGTGGCGGGGCTTATCATCGAGCCCATCCCGGGGAACATGGGTTTGGTACCGCCCCAATCGGGGTACTTGCCGGCCTTGCGTCAGCTTTGCGATACGCATGGCGCCCTGTTGATATTCGACGAGGTCATTTCAGGTTTCCGGGTCGGTCGCGGCGGAGCCCAAGCACTTTTCGGCGTTCGCCCGGATTTGACCTGCCTGGGCAAGATCGTGGGCGGCGGCCTGCCCCTGGGGGTGTTCGGCGGACGAGACAAAATCATGTCCGCGGTGGCGCCTGAGGGCCCAGTCTATCAGGCCGGAACGCTCTCTGGAAATCCGCTGGCCATGGCTGCTGGGTTGGCTGTCTTGCGCAAGTTGGACCAGGCTGCCTACCGCCGGCTCGATGCGCTTGGCCAGCGCCTGGAGACCGGACTCAGGAGCGCGCTGGCTGCCTCGGGCGTGGCCGCACAATTGCATCGAGTAGGTTCCGCCTTCACCCTGTTCTTCTCTGCCGAACCGGTCACCGACTTTGCCTCAGCCAAGCGCGCAGATACGGGACGTTTCGCCCGCTTCTTTCATGAAATGCTCGACCGGGGCATCTACCTGCCACCTGCCCAGCTTGAATCCGGATTCGTTTCACTGGCGCACCGGGAGGACGACATCGACGCCTTTGTCGCGTCCAGCCGCCAGGCCTTGGCCACGATTCGCTAGCGGTCGGTGCCTTTTTGCGGTAAGAGACGCCTCCTTCTGGGAGACAGATCAAGCCATGCCACAAAAGAGCCCGCTTTCGCTCGTCAACGAAACCTTTGGCGCCAAGGACAAGCTGGTAGACAAGCTTGTCGCCCTGCTCGACCGGGATGACGAGCCCAAGGCCGAGCTGCGGAGGCGGTTGCTGACCGCATCGAACCGCAAGCTGCTCAACCTTCACCGCGTCGCCGCAGCGGTGAAAGAAAAGTTCGGCTCGCGCGACAAGCTGGTGGCCCAGGCCGCAGCGCTGCTCGGGCATGGCAAGGACAAGGATTACCTGTCCCGGCTCGACAATCAGTCGGACGCGCGCCTGCTCGACATGGTCACCGCGGCCGAGCGCAAGGCCAAGAGGGCCGCGGCGAAGCCAAAGACCAAACCAGCCGCATAGCGTACGAACCGCCCGCGCCGCAAAGCCTGCAGCGGAGACCGCGGCCAGGCCGCTCCGTGCCCTCTCCTCCCATCTCTGGGTTCTCAGCAGGGCGGTTGCGTGGCTGAGCCCGCGCTCACTTGGAGACTTGAAACTGGATATGAGCTGACCCGAGGTTGTCGGCGGAATCCCAGGCGCGTACGGTAACGATATGGGGGCCGGCCGGAAGCGAGGACGGCAAGCGGATGGAGAATGTCTCGCTCATCTCATCCAGGATGCCGTCGTCGGGCGAAACCGGTCGCCAGTCGTTGCCGTCGATGCAAAACTCGATCTGCGAGATGACCGACGCCGCGTCGTGGGCTCGGCCGGTCACCCGCGGCAACTCGACGCGCAGGTCGGCGACCACGGGCCGGGTGTTGTCCACCAAGAACGACGGCGAATCGAAGGTGAAATCGAACGCGCGGTCTTTCGGGGTCACCTTTTCGTCCGACGCCCAGACCCGAATCAGGTAGTGGCCGTCTGGAACCGAGTCGGTGTTCCAATCGTATTCAGGCTTGCCGAGCGGATCTGGCCCGCCCAAAGGTCGCCACACCGCCTCATGTTCCTGGCGGAACCAGAGCCGGTAGATCAACTCGTCATTGTCGGGGTTCTCGACCTTCCAGCGCAACTTGAGCACCGACGAGTGTGAGCGCGCGCTGGTGCTGGGGGTGGCCAGGCTGCCTCCCGCGCCGCCCACGCCGGATGCGGCGGGCGCCGGACCTGCGTCGGCAAGATAGACCTCGGTGACGCGAGCCCGCTGGTTGTGTGGCCCATAATAGGTGAGCACGTCGCGCAACTCGGACGCCTTGGCAGGAAGCCCAACCCGGTATTGAAGATAGCGCGCCGACTGCCCGGCCACCTTGCCCTGCCCTTGCCGGCCGTGGTGGCTGACCGAATCCAATTTCATCCAATCGCTCCAGCTCTTGTCGGGCTTGGCCGTGTTGCCGACGTGGGTTTCGAAGGCCAAATCAGCCGATCCGGTCCAGTGCAGGAAACCCCAGCGCGCAGGGCCGTCGGCGTCAAGCACCCGCGAGAGATACGAGGCTTCACCTGCGGCAGCGGGGTGTACACGAAAGATGGCGCCCACGTCGCCTGCTCCAACCAGGAAGCCTGCAGGGGTGGACACCAGCGACAACGCCTGCCGCTCGGGCAAATCGATAGCCAGGGCAGCGGCGCGATCAGGTGAAATGCGATAGATCTTTCCCTGAGTTCCCGACGCGGCGTAGACCTGGCCACCCGGGCTGGCCAGAAGCGCAGTGAAATAGCCGTCGGGGAGTGCCAGCACCTGTTCAATGCCGCCGTCGTCGTCCAGTCGGTAGACCGCGGCGTGCGCCTTGACCTGGTCGGTACGCGGCTGAGCGCCAGAAGCCGGGGCCGGCCCCGCCGAGACCTTGGTGCCCTTGCCCGGCTGGGCGCCCGGGACAGGCGTGGCCGGGTTGTCGTTCGGTCGGTCAAAGGCGTTGACGGCGAGGTAGGTCGCGCCCGCGACCCGCGCGATGGCGCGAATCTCGTTGGCTTCGAAGTCGTGCAAGGCCACCGCGTGGCCGTCGGGGTGAATGCCAAAAAGGATCGCCCGGTCGGCGGTGCCTGCCAGAAGGACACCCTTGTCGCCCATTGCCAGGGCCATCACGTGCTTGTCGCCCGAGTCCCACAGGAGCTGTTCTTTGCCCTTCCCGTCGATGACAAAAACCTGCCCGGGACTCCCGGTGGCGGCGTAGGTTCTGGCGGCCTTCGCGTCGTGGAGCAACGCCCAGACATGTTCCGCCGGCAACTTGGCGAACGGTCGACTGGCGCCGGTCTTGCTGTCGACAGCAAAGATGCGACCACCCGGAGTCGATCCAGCTAGCAGCCCAGCGTTGGACCGGGCGACCAGCGCGGTGACCCAGGGAGCGTCGATCTCGGCCAGTTTCTTCGCCTCGCCGGCGCTGGCGGCGACCGGCAGGGCAAAGATTCGCCCCTGGTCACCGGTTCCGAAATATGCGGTGTGGCCGTCAGGGGACAGGGCCACGCACCAAGCAAAAGCCGCATCCAGCGCCAAGCGCGTCGCCTTCATGCCCGGGACCACCTCGCCGGTGGGCAGCACCATGCTGGAAGTGGCCTCGCCTTCCTCGAAATCCTTGGGCGTGCTCTGGCGAAAGAAACGCGTCGTTGTGGCCAGGGCCACGGTCGCGACCAGCAACCCTGCGGCTGCGACAATCCAGGAAAGGCGTGGCTTCATTGAAGGACATAGTATGGGGAAGTTGGTGGATGGCCAAAGCCCTAATCGCGCGGCAAGCGTAGCGAAGGGACTGACCGCCTCGGAAGAGCAGGCCTTTCCTTGATCGAGCCGCGCACCCAATCGGGGCGATCGTCTGGGGGTATTGCCGTGGCCGTGGCCGTGGTCGACGGAAAATGTCCGGCCACGGCCACCACCACGTCTACGACCACAACCTTCCGCGGCTATCGCGGGATCATGGATTCTCGCCAACCAGCGATCCCTGGGGCACAATCCGGGCGTGCTGCCGACTTTGTCCGCTTCTCCGCCCAAACCCGCGTGGGCTGTGCTTGATGTCTTGCGCTGGACCACGGCCCATTTCGAAAAGCACGGGATGCCGTCGGCGCGGCTGGACGCCGAGTTGCTGGCGGCGCACGCGTTCGGGATGTCGCGCATCGAGCTCTACGCGCACTTCGACCGGCCCCTGGCGGCGGCCGAGCTGGCCAGCTACCGCGATCTGGTGTCGCGGCGGCTGGCGGGCGAGCCAGTGGCGTACCTGCTCGGCCACAAGGAATTCTGGAGCTTGGACCTGCTGGTCGATTCGCGGGTGCTGATTCCCCGGCCGGATACCGAAACTTTGGTGGAGGAGGCGCTCGACCGCATCACTGGTCCGGGCGCGCGCATCGCTGACGTGGGCACCGGGTCAGGCGCGCTGGCTTTGGCACTGGCCAAGGCGCAGCCCGAAGCGCAGGTCTTCGCCACTGACATTTCCCCCGACGCACTCGCGGTGGCGCGCACCAATGCCGAACGACTGGGCCTGGCCGTCACCTTCCTGCAGGGTGATCTAGCTCAGCCGCTGCTGTCCGCGGGCCGCTTCGATCTGATGGTGGCAAACCTGCCGTATATCCCCAGCGCCGACATCGATGGGCTTGCCGCTGACGTGCGTAGCGAGCCGCGCCTGGCGCTCGACGGTGGCGCCGACGGCCTAGCGCTGGTGCGCAGGCTGGTGACAGGAGCGCCGGAAGTATTGCAACCAGGGGGCTGCCTGGCCCTGGAGGTGGGTGCCGGCCAAGCCGGCATGGTCGTGGAGCTGTTGCGCGGGGCTGGCTTCGACGGGGTTGGTTCCCGGCGCGATCTGGCCGGAATCGAGCGGGCTGTCGCAGGCGTGAAAGGAAACTCATCGTGAACCTCCGACTTGCTCTGCTCGGACTGGCACTGGCCGGATGTTTCTCGGCCTCGCAGAGACGTGAAGAAGAGCTCATGCAGGACGCGCGCCAGTTCAACGACGATCTGCGCTGGGGGCGCTGGGATCAGGTGGGTTCCACCATGCCGGCCGAGGACAAGCGGCTATTCATGGAACGCGTGGATCTGGTGGGCAACGACCTGGAGATGTCCGACTACGAGGTGAAGAGCATCCACTTCGGCCACGGTTCGTCGGAGGCGACTGTGACCGTCGCCATCGCGTGGTTCTCCAAACGCGACCCCACCCTACGAAGTGCCACCCTAGAGCAGCACTGGGAGAGCCACCACGGCCGCTGGATAGTGACCAAGCAGCGGCGCTCGCACGGCGACCGCTTCCCGCTGGTGAACGAGCCGGCGGCGAAATAGGCGGGAGACTGGAAACGGGAGGCGGAGCCAGATCGTCGGTCGTATGCCTCAACGTCGGTCGGGCGCTAAGATCCCTGCCCACAGGATCCGCCACCGTAATAGCACACGTCTGCTACCCCAACCCCACCTGGACCAACACGAACACAAGGCGTGCCCGCTGGTGCATCTCCCCAAGAATCCGTGGACACGGCAGGGTTGCAGGCGCTATTGCATTGACCTGGGGAGAACGCCGGATTGAACGCGCCAGGCGCATAGTAGGTGTAGTTCATCGAGCAGCCGGCCTGACAGATTCCCGCGTGGCACACCTGCCCTGACCCGCATTTCGTCCCGTTGAGTTGTGTCTGGGCGACGTCCGACCATGCCGTCTGAGACCCCTGCACGTAGCAGAACTGGCAGTGGTTGCTAGGATTAATCCTGTCCATGTCGTAGAAGGTCGAGTCTATCCAGCAGCCGACCGCACAGCCTCCCGCACGGCAGAATGTCTGCCTACCGTTGGAAATGCCGCAGGCGGCGTTGGGTCCGTTGGACGCTGACCATGCCGTGTTGGATACTGTGGGCTGGCAGGTCTGGCAGGCGTTGTCAGGGTTGGGTGCATTGGGCGCGTGGAAGGTCGAAGCTATCCAACAGAGGGCCTGGCAGGCTCCTGTGTGGCACACCTTGCCGGTGTCGCAACTCGTTCCATCGGCGCCCACGATGGTCCAGGCGGTGGTGGACGACGAAGGCTGGCAGGCCAAGCATGTGTTCTCAGGGTCGATGGCTCCGCTTTGGTAGAGAACCGAGGCAATGCTGCAACTGCCGGGGCTGCCGCCTGCCGCATCGACGACGCCGCCGTCCAGAGGGATGGCGATGCCCCCCTGGCTGCCGGTCCCGGTTCCGCTGCCGCCGGCACCGCCAGAGCCCGCGCCCCCAACTCCACCGCCACCCGCGCCCCCGGTTCCACCGCCACCCGCGCCTCCGGTTCCGATCGCCACACAGGTTCCGTTCCCCGGATCTTGGTAGCCGATCATGCAAGCACCGATCACGACACAGGTTCCATTCCCGCCATCGTGATAGCCACTGGCACAGGTTCCGTTCGCCACGCAGCTTCCGTTCCCGCCGTCGTGATAGCCAGTCATGCAGGCCCCGACCGCGACACAGGTTCCGTTTCCGCCATTGTGGTAGCCAGTCACGCAGCTCCCGGTCGCGACACAGGTTCCGTTTCCGCCATCGTGATAGCCGCTGGCGCAACTCGCCTGCACGCAAACCCCGGTGCCGTTGTCGTGGTAGCCAGACGAGCAAGTCCCGTTAGCGACGCAGGCTCCGTCCCCGCCGTCGTGATAGCCGGCAGAGCACCCCGCGGCCGGGGCGTCGACCAAGTGGGCCGCATCCGTGCCGCCGCCCTGTCCACCTGCGGATGTGCCGGAAGGAGAATCGGGCGCGGCGGCAATGTCCGCATCGGCCAGGGTGTCCCGTCCCCCCAACTGCGTGTCGGAAAGGGAATCGCGCGGGGCAACGGCAAGATCCGGAGCCGAAGTATCCTGTCCGCCGGTGGCGGAAGCGGAATCCGGCGTGGCGGCAACAAGATCCGCGCCTGCCGAATCAAGTGCGCCGGAGGAGCCGGCCTCCGTCGGGATCGACATGTCGGTAGTGCCGTCGCGAACCCCACTTTCTCCGACAACCATGTCCCGCGCCCCGCTGTCCAGGACGCTGGTACCCCTGTCAGCACCGTTCGCGTCGCTCACGACGCCGCCCGAGTCGGCCCTGCCGCCACCCAAACTATCGACCGAGGCGTCCTTGGGCGCGGTGGAACTCCCTCCGCAACCGAAGAATGCGAGCGCAATTGCCAATGTAGTGCCGGACGCAAATCGAGCGTTTCTCATGACTAGCTCACTCCAAGCGATCAAACAGCCCGGACAATAGCCCGTATGCGGCCAGGACAATCTGAAATTGTGCGTCTGATACAATCACAGCAGGCTGGAGGCTGGAAGTTCCGGACTCCGGTCCCGACCTGCAGGCTACAGCCTCCAGCCTGTCCCGATCCGGCTTCCAGCCTCGGCTTGCCGTTTGGTGCGCGGCATGGTCAAGTCGCTTGCTTGCCGTTTCCCGCAACCACACCAAAGGGGCTCGCACTGCGGCTCTTTTCGTCTTCATTCGTTCGCTTTGGCCTGGTGGGTGTCAGCAACACCGGGCTGGGCTACGCGTTCTTCCAACTCGCGCTGCATGTGCTTCCCGCGAAGGCGCTTCCGGCGACCAGCGGGTGGATCGCGGGCTACACGGTCGGAACCTGCTGGAGCTTCTTCTGGAACCGGCGCTGGACGTTTCGGAGCACGGCAGCCCCGGTCGCCGGACAAGCGGTGCGCTTCGTCACTTTGCAGGCGGTCCTCGGCCTGCTTAGCGCTGCCGCGATCGGTGTGAGTGTCGACCACTTCCGCCTCCCTGCCACATTGACCTGGCTGTGCGTAACCGTGGTGATCACGGTGGTCAACTTCCTGCTCTCGCGTCACTGGGCATTCCGCCAGAAGCGCGCCTGAACAGCAAGACTCTCTCGACAGACGGCCGCACTTGCATCATCGTACGGCTCTCTTCTTCGGCCAAAGTGTTGTTGTGCTTCGCTCGCTACCTTCCCGGCTAAAGCGCTCGCTTGGGGATTTCGCCCGCTCGCTGGGGGAAGATGCCCCGCTTTTCGCCGTGCTATTTGCCCTGCTGGTGGTGGGCGTCCTGTTGCGCGTGCATCGACTTGGCGATCCGAAGGTCCTCAAGTGGGACGAGGTCCACTACGTGGAGACCGCGCGCGCCTACCTGGCGCACCAGTACGCCTACAATGACCATCCGCCGTTGAGCAAGTTGATCATTGCCGGGTTCATGGCGGTGATCGGCGACACATCGGTGGGGTGGCGGCTGCCATCCCTGCTCTTCGGCCTGGGCAACTTCGCAATCATCGCTTGGTTGACCTGGACGGTTTTTCGTAGCCGGCGCGCGGCCTGGATCGCGGCCGCATTCGTCGCCGCCGACGGTTTCTTCATCGCCTACTCGCGCACTGCTCTTCTGGACGGCATGATCGTCGCCTTCAGCCTGCTTTCCATCACCATCCTGCTGGCCGGGCGCAGGTGGTGGCATGTACTGCTCGCCGGGCTATTCGTCGGCTGCGCGACCTCATTCAAACTGAATGGACTGGCATTTGTCGGCACGGCCACGGTCATCTGCCTGGCCTCGCGCGCGCTACGCCGCTTCACGCCGTTGCTCTTGCTGACCGGCGTTCTGGTCTTCTACGCGCAGGCGGCGTTCACGCTCTGGCTGGTCGGCCGCCCCTTTTCCCCCAGCGCGGTCATCGCCGAGAACGTCGCGATGGTGACTCATCACCTTTCATACACCGTGGTGCACCCGTTGAGCTCGCATTGGTACACCTGGTTTCTCCCCACCCGCCCCATCCCCCTGCGGCGCGACGTGGACATCGACGGTTCGATTCGCACGCTGGTGACTCTGGGCAACCCGCTGCTCTGGTGGGCAAGCACGCTCGCGGTCATCGCCGTGGCGGTGGTTGTGATCCGAACCGGGCCGCGCCGGATATGGGCTCTGTTGAAAACCGATGCCACGCCACCTGCGCCGAGGACGGACGATGCTCTCACCGCGCAAGCCGATCGCTCGTTCTTGCAAGACCGGGCGGGCGCGCTGCTGTGGGTTCTTGCTGCGTGGGCGGCGCCCATCGTTTTCTGGATCCCGAGTCTGCGCGATTCCTACATCTATCACTTCCTGCCGTCGTACGGGTTCGGGCTTGCCCTGCTGGCCGGACTCACCGACCGCATGTACCGCCGCTACCGCTTGCCCACCTTGCTCGCCGTGGTGCTTGTGGCCGAGGTGACGCTTTTCTATGCCCCGATCTGGAGCGAGCTACCCCTTTCCCAGACTGCGCTGCATGCAAGACTCTTTTTCCCCTTCTGGCGCTGAGGTGCCAGGCACGGCCGTGCCACCGGTCCTTCCGCGCTCGCGCTCCTCCCTACGGGTGGAGTGGCTGATCGTGGCAGCCGCGGCCCTTTCCGGCTGGCTGCTGTTCAGCCTGCGCGGCCGCCTGCCCAGGACCAACGATGTGATCAACGCGCCCATCACGCTTGTCACCTCCGATCGGGAGGACCTCGGCTGCGCCGCCGACCGCGCGTTTGGGCGCTATCGCTGCCAGTACCAGGCTGCCGACCGGCGCTGGCCCGCGCCGCCGGCGCCCGCCGAGCAACTCGCGGCCTACTACACCGAAGACCGGCGCATGTTCCTCATCCCCGGACTCTTCGAACAGCCGGCGCTTGCCGCGCGCTATGCGCAGGAATCCCCGGCCCGCATTGCGCGCGATTCACTGCATCGATTCACAGCCCGATGCAAGCTGCGTCTGCTGGAGAAGACCGAGGAATTTCAGGTTCGCTGGGTTCGCGGCCAGGGCTGGTCCGCGGGTTCGGCCGCGTGGGTGGCCGAACCGATCGAGTGCCATATTCAGGACAAGTAGCCAGCTACGCCGGCACCTCCAGCAAGAATACTGAGCGGGCGAATGGCTGCCAAGGTGCACGACAGAACCGGCCGAGCGCGCGCACGTACCTGACCAAGAGTCCCCTGCCGCGAAACAACCATTCCCATTCGCCGCGCGTGAGAAATCCGAAGGCGGCAGTGCTGCCAATCTTGGCGCGAAAGTAGCGGCCATGGCAACGGCTCAGGAATCGGTCGAGTGCATTTCGTGGCGTATCCTCAAGGATGAAGATGCGCCGGCGGCTGACCCGTGCCGCTTCATCCAACAGTGGAGCCTTCAGTTCGTTGGGCACGTGGTGAAGCACGAAATTCAACATCACCACATCGAATTGATGATCGGGAAACGGCAGGTGCCGGCCATCGAACAGTCGAAACGGCAGTTCCCGCACACGGCGAAGGTCGACTATGTCCGTGAGCATCACGGATGCACCCTGCGCCGCCAGTTCCGCAGCGACATAGCCATCGCCGCAACCCACATCCAGCACGGATGCCGACGGCTCGACAAACGGCGCGACCAACCCGGCAGCGTGCCGGGATTCGCGCCGCGCGATTCGCGAGTGGTAGTGAAGTTTCACAAATTGGTCTTGGTAGCAATCGTCGGGCCAGGTCCCGGAGCACGGAGCGGCGCTGTGAGATTGCGCGGTCTTGTGCGCCGTGACTCGGCAAACGAGCGCGCGGGGCAGAAACAACTGTCGAATCTCGACCGAACACTGTCAGATAGCTACCGCGGGACCCCGTCGCGATGATGGAGCGGTAGCGGCGGGACCACAGGTCGTCCCGCCAGAGGTAGAGGCGCCCAATATGCGCGAGTTGCCCGTGGAACTACGAACCTGGGGCGGGAGGCAACGTTGGGGGCGGTACGGGAGCAACAGGAAGCGCAGCCGGGACGAGCACCGGCGCTGGTGGCGGGCCGTGGCCGCTCTGGCTTTCGATGGCGCCTCTTGGGAGCGAGTAGAAGATCCCGTTGACGCCGCGGAAGATTAGTCGATACGGCCCCTCCTCGACGATTGTGCCGTCAGCGTCCACCACGCCCACTTGCGCGCCCAAGTCCCCGCTGCCTTCATTCACCCGAAAGCGGAGATGGTGCGGCCTCCCGAACGGGCAATTCATTCCCCCCATGCAGAAGAGGGCCAACCCTATCATTTTCACGTTCTCCGCTACGCCCTCTGCCAGCGCCATGCGATAGCGCGCAGCTCGGTCGGCGGACCACAAGCCGATGGCTTTCTCATCTTCCACCTGCCCGACTTTCTCCGAGCGATAGTAGACAATCGTGGCTGCTGCCGCTCTGCCCGAGCCTCCCTGTTCGAAGAACTCGAATCCGGTCTTCACCACCAGCGTGGAACTGTCCACCGAAAGGAAGACACCGGTTCCCATTCTGACCAGGCTGTGTTGAACGAGTTCCTCGTAGCTGGGGGCTTCCACCGCCTCGGGTTTGCCTTCGAGGCCGATCAACTTGAGCCATGGGACTTGCCTAAGCGTCGGCTCCAACGAATGCCAGAACATCCACTGGTAGTTGACGTCCTGGCTTTGCGCTTGCAAGGGAAGGACCATCTCCTCTGCGGCATTCCGGCGTCCGCGGTCAACACTTCTGTTGATCACCCCGCCCATCAGCCCCAGACCACCGCCCATGTGCGACCGCACCCACATAATCTTGATCTGCCGTTCGGGGATGTAGCTCCGCGCTAGGGTTCCACGGACCCGGGCTACCTGCGCGGGCTCGAGTCTGTTCCCGACGACGCTTCTGCATGCAGAAGGGAGCAGCCCGAGCAGGACAACAATGAGCGTGCCGTGGAACAGCCGGGAGTAATGGGTCATGAGTCTTCTCCTGATAGAGGTGTCGACTAGTGCGTGCGAAAAGCGTTCACCCTAGGTCGTCCCGCCCGAAGTGCCAAGTACCAAGTCGCGGAACTGCCCGTCTCCAGCTGCTCGTACAAGGTCGCGCTGCTGCTCACCTTGCCCAGCCAGATCAGGTCACCCGTGGTCAGGTTGAATATCCCGATACCCTCTGAGTCCAATCGACCAGAGACTACGAAAAGCTCGCTGAGCCAGCAGCCGCTGTGCACTGCCGGGGGCCTGGGTGCATGACGCCCGTCTCTATTGCGCGGCCACTGCTCGGCTGGCGCGCAGTAGATCCTCCGGCGCGACCAGCACCGCTACTGGGCTATCGGTAGTGATGAGCGTGTCTGAGGCAATACCGGCTGTCGCGAGTGCAGGGCCAGTCAACCCATCGATGGGCAATGCGCGTGCAACTAGCGCCCGGGGCGGCGGCGGCCGCGGGTCAGCCAGCCCGCGAATGCAGACTGGGGTGATCTGATAGTGGTCAAGCATCCGGCTGAGCTCCGCGACGCCGTCGTCGCCGTCGAGCATCACCCCTGCAAGAACATCCATCTCACCCAGGCAACGTACAAACGCTTGCAGTACCGCCCGTGACCATTGGTCTGATATGGGAACTCCTGCGCCCGCCGCCTGGGCCAGGGTCGCGGGAGATGGCAGCGCCACCAGGGTGGACGGAGCGGCGGTCAGTAGCGGCAAAGCGCGCAATGCCTCGCGAACCGCAGCGAGCGGCCCGTTGCCGGCGGTCTCCGGCGGCGCGCGCAGGGTCGCCGGCGCAGGGCCGAGTTCCATGCCGCGCTCGCCGAGCGTCGCGGGCCAGCCCGCACTGTGCAAAATCCAGGCAGCGGGCACATCGAGACATTCCACAGTGAGAGACAACAACTCGGTCGCCCGGCGAAACGCCCGCCCAAGCGCGGCTGGGCGGCCGAGTAGCGACCCGAGCGACTCCTGCTCGAGGCGCGCGAGGTACTCGCCCAGGCGGGGAACAAAGCAGATTCCCCGAGGTGGCCAGCCGTGCAAGGCGGTCGCGGTATTTCGCCTCACAGCCGCACGACCGGCCGGACGGGCTTGGCGTCGGGCCAGCTCCCGTAGCAGGACAGCATGTCTTCGGGGGGCTTGCGCTTGCTCCACTCGGCCATGAACTCCGCCCAGGGCTTGCCGCGCGCCAGACGCGCTTGCCGAGCCTCGGCGCGCCGCTTCGTCGTCTCCTCGAGGTCGGCCTCGCCGCTGCCGGAATCGAGCACCACACAGTAGATCTCGGCAGCCGCACGCGGCGAGACCCGCTGCTCGCGTGCGTCGCGCGCCACCAGGTTTGGATCGCGTTCGAGCACGTCACCGTAGCCTGCGCCCCCCGAAGCGATGACCGAGACCAGGTCGCCCTTGCCGATCATGCGCGACGACCGCGCCGTGCGCTCGAAGCGATACTGGCCTTTGAGCGTCCGCTTCTCGGCTAGCTCGCGAAAATCGCGCGGCAGCGCCTCACCCGCGCTGAGCTTTTCGAGCGCGTCCGAGCCCACCACCTGTATGCCGGGCACCGCAGGCGGAGGGTAGCCGCCAAAAAGCCCCTGCCCGATGAGCACGCGCGTGGTCGCGCCCATCGAGGAGACCACCGCGCGAGGCATGTGATAGAGGAGCAGTGCGCTCTCGACTCCCGTGCCACCCCGATACTTGCCCGGGCCGCCGCTGTCGATGAGCTCGTTCTGGAAGAGGTGCAAGAAGAAGGTCTCGGTCTCCACGTCCTCGACCTCCGGTCCGAGTCCGGTGTGTGCCATGGGAAAGCCGTAGCAATCGACGCCATCCATGTCACTGCGCGCGCCGAGACCCTCGCCGTTGAAGGGATAACCGAGCAAATCCGAGACCTTGCCTCCCCACTGGTTCATGCCGGCGTACACGAAGGGCACGGTATGGTTGTTGCCGGCGCTGGCCGAGACGAGATTGCGTTCAGCGCTGGCGTACATCATCTTGCTGAACACGATGGGGGTCAGGGTCAGCATCTGCCAGCAGGCGTACACCGACTGCGAGACCGCAGCCTCGCTGCCGGCGTTGAGCAGGCAGCCGTCGGGAACCACGAAATCCAACGGCGCGAAAGTGCCCGCGCTCACCGGCAGATCGTGAAAGGCATAGGCGTAGAGATAGATCGCCACATGCGCGGCAGCGATATGCGCGAAGGCGTTCTGCGGGCCGTCGTTCTCGGGCGAGGTGCCGGTGAAATCCAGGGTGATGTGATCGCCCGCCTTGCGCGCGGTGAGGGCTGCCCGCACCAGCGACTCGGTGGCGCCCACGGTGTCAGCGAAGGAGACTGCACGGAAGGTGCCGTCGGGCCAAGTAGCGATACGGGCGCGCGCGCTGGCTTCTGATTGGGTGATGAGTTTGCGGAACAACCCGGCCAGCAGCGGCGCCCCAACTGCCTTGGCCAGATCCTGGATGCGCCGGCGGATACGGTCGGCCGCGGTGACTCGGGCGCGCACGTCGACAACTTGCATGCGGGGCGCGCGCGACATGAAGTTCTCCATCATCTCCAAGAGATCGGCGCGCAGTTCGTAGCGCTCGCCGATCTTGATGGGCGACAGCTTCATGCCCTCCCAGTGGCGACTCTTGGCCGAGCCGGGCATGCCCCCCGGCTCGACCGCGTCGGTCTCCGGCTGGTGAACCGCAGCGCAGCTCCACGCGATGAGCTGACCCTCGTGAAAGATGGGCATGATGGCGATCTGATCCGGGTTGTGGATGCCGCCGTAAAGCGCGTCGTTGCAGTAGAAGATGTCGCCCTCGTGGATGCCGACGGTGGGCTCAGTCTGAAACTGGCTGCACACGAACTTGACCGGCAACTGAGCTGTGACCGCGTGCAAGTAGACACCACACGAGGCGGCCACCATGTTGCCCGCTGGATCGTAGATGCCGACGACCAAGTCACCGGAATGCAGCATCGACGAAACACCGGTGCGCACAAAGACGTCAGCGGCTTCGTCAAGGATGGCGTTGAGCTTCTCGCCGTAGATTTCACAATCGCCCGGTGCCAGGCGCGCGGCAGCCGCCATCTCCTCGGCCGAGGGCGGGCTCGGTTTGATCCAGGCGAGTAGCGTGGCGCGATCGACTGCCATGATTCAACTCCTCTCGCGCTCGATGATGCCGGCGCCGGTCTCGTGCACGCGATACTGCCAGCCCGGGGGAACTACCGTCGTGGTGTCAGGCGCCTCAAGAATGGCCGGGCCTTCCAGGCGATTGCCCGGCTCCAACGCCGCCGCGTCGAACACGCGCGTCTTCACAAATCCCCCCAGTTCATGCCAGAAAATGGGCCGCGCATCTCGCACCGCCGCGGCTGGCGGGACATCTGCGCCGAGCGGCCGGCGTTGCAACCCGACGCGGGGACGCGGCAGGGTTGCGTGCAGCACGAAATGGTGTAGCTCGACGCCGCCCACGGGAAAGAGTGACAGCGGACTGAAGGTGCGGCCGTAGTCCGTGGCAAATGCCTGATAGACCGCCTCGGCGTCCGCGGGTGAGGCCAAGCGCAACTTGGGGCAGGCGAAGCGCTTGCTGTTGAGCTGGCCGCCGAACTTGCCGTCAAGCTGCAGGGAGAAGACCGCGTCGCCGGCGGGCAGGCCCTCGGCCGACAGATCCGCCTTGGCCCGCTCCTCCAGCTTCTCCACCGTGGCATTGAAGACCGAGAAATCGGCGAGCCATTCCTTGCCGCCCGGAGCGAGCAATTGCAGGCGGCGCGACTGCTCGTAGACCTGCTCGATGTCCATGTGGGCCGAGCCAAAGGCGCAGAACACGGCGGAGAAGGGCAAGGTGATCACACGGCCGACCTCCGCGAAATGACCGAAGCCGCACCCGTGAGTGGGACCGGCGCCACCGCAAGCCACCAGGGCGAAGGCGCGCGGGTCGTGGCCGCGCAAGGCAGTCTCTTTGTACAGGGCGTGCCCGGCCTTGGCGTCCACCACCCGGCGGATGAGCATCGCCGCTTGCTCGACCGGGAGCCCGAGGGGCCGGGCCAAGCGGGACTCGATGGCGGCACGCGCGCGCTCGACGCTGAGGCGCAGGCGCCCGCCGTGGAAGGTTTCCGGGGACAAGTAGCCAAGCACGACATCGGCGTCAGTCACCGTCGGCTCCTCGCCGCCCAGATCGTAGGCGGCGGGACCGGGCATGCTGCCCGCGCTTTCCGGGCCGACCTCGACCCGTGAAGTGGCGGCATCAAGGCGGGCGATCGAGCCGCCGCCGGCGCCGATAGAGCGCGTCTCCAGCATCGAGATGCCTACCTGCCAGCGATCAATCAGCGGCCGCGCCCGATGCGCGCCCGGCCGGCCAGCCTCGACGATACCCATGTCGAAGCTGGTGCCGCCCATGTCAGCGAGAATCAAATTCTCCTCGCCGAGTTCGCGGCCGACAAAAACGGCGCCCAGCAGGCCGGCCACCGGCCCGCCGTTGCAGGTCTCGACCGCGCTCGTCTTGCGTACCTCGGCCATGCCGCCACTGGAGTGGATCATCATGATCGGTCCCGTGTAGCCGCGGCGAAACAGCTCGTCGCGGGTTTCACCGAGCTCCTCCCACATCGCCTGGTGCAGATAGGCGTCGAGAATCGTAGTCATGGTGCGGGCGTACTCGTCACGGCGCGGGAGTACCTCGCTCGACAAGACGACCGGCATGCTGCCGAGGTAGCTCTCCGGATAGTGCTCGCGTACGATCTCGCGCACGCGCCGCTCATGCTCCGGATAGAGGTGGGACCACAGCAACGAGACCACCAGGCCGCGCGCCCCCCGCGCCAGCAGGTCCTTGGTCTTCTCGGCGACGTCGTGTTCGTCGAGCGGCGCGAGCACGCGGCCAAATGAGTCGACACGCTCGCGTACGCCCACGGTCATGTCGCGCGGGATGAGCGGAAGCGGGCGCCGCGCGCGAGCCACGTTGCGCCGCTCGCGCACCGGCAGGCCGTCGGCCCATTGGCCGCCGCGGCCGACGAAGATCGTATCCTCGAAGCCGGCCGTGGTGATGAGTCCAAGCCGCGGCCCCTTGCGCTCGAGTAGGCGGTTGAGCGCAATGGTGGTTGCATAGCGAACCATCTCGGTCGCCGAAAGCAGTGAGGTGAGATCCGTGCCAAGCTCGGCCGCGGCGGTCTCGAGCGCGCGCATGAAACCCACGGCAAGGTTGTACGACGTGGTGGACGCTTTGGCCTTGGCGATGCGGCCGTCGAAAGTGACTACGGCGTCAGTAAACGTGCCGCCCACATCAACGTCAATACTAGTGCTCATAGCTCCCTCGTGCCGCCACCGGCGGCGTGCCGGCGCAGGTTGTCCAGGTCTAGTTCGATGTCATGGGTGGGCGGGTGCCCGGGCGGTAGCGCCTCGGTCTCGACCAGGGTGCCGCAGCCTGGACAGTAGAACTCGACAAGCATGCACAGGGCTGGATCAGGAGCAAAACTGTAGCGCTCGCCTTCGACCTGCGGCGGGTAGAACGTGCTCGGATCGCGCGCGTGCACCAGGCAACCCTGCTTGTAGTTGCTGCGCGCGGGCCCGAGAGCCCGCTGGCAGCGACGGCAGTGCCAGGTCTCCGTGCCGAGATCGATCTCCAGGTACTCGGTGACGGCGACGCGGCCGCTGCTCACGCGTGAAGGTGCATCCATCCGTTCGACTCCAGGGTGAAGGTCCAGCCGGGCGGGACCGCCAAGGTGGCAAATTCGCTCTCCACTAGGCATGGCCCGGGCAAACGAGCTTCGGCCGCGAGTGCTTCGAGACAAAAGACCGCCGTGGTTCGTTGGCGCTCGCCTGGGGCCCAGCCCACCTTGCGGGCGGCTCGAGCCTGACTGGCACTCGGTGGCGCGGCCGTGAGGTCCGTCGGCTTTGTATCGCCAGAGATCGCGAGGCACGCGCGCAACCACGCCATTTGCAGCGCCGTGCCGTCCGGCAACGACACGAACTCTTGCTGGGCGCCCACGGCATGTCGGGTGATCGCCGGAATGCCACCTGGTTCGGCGGCGGCGTGTTCGAGCGCGAGCTCGAAAGCCAGATCGCTGGCGGCGAATCCCTCGTCCTCGACATCGCGCCGCGCGGCTGCGACGATTTCGCGGAACCACGCGCCGAGTGGCAGGCTGCCATCCGTCACGCCCTGCCCTGCGAGCGAAGCCTGATAGACATGAACGACGTCTAGGGTTGAGGCGCCGAAGGCGCCGAAGGCGGGGCTGAAGGGAAAGATATCGACATCGTGTAGCCCCAGCTTCGCCGCGATTGAAGCTGCGTGCAGCCCGCCCCCGCCGCCCAAGGCCAGTAGCCGTGCCCCAGCCAGATCGACGCCGTCGCCATGCGATCGGATAGCCACCGCCACTTGCTCTTCGAGGGTTTCCTTGATGGCGGCAGCGGTTCGCGATGGCTCTGCGTCGGGTGCCAATCGCGCAAGCGCGCGCCGGGCGAGATCTGCCCGCAAACGCCGCCGGCCGCCGAAAAAGCCATCCGGGGCGAAGAATCCCAGGGCCAGGCAGGCATCGGTGACGGTAGCGTCGACGCCGCCGAGGTCGAAGCATGCCGGACCTGGCAGGGCGCCGGTACTCTCGGGCCCCACACAAAGATTGCCGAGCTTGCCCTGGGCCCGGCGGGCGATCGAGCCGCCACCCAAGCCCAAGCTCCAGATCTCCGGCAACGGCTGGCCGACCCGGTGTCCGCAAATGTCGCCCTTGGGCAGGAGGCGTGGCGTAGGTCCGGTGACGAAGGCGAGGTCGGTAGTGGTGCCACCGATGTCCAAGGCGATGTAAGTCTCGCTGCGATTGCCACGCAGCTTCGCCGCGCCGTGGACGACCGCCGCCGGCCCCGAGGCGTAGGTGTCGAGAGCACGCGTCTTGGCCACGCGGGCGCAGCCTCCGTCGGCATGAACCACGAGCAGCGGCCGGCTGCAAAAGCGCTCGCGCAGAGCATCTGTGGCTTCGCGCAGCGACCGAGCGAGCAGCGAGTGCACCCGCGCATTGAGCAGCGCTGCCGTGGCACGCAGGGCGTCCTCGGGCCGACGCGACACTTGGTGCGAGAGGGTGACCGGCACATGGCCGAGCAGATGCGGCGGATACTCCGCATCGAGAATACGCTGGACCTCGCGCTCGTTGGCCGGCTCGCGCGCCGAGCCGGGCAGCGCCACCACCAGTGCCCGTGCGCCCCGGCCGAGCAGAGCCCGCGCCGCCTGCACCACTTTCTCGGGCCGCGGCTTCGCCACCACAGCGCCGGCCGCATCGATTTCTTCGTCGATCACGGCAATGAGGCCCGGCTCTACCAGCGCCGGCACGCCGGGCGCCGCGACTGCGCCGAACTCGTCCGCAAGGCCGCGGCTGGTGATCAGGCCAAGACGCGTGCCCCGGCCCTGCACAAGGGCATTGGTGGTCAGCGTTGTGCAGAAGCGAATGACGTAGCAGCGACGGAGCAGGCCGCCCAGGTCGGCAAAGCCCATCCGCTTGGCGCCTTCACCGAGGCAAGCCAGGAATCCGACCGTGAAGTCGTGCGGCGTAGTCTCCACCTTGGCCAGCCAATAGCGCTCTCCATCGGTGAAATAGCCGTCGGTGAAAGTGCCGCCAGTGTCAATGTTCGCGCTGAAGCTCATCGCCTCGAGACCTTGTTGCGGGAAGGCGGCGCCATGCAGTAGCGACGCTAACATGACAGCGGCGCGTGGGCCAAGGCGCGGTATGCATGGAGGCGCTCAGCCGGTTGTCATTGGCTCTCCATTTGCAAAAAGTGCGCGCAGGGCTTGGTAATCTATTTTTTCGTGCGAGCCGCGGGGCAGCGCCGCAAGCACGAGGATGGTGCGCGGCAGTTTGTAGGACGCCAGGCGCTCGGCGAGGAAGGCACGCGCAGTCGCCTGATTGAGCACGGCACCCGACTCGGGGGAAATGGCCGCGGCGATTGCCGGCTCACCGAAGCGCAGGTAGGGAAAGACCGCGGCCTCGGCCACGCCGGGCATGGCCCGCAGCGCCTGCTCGACTTCGACCGAGGAGAAACGTTTGCCGCCAACCTTGACCACATGATCGAGGCGGCCGAGCAAGCGAAACCCATCCTCGCCCACTGGCTCGGCGGCGTCGTCAGTGGAAAGCCACGCGCCTTCCGCTCCGCCGGCCCAAGGTGACATCACCTCGAGGCAGGCGGTTTCGGCGTCAATGCGCCAGCGCACGCCGGGCATGGCCCGATAGGACTCGGGCCATGTGCGGAAGGCAACCCCACCCAGCTCGGTCGAGCCATAGAAATCGCGCACCGGCGTGCCGTAGTGGGAGGCAAAGGCTTCGGCGACCGCGGGGTCAAGCGGCGCCCCAGAGGAGAGAAAGAGCGTGGCAGAGGGCAAAAGTGGCGTCTTTGCCGTCGCTGCGGCCTTGACGAGAAAGCGATAGTGGGCCGCAGTGCCGACCACCAAGTCCGGTCGGTATTTCGCCAACAGCTCGAGCATCGCCGCGCCGGCCAGTTCGGTGGCAACCACGGTCTCGCCACCCAACACGAGGGGCAGCACCAGGCCATAGACAAAGCCGAGCAGATGGTAAGGCGGGACGAAAGACAGGACACGGCTGCGCGCTGGCAGCGCCAGCACCGAGGTGAGCGCATCTGCCTGGCGATAGATCTGGAAACCCAGCTTGTCGATGAGCTTGTTCTCGCCCGTGCTTGCCGAGGTCAAGAGCGCGGCGAAGGGCTCGTCGGGGGCCGGCAGGGTCAGCCACGCGGGCAGGGCCGCCGCCGCTACGCTAGCGGCGAGAGTTTCGCCGACAACCACCCGGCCGTCACTGCTCGGCCCGGCATCGGCGTATATGCAAATGCCGGAATACATCCGTCGTAGCACCTCGGCCTCGCGCCGCAGCCCCGGGTCGAACAGCAGCAGTCGGCGGCGCGCCCCCCAGGCGGCGAGCAGCGCAGCCAGAATCCAGCCCGGCTGGCCGAAGGCGATGCCAAGCGGACCCTCGCCTTGCATGAACCTGGGGCGAAGAAGCGCGGCCGCCCCAAGAATCTCTCCCGCCGTCCACGCGCGGCCCTGCGCGCGGGCGAGCGTACGGCCGAGGTCGCAGGTGAGCGAGGCAAGCATCCGGCCGCGGGCTGACTCGTCCTTCGGCGCCATGGAACGGTAACGCTAACATGGCGCGCCGAGTGGGCCAAGGCGCGCGAGAACCACTCAACCGGGGGACTGGACAGCAGGGGGACGCCGCCAATGGAATCCGAACCCCTACCTCGCCGGGCTCTGTGGACTCAGTGCTCTCTGCGTGGAACAGCATTCTTGGCTTGTATCACGCCGTGGAACCTGCCCCTGTACCTTCTGATCTGGAAAGTCGCGCCGGCGCTTGCGGCAGGGAACTGCGTGGTGGCCAAGCCCTCCGAGCACTCGCCCATGACCGCGTATCTCTTCTCCCAGCTCTGCGCCGAGGCCGGTTTGCCGCCAGGTGTTCTCAACGTGATTCACGGGACCGGGCCCAAGCTTGGCCCTGCCTTGGTCACGCATCCCAATGTCGCGGGCATCTCATTCACCGGCAGCACCGCGGCCGGCGCCGAGATCTCCAGGCTAGCGGCGCCCCTGTTCAAGCGACTGTCACTTGAGATGGGCGGCAAGAACGCCACTGTGGTCTTTGCTGACGCCGACTATGCGGGCGCGCTCGACTGTGCGCTGAAGGCCGCGTTCCTGAATCAGGGGCAGTTCTGCCTGGCCGGTTCACGAATCCTGGTCGAGAAAAGCCTCTACCCCAGGTTCCGCGACGATTTGGCAGCCAAGGCGAGCGCGCTACTGCCGGGAGATCCGCTCGCGCCCGCAAGCGCGCAGGGAGCGATCGCCTCGCGGGCTCAGCTCGAAAAGATTGCCAACTATGTCGCGCTCGCGCGCAAGGAAGGTGGCGGCGTGCTTTGCGGAGGAGAGCGCGTAGTTTTGGCCCCGCCGCTTGAGCAAGGTTTCTACTATGTCCCGACGGTGATTGAGGGTCTGCCCACTGGCTCGGCCCTGAACCAGGAGGAGATCTTCGGTCCCGTGGTCACCATCGCCCCGTTTGCTTCGGACAATGAGGCGATCGAGCTGGCCAATGGCACGCGCTATGGCCTGACCGCGAGCGTGTTCACCAGCGATGCGGCCCGGGCAAGCCGGGTGGCCCGCGCGCTCGCGGCAGGCACGGTCTGGATCAACTGTTGGCTGGTGCGCGACGTCCGCGTCCCCTTCGGCGGGATGAAAGACTCGGGCTTGGGGCGCGAGGGCGGACTCTACTCACTGCGATTCTTCACCGAACCCAAGAACGTGTGTACTCGGGAAGGCTAGCAGCCGGTGGTCAATCCGCGCGGCCCATGGGATTTCCTTCGGGCGAGCAGACCACAAAGGTAGACACGCGCAAGCAGAACGGACAGACAACCGATCCCGGGTCTCCGACGTCAAACTTGGTGTGCTCTGGCAAATCCTGTTCGCCAGCAGCGCCGGCCAACCCCACGTTAATCGCGGCGCTGAGCGAGCAACCACTCGAGTAGGCCCGGTTCGGTGCGCGCTTGTTCGATAGCCGGCACATGGTCGAGGCCCGGGTATTCCGTGTACTTGACCTGGGTTCCGCCGGCGTTGAGGATGGACTGGTAGATGGTTCGGTCGTTTTCCACCGGACTGATGCTGTCCTCGGAGCCGTGGAAGATCCAAAGCGGCGTTTGTGCCATCTCGCTGGCCCCGGTGTCGAGCGTGTAGCCAGCAGCGGAGACGGCACCTGCGAAGCGCGTGGGGAACTCCACGAGCAACTTGTACACTCCTTCTCCTCCCATCGACTCGCCGTACAGGTACTGGCGTTCGGTGTCGAACCCGTATTGCCCGATCAGGCGGTCCAACTCAGCGAGGGCATCGATCATGGCCGGTCGAAGGCCAGAGTCATATGTACCTCCCCAGTCGGCACACATATCGTCTAGCGGGGGTGCGGTGGGCAGGAAAACGGCACAGGGTTCTATCGCGTTCACCGCGGGGATGAGCCAGTAGTCCGAATAGACCGGGTCGTTGTGACAACCGTGCAGATACATCACCACTGGCAGTGGCTTGCCCGTGGCCGCCGGCACGTACAGTCCCATCGGCGTCTCGCCATAGGTCCACGTGATGAAGCCGGGTTCGGAAGCGCCATCAGGCGGTCCTGCGGCATCCGGAAGCGTGCTTCCGCCAGTACCTTGACTTCCACCGGTTGCGCCACCGCTGGCAGAGATACCACCGGTTGCGTAGCTGCCACCGGTTGAGTGGTTTCCACCGCTTGCGTGGCTGGCACCCGCGCCGCCGGCCTGGCTGCCGCCCGTACCTCCGACCGGAGCACCGCCCGTGCCGCCAGCTCCGCCGACGCCCGCTCCGCCTCCGTGGCTATTCGATGAACTGCAGCCGAGCACGAAGCAGCAACCTGCCGCGAAACCAACCTACGTGCGAAGCTTCATGGGCTGCATGTTTACTAGGCCACCGTCGCGGGCGCAAGCTGGATCGATCCTGACAGCAAGACCGGCAGCCCCGGCGGCTGCACGCCCGCCGGCCCGGGCGACTTCACCTGCATCCCCTACGCGGACGTGGGGCCGCGCATCCCGGCCGGAGTCGCGCATGGCCACGTCTACTACAACTTCGTCGGCAACGCAGTCATTCTCCGAATGCGCCGGCCGCTGGTGAGCACGCTTCGATCAAATCGCGGTGATCGATGCGACGTCCAAGTAGTAGAACGGATTTAGATTTCCGCCGAAATCCTCAACCGGGATGCTGCGTAGGTCGGCTGTCACGCGGACTTGCTGTCCGAGATACGGGCTGAGATCACCGGTCGAATAGAGCTGAATGTGGGGGCTCGGAGGATGGGCGCTGTACCCAGGCACGTCGCCGCCGTCCTGCAATATGTAGTTTGACAGGACGGGATCTGGCCAAGAGCGCAGCTTCTGCCGAACGTCCAAAATGACCTTCCCCAGCACGGTCAGTTGCCCGCCAAGGAGCGTGTCAGTATTCGCGACTTCGCCTTCCCAGGCCGCTATGGCAAGCGGCCGAAGCCGTGAGCAAGAGCACGGCCAATGCAACGAAGCCACTGTGCATGGGTCTACCGACCATAGCAAGCCATACGGTCGGAGAGCGCGTTTGCCAGGGCCTCGATGCTGCCGCCGAGCAGGGCTCGCACCGGCAGCCCTACCCGCAGGTCTTGCACCAGCCGCTCGCTCAGTTGGATGGAGGCGAGAGAGTCGAGGCCGAGTTCGGCGAGAGGCCGGCTTGCCTCGACGGTGCGGGCTGGGTCGTGGCCGAGTATGGCGTTTATGGTTTGGGCAAGATAGTCGCGTAGCAGAGCCGGGCGGTCGCTCGCGGCGGCGTCGCGCAGGTGCGCGCGCGCCGACGAAAGCCGTGACGGGGGTGCAACCGGCGAGGCGGGCTCAGCCGTCTCAGTCGGACCGGGGGCGAGGCTTGCCGACGCCGTCGCCAGCCCACGCGGTACCCAGTGCTCGTGCCGTTCGAACGGGTAGCCCGGAAGCGGCACGCGCCGTCGGCGCTCAGTCTGATGAACCGCGTTCCAATCGATGCGCACGCCGTGCAACCAGAGCTCGCCCAAGGCGGCAAGCAGCACCTCGCGGTCATCGCGCCCTTCGTTCGCTGAGCGCAGCGACGACACACAGGCAAGGGGAGCGAGCTCCGCGTGCTGCCGAGCCAGGGTCGAAAGGCTGCGACCAGGACCTACTTCCACTAGCACAGCGTTCGGCAGACCGCCGAGGGTGCGTAGACCGTCGGAAAAGCGCACTGTGCCGCGCAGCAGGCGGCTCCAATAGTCGGGCGCGGTTGCCTGCGCGGGCGTGATCCAGGTGCCGGTAACGCCCGAGAGGTACGGAATCTCGGGCGGGGAGGTTTGTTGACCTGCCAGCTCGGCTGTGAATTCCGCGAGCGCGGGATCCATCATCCACGAGTGGAAGGCATGCGAGGTGTGCAGCAGGTGATGGTCGATATCCTCGGCGACAAGTCGCTGCGCGAGCGCGGCGATCGCGGGCTCGGGCCCGGCGAGCACGCACAGTTTCGGCGCGTTGACCGCGGCCAGCGAGATCTTTTCGTTGCAAAGCGCGAGCGCGTCGCTCTCGGGCAGATGCACGACCAGCATCTGTCCGCGCGGCAACCCCTGAACCAGACGGCCGCGCCTGGCGATGAGCGAAAGCGTCGACTCGACCGACGTGACACCGGCGAGGCACGCTGCCGTGTGCTCGCCGATGCTGTGGCCAATCATGGCGTCGGGATGGACGCCCCAGCGCATGAGCAAGCGCGCTAGCGCCCACTCAGTGACAAACAACGCGGGCTGCGTAATGCGAGTTTGCGTAAGCAGAGCAGCGCAACGTTCATCTTCGCCGCCCGACGGGTAGAGGATCTGCCTAAGATCGCATTCAAGCTCGCGCGCGAGCGTCTCGGCGCAAAGGTCCACATCGGCGCGGAAGCTCGGCTCGTCTTGGTACAGGCCGCGGCCCATGCCAACGTACTGCGCGCCTTGCCCGGGGAACATGAAGACCAGGCTGGGAGACGAGCCGTGATAGCGTCGGGTTTGCGCGCCGTCGGGTTGGTCGGAGGCGGCCAGCGCGAGCTTGGCCAGCGCATCGTCGCGGTCGCGGCAGACGATGGCGCGGCGGAAAGCGAAGTCGGCGCGCCCGGCTTGCAGCGTCCACGCGACATCGGCCAACTCGCCGCGCGCGAGTTCCCGCAACAAAGCCGCGCTCGCCGCAGCCAGCGCCGTGTCCGTGCGCGCCGATAGGGTCAGAAGCTGCCACGGCTTCGATGGGTCTGACGGGGCGGGCAGCGGTGCTTCCTCGAGGATGACGTGCGCATTGGTTCCCCCAACCCCGAAGGAACTCACAGCGGCGCGGCGCACCCGGCTGGGCGACGGCTTCCACGGGTACAGTCTGGTGTTGACGAAGAACGGGCTTTGCGCGAAGTCGATCTGCGGATTGGGCCGCTCGAAGTTCAGGCTGGGCGGCAGCTCGCCGTGCGCAAGCGCGAGCACGGTCTTGATCAAGCCGGCAATGCCGGCCGCGCGACTCAAGTGCCCGATATTGGCCTTGACCGAGCCGATGGCGCAGGTACCAGGGCGAGCGCCCGCGTCGCGAAAGACACGGGTCAGCGCCCCGATCTCGATGGGATCACCAAGCGCGGTCCCCGTCCCGTGGGTCTCGACATAGTCAATGGCGTCGCCCGAAATGCCAGCGACAGCTTGGGCCGCGGCTATCACGGCCGCCTGGCCTTCCAGGCTGGGGGCGGCGAAGCCGACTTTGAGTGAGCCGTCGTTGTTGACGGCCGAGCCGCGAATCACTGCCGCGATGGTGTCTCGGTCGGCGAGCGCACGATCGAGTCGCTTGAGCACAATCACTCCGGCGCCGCTGCCAAAGACCGTGCCCTGGGCTCGCTCGTCGAACGGCCGACAATGCCCATCGCGCGAAGTGATCCAGCCTTCTTGATAGCGGTAGCCGCACGGCTCCGGGCTCTCCACCGAGGCACCGCCGGCGAGCGCAAATTCACAGTCGCCGTCTTGCAGGCTGCGACACGCCAGGTGCACCGCCACCAGTGAAGTCGAACAGGCCGTGCTCACGCTCACCGCCGGGCCCTTCAGGTTGAGCTTGTAGGCGATGCGGGTGGCGAGAAACTCCGGGTCGCACGCCAGACGAAGTTGCAGGTCGCTCACCGACGCCAACCGATCGCGCTGCGGGAGCAGGTGCTGTTGCAGATAGGCGCTCTGCGCGGCGCCGACGAACACGCCGACGCGCCCGTAAGACTTTTCCGGCGCACACCCGGCGTGCTCGAGCGCGTGCCAGGCCGTCGCCAGCAACAGGCGGTGTTGCGGATCGAGAATCGCCGCCTCGCTCGGCGGCAGACCGAAGAACTCAGCGTCGAAGCGACGCCACTCCGGCTGCTCCGGCACGGTCCTGACATAGTCGGGATGGGCAAGCTGCGCGGGGGAGACACCGGCCTCGGCAAGCTCGCCGTCGCTGAGGGTGCGAATCGATTCGACCCCGGCGCGCAGGTTGGCCCAGTACTCATCGACGTTGCGTGCGCCGGGAAAGACCCCGGCCATGCCGATGATCGCGATGGCCACGGCGCGATCCGGAGTTTCACCACGGCCAGAAATATCTCTGTGGTGAATTCCGGGCCGGACGAGATGGCCAGCGAGCGTGGCGATGGTCGGATGCGCGAAGAGTTCGACCAGCGGCAGCTCGGTGCCAAACACCTCGCGGAGGCGTGCGTGCATGCGCAAGAGCAAGAGCGAGTCGCCGCCTAGGTCGAAGAAGTTGTCGTTGACCCCGACCGTGCGAAGCCCGAGCAACCCAGCCCAGATCGCGGTGAGCTGCTGCTCGACGGCCGTGCGGGCGGGCACGAAGGCGCCCGCAAGCATCGGCCGCACGCTGCCCGGCGCGGGCAGCGCGCGCCGATCGATCTTGCCGGTTGGGGTGGTGGGCAAGCGGTCGAGCAGCACGAACGCCGATGGAATCATGAAGTCGGGCAAGCTGCGCGCCAGCGCAGTCCGCAGCGCGCTGGCCGAGAGGCTCTTTCCGTCGGCGGCAACCAGGTAGCCGACCAAACGCTTGCCCTCGCCTTCTCCCTCGACGGTTTGCACGGCGGCGGCGGCCTCCTTGACCGCGTCGAGGGCGCTGAGCGCAGCTTCCACCGCCGGCAGCTCGATGCGATGGCCACGCACCTTCACCTGTTGGTCGCGGCGGCCGAAGTGTTCGAGACAGCCATCCGGCAACAACCGACCGAGGTCGCCGGTCAGCATGGTGACGCGTGCGTCGCCGGGCGGGCCGGGGATGAACGTGGCGCGCGTCAGCTCGTCCTGGCGCCAGTAGCCAGGCGACAGATAGCGGCTGCGCACGGCGATTTGTCCGATCTTGCCGGCGGGGACCGGCCGGCCGTCGTCATCGAGGATCTGCACCTCGGTGTCGTGATCAGGGTAGCCGACGGGAACCACCCGCTCGTGAAGGGGCCGCGCGCGGTCGATTGGGTAGCGCGTGATTGAGAGAGACTCGGTCGAGGTCAGGCGGTTGACCAGCAAGCAGCTCTCGGGAAAATGCGCCCGGAACTTCTCGACGTCTTTGCGAAACAAGGCGTCGCCTCCCAGAAGCACCAGCCGCGTGTCGGGAAAGTCGGAGCCGGGTTCGAGCGCGCGCAGAAAAACGCGAAACAGCGACACGGGCAGCTTGAACACCGTGAGGCGCTCGCGCCGCACCCACTGGGCGAGGTTCCCAGTGCGCTTCGCGCTGGTGAGTGACAGGCTGGCGCCGTTGAGCACGGCGCCGAAGATCTCCGACAACGACGCAGCGAAGCTCGCTGAGAACACCAAAGCGAGGCGGTCCTCGGAGCCGAGCGCGTAGCTGGTGACGTGGCTCCAGATGAGGTGCTGGAGCGTGCGGTGGGTGTGGACGATGCCTTTGGGCGTGCCGGTCGAGCCCGAGGTGTAGAGGATGCAGGCGTGGGAATCGGCGGAGGAGCGTGCCGCGAGTGCCGCCAGATCGTTGCCGGAGCCCGAAATCGCGCCTAGGCGAAGGAGGTTGCCTCCTGGCTGCAGGTCACGACACAAGCCGAGGTGAGCGTCGCTGGAGACGACGAGTCCGGCACCGCTGTGCGCGAGCATCTGCTGCAGATGGGCGCGCGGGTAGGTCGGGTCGGCAGAGAGGTAGGCTCGGCCCGCCGCGATCACCCCGAGCAAGGCGATGACCATGTCGGCGCCGTGATCGAGGATCAACGCTACCGGCGTCTGATCGTCGGGCTGCAACGACAAGATGGTGTTCGCGACCGCGGAGACCCTGAGCCCCAGTTCCGCATAGCTGAGGCTGCGCTGCTCGTCGCGCAGAGCAACCCGTTCGGCGTGAAGTTCCACCATCTGCGCAAGCCGCGCGACCAACGAGCGCTCGATCTCGTCCTTGGCAAATAGCACCTGGCGCCTTTCGCCAATATTTGAGGTCATCGTGTCGATCTCCGCAACCACAGACACTACCTGACCCTCCCTGCCATTACTACATCGAGGGACGAGGCGTTCGGGCGCAACACGGCGTTTCTTGCGGTGGGATCAGTGAATTTCGCCTGGTTCGGGGTACACTATGGATCGGTCCACCCGCGCGGGGTCATCAATAAGGACGTGGGAGCGGCGCGGATCGCCAACGCGGCGGGCATGGGCAATCAACATCATCTCTATCGCCATGGGCAACGACAAAGGAGAGAACATTATGGGGTCTGACGAAAACATGTGGGGTCTGAGATGGAATTTTCCAATTGTGGCAAGGTGAGAACATCGGCAGTTCATTCCTTGTTCGCAGCGGCCATGCTGACAGCCTCACTGGCATGCAGCAGCAGCAACGGTGCCGGGAACCCAGGCACAGGCGGCGCGAGTGAAACAGGTGGTGCGACCAGTTCGGGTGGAACCGTGCTCACTGGAGGAATGACTAGCGGTGGTGGCGCCTCAGATACGGGCGGCGCGACGAGCGCGGGCGGTGCGACGGCAAGAGGAGGAACCTCGGG
>PMJO01000029.1 GCA_003158455.1 Myxococcales bacterium | reverse complement strand
GATTCGGGGTGGCGCGGATGTTGTCTATGCCAACTTCTGCCGCAAGCATCAGACACGGCTGAAGAACCTGATGAGCTGGGGTGCCGGGAAAGTCGCGGAAACTGTGTTGCGCAAACCCGCTCACATCTACCTTTCGCCGTTCAAAATCATGCGCCGTGAAATCGTCAATGAGATCGTTCGCTACTCCGGTCCGTTTCCCTATGTCGACGGTTTGATCTTCCAAGTGACGAGTCACATCGATCAGATTGTCGTGCAACATCGCGAACGGTACGACGGACACAGCACACACAACTTCTGGAAGCAGGCGGCATTGTTTCTTACGTTGTGCGTGAATTTCTCCGTGCTGCCGTTGCGTCTGGTGACTGTGATTGGCGCTGCCTGTTCTACAGTGAGCTGCCTGCTCGGAACCTATTTCCTGGCGATCCACTTCATCCGTGGTGTGATTGTGGTGGGCTGGACCGCGCTGGTCCTGATCAACCTGTTCATTGGCGGCATCCTGATGATCTTCCTCGGCGTCATCGGCGAATACATTGGACGTATTCTCATGAACGTCAATCAGGCGCCACAGTTTGTGGTGTCGCGTACACGCAACTTGCCACCGGCGGCCGACCGATCGCCGTTGCCCGGCTCGAAGGCCGGTCCGTAAAGCGTCCTGAATTCAATCGCGGGTGCCTAGGTGCCCAGACTGCACGAATAGCGCAAAGAGCCATGCACCAAGGCACAGACCCTATCGCTTCTGAGGCGTCCTCGCGCGTGGCCGAGCGTGTGTTTCCGGCAAGAGTGCGCAGACGCGAACCTGGCGGGCCAGCGGGCGGCCAAGGGCACTCCCTTTGTGCTGGCACGGCCCTGGGTGCGATTTTCAGGCGACGTATAAGTCGGCGCGATCGTAGATGGACTGGTAGCGCGCGCGGTAGTCGGCCCGCAACGCCGGTGCGCTCCGCTCGATGCGAATGTACGGCGGGTTGCCGACCACGGCATCGAACGTGCTTTGCGCCGGGGCCAGCAGGAAGTCGCCCCGCCGAACCCACGGCTGGGCGAGGTGAGCAGCGGTGTGCACGCGCCGGCAGCCCGAAAAACCGGCGCTCTTCCAGGTAGTCCAGCGCCGGTGATGGGAGAATCCAACGCAGTATTGCTAGCCAAGCCCGTCAGTGGCACGATGCCGCAACTGAGCCATGGCGCACGCCATTGCCTTAGCCATTTTCCAAGCAACTTCCCAAACCCATAGCCGAGAACCTCAGATATGAACAACCAACTCTCCCTATCTTCGAGGGTGCTGGCATTCCTTCTCCCTGGTGTCTGCCGCGACTACAGGCACGGGCTGGTCTTCCACCTCCACACACATTACTTCGCCGGCAGGCGCCGGTAGTGTTCTCGTTAGTTGCGACATCGTCAACGGCACGCAAGCAGGATGGTTCGATCAAATCTATCTTAACGCTACCGCCAATCAGTATTGAGTGCCCAAGCAGGCACGGGCGAGAGCCCCTGCCCACTGTGTCACCGGCCAATCGAGCTACTTGCCGTACTGGGCAGCGACGATGTTCGCCTGAATAGCGTCATCGGTCGCATCGGACGGATAGCCGGTGACAATGGCCCCTTCGTAGAAGGTGCCCTCACTTGCGGTATTATTGCTGTAGCAGCAGTCGCCGCCGCTACCGAGAACGATAGACCCTTGCTTCGTGCTCGGGTTGTATCCCGAGGGGACGTTGCCGCTGTAGAACGTGCTCAAGTTGCCGGTCGTCGCGTCGGAACCTTTGAGTGCGAACGTGCCGGTCCCGTTGTTCTTCTCCATGGCGGTGACATACTTGTACGTCAGGCTCAGATCTTTGTCATTCTTGCCACCGCTGCCTTGGGAGTAAAGCCCGCCCTCGAGATCGGCCATGACCCACGGACCGGAGCCGTTCCCCGTGCCCCAGATCGTACAATTACTGAAATTGAGGGCATCCATGGAGGGGCCCGCAACATATACTCGCTTGGTTTCTCCGTTGCCATAGTCGAAGCAGCACCCGCTGCCGAAGTGCGTGCCGCTGGTGACCATGTAGATCCCTTGAGGCTGGTTGCCAATTGCCATGCCTGTCTTTGAACCATCTCTCCAGAGGGCCTGGCTCTTCTTCAAATAAAGTGAGTAGACCCTGTGACCGCCGACGCTGAGCGGCTCCTGGGTCGCGTTCGGGTCTGTTTGGGCCGTGGATTGGCTGCGAACCGTGGCATCTTCTGAAGTCGTGGTCTCGGATTCGACGAAGTTTCCGTGCCCAGACTGGTCGTATACCTTCGTGATAGTGCACGCCGCAGTGCAAAACGCGTCTTGCGCGGCTGAGTCGGCGTAGCCATTCTTCGACCCAATATCCTGGGTGGTGCCAGCCGCATTCTTGACCTGGTACAGGGGCCCGGTGTACGAACTCACCAGCACCCGAATCGTGCTGTGCGCTGCAACACAAGTATTGCTGGCGGCCGCATAGATATCGCACGGCGCCTTGCCTGAAGCGCCCCCTATGGAGGTGTTGCCTCCCGTGCCAGCAGTCCCGCCCGCGCCGCTCGCGCCGCCCGAGCCAGTGGTGGCGCCGCCCGAACCAGTGGTCGCTCCGCCCGAGCCGGTCTTGCCGCCCGAGCCAGTGGTGGCTCCGCCCGAGCCGGTCTTGCCGCCCGAGCCAGTGGCCCCGCCCGCGCCGCTCGTGCCACCCGCACCAGGCGGGGTCTTTTGGAGCACAACCGTGCCTGTCACGGGTAGGATCGTGGGCTTCGGGGTCAGGGTCAACGTGCTTCCCGAGACACAGTACGAGTAGTCCACATTGCCGTCGATATTGAGCCCGCTGCCCGAGGTCGTGTATGTGCCGCTATCTGAAGCGTACATGGATACCACCCCAATCCCGCCGGTCTGGTTGGCTTCGGCCGAGCAGCTACACTGGCCGCTCGCATCGCTAGAGCAAGTGGTGACCCAGCCCGTGGCAGTGAAGGCACTTCCCATATTGGAACAATCGACCTTGACCGATGAAACCATCAGGCACGAGGCGGCCAACGGGAACTTGATGGAGCCCGTCGTGGTCGTGTTGTCCGTATACGTCCCCTTGGCGTTGGCGGTCCACGTTCCGATCACATGCATGGATCCGGTGACCGGCACGGACGGGCAGCCCACAAATTGACTCACGTCCCAGTTCCCCGACAGATTCAGACAAGACGACGTCACGTTCCAGGTTGCAACCACGTCGCCGCCGCAGGTCGACCCATTGGGGCAACTGCCCGGCTGGCTATTGCCGCCGGAGCTCCCGCCGCTGGCCGGAGAGCCGCCACTGCCTGCCCTTCCGCCGGTGTTCCCGCCATTGCCTGCTCCTCCGCTGGGGTTCCCGCCA
>PMJO01000317.1 GCA_003158455.1 Myxococcales bacterium | reverse complement strand
GGCGGCGTACCATCGCGGGAGGGTATGGGAACCCTCTCAGGGTTCCCATCTCAAAGACCCTGTGGTTCGAGCGTCCGCCCGCAAGATCGAGCGGAAGCCCCCGGTCGACCACTCTTTGGCCGAGCCGCAAGTTGCCACCGTCGAGCCAACTCCCCCACCGGCCAAGGAGTCCGAACTAGCCTCTGGCCCTCTACCTGAACCCGTACCGGCACAGATTCCGAAACCCGTGCCGTCCCGACCTGACCGCGCAACGTTGGTCTCCACAGTCAGCATCGCGCCGCCCAAACCGCGATGGCCGTGGATTCCAACTGTCATCGGTTCAGGCGCTGCTGTCGGGGCCGGGATATGCGCAATCGTGGCGCGAGACCGCTACGACGCGCTGTCGGACAAGTCGCGGCCCTACCAGGCGGCACAGGCGCTGAAGGCAGAAGGCCAGAACTGGCAGGTCGCTGGCCTCGTGCTTTCTGGCGTGGCCGTGGTTGGACTGACGACCGGCCTCATTGGATTCGTCACGGGTTCGCCCAAACCCGCGCCCGTGTCCGCGCTAGCAACCCCCATTCCCGGGGGTGGCATGATCGCGATTGCAGGAGACTTGCCGTGAGGGCCAGCGGAGCGATGCTTACGCTGCTTGGATTTGCGGTGTCCTGCAACTTCGACGCCGCATTCAATCGTTATTGCGAGAACAATCCTCAATGTCGGGCGGATTCGGGGACTCCCACGGACGCCCCGCAGTCTGGTGATGGCGGTGATGCCGAAGACGCGCCGCCTCAGTGGCAGGCGGATTCAGGGACTCCCATGGACGCTCCGCAGTCAGTTGATGGCTATTGCGAGAACAATCCTCAGTGTCAGGCGGATTCGGGGACTGTCGCGGACGCCGCGCAGTCTGGTGACGGCAGTGATGCCGAAGACGCGTCGCCAATCCCGCCGCCGCAGAACTGCAGTCCGTCCAATCCCTGCGCCGACCCCAGCGAGGTCTGTCACCCCTTTGGCCAAGTTTGCATGATGACCTGCAACACCTCTGCAGATTGTCCGCCTTGGCTTGACACCTGCACCGAGATCCACGACCCCACCAATGGAGCCGCCCGTACCCAGAAGGTTTGCACCTGCACTAGACCTCATGTCTGCAATGGCTATGCAAATGGCTTCACATGCAATTTTTCGGATGGCCTGTGTGAGCGGCTATGCGAGGGAACGCAGGATTGTTCTGGATTCCAGCCACCGCGGGTTTGCGACCACCTAGGGTGTCAGATCGCAGCCCCGACATGCTTTGGCAATGCCAACTGTCCTTCCGCGGACCAACCCCGTTGCGATCCCACAAGCCTTCGGTGCATCGGATGCATTTCATCCTCTGATTGTGCCGACCGGACGGACGGCCTCACTCAGTGCAACGCGGCCGGCGCCTGCGTGATCCCCTCGTGAAGATTTCCATATCAGTCGCGTGGGGAGCCGGCGAGCTTTGCTCGCCGCGCACCATCGCGGGAGGGCATGGGAACCCTTTCAGGGTTCCCATATCAGATCAGAGCGAAGCGACAATGGCCCGCATGTCGGCTGCATAGCGACCGGAGGGAGCCAGACGCAGGTATTGCTTGTAGGCTTCCTTGGCAGCCTTGCTGCGGCCAGCATTCTGTTCGGCCGCGCCAATGAACACGTAGGCGTCCGCTAGGTCGGGATTGCCAACGATAGCCTTCTTGCCCCAGGCATAGGCCTGCGCAAATCGGCCGCGGTCAACTTCTATCTTCGCGAGCACAACCGCGATGTCAGCGTGGCTGGAGTCTGCGGCGAATGCAATTGGACATGCGGCAAGAATCTCTTTGTTGCGCTTGTCGCCGATCGCCTTCTTGCAGCGGCTTTGGACATCGTCTGGGGCTGTGGGTCCGGTCGGAACTGCTGCGCGCAGAGTCTCGGCATCGGCCTCGACAGGTGTTGCCGGCACTGCGGTTGATGGAGCGACAGCCGGAATGACGACTGCCCTTGCAGCCAGATTGGGCTGCTGCTCGGCTTGCGCACCAGTTGGTTCGCCCGCAGCTCCTCCGGTCGGCACAGCGGCTGCCGCTGCGGTCAGCGCGGGCTCGATCTTGGGCTTTGCCGCCGGCGTCGCGCTGGCGTGTTCCGCCACCGGTTCTGCTGGCGCTGGCTTGGTCAGGACTGCGACCGGTGCCGGAATCGGAACAGCGATCACGGGCTGCAGGGCGCGGACGGCCGTCGGTGGGACCGAGGCAGCAGCAAGCTCCGCTGGACGAGAGCCGTTTCGCCAAAGCGCAACGCACGCCACAAGCGCCGCGCAACTTCCGGCGATGATCATGGACGTACGGGACAGAATGAAATGCCTGCTTTGTCCGGCCTCATCGAGGTCATCGAATTGCTCGACCTCGACCGCCACGCTTGCGTTGTCGTCCCCCTGCTGGAAGAAGTCATTCTCGAAGGCCGCGAAGTGCTTTGTCGCGGCCGGCTCCTGTGCATTCCGCTCGATGGCTGCGTTATGCGTCGGTCCAGCCCAATTCGTGTTTGTGCTCATCAGCTTGATATCTTGGACACCGACGCCAGCGCCACGATTGCTTCCTCTTGGATCACCGGTTCACCATTCACCCTGGCCCGAGTGGCCACCCTGATTCGGCAGGGCGGGCGGATCAAGGTGTTCGAGGTGCGCACCGAACGGGACAAGCTTGAAACACGCGCTACTGTTAATAAGTGTTGCGACGGCTGCCGGACCCGGCGCGACCGTTTATGATGGGAACATGGCAAGCGGTTCGGCGCCCGAACACGGTGAGGTTTCCCTGCGCGTGCTCATTGTCGAAGACGATGAACGGCTGGCCAGCCTGACCAGCCGCTACTTGCAGGGACACAGTTTGGTCGTCACCTGCGCGGCCGACGGCGAGGCCGGGCTGGCGGAGATCTGCCGTCACACCTTCGACGTGGTACTGCTCGACATCATGCTGCCCCGGATGGATGGCATTCGGTTGTGCCGCGAGATCCGGGCGCGCTCGGACGTGCCCGTCATCATGCTCACCGCGCGTGGCGAGGAAGCGGATCGGGTCTTGGGGCTGGAGAGCGGGGCTGACGACTACCTGCCCAAGCCGTTCTCCTCGCGCGAGCTTTTGGCCCGCATTCGCGCGCAGGCGCGGCGGGCGCGCGGCCAGGCTGGCCCGCCGGTGGTACGCCGACTGCGCGTCGGTGGTCTGGTCGTCGATCCCGCGGCACTTGCCGTCACACTCCACGACAAACCCATCCTGTTGACCGCGTATGAATTCAGCTTGCTGCGCGTGCTGGCCGAACATGCCGGCCGCGTGCTCACGCGCGAGCAGCTGCTGGATCTGGCCAAAGGCAACGCCGAGGAAGCCTTCGATCGCTCCATTGACGTGCACATCTCGCGCCTCCGACAGAAGCTGGAGGCCGATCCGCGCCACCCGCATCTGCTCAAGACTGTACGAGGCGCGGGCTATTTGCTGGCTTGCAGCGACACCCCATGAGCCGCGTCCGAGCACGCCGGGTTCCCGGCACGCGCCTGGCATTGCGTATCTACGTGGTCATCCTGCTCGCCTTTGTGAGCATCGCAGTGGTGCTCGTGGTGGTGGCCCGCGTTCGCCACGCTCGGCGTTGGCCCGGACCGGCCGACCTCGGGCCCTATCTGGCCCAGCTGGTGGCCAGTCAGCACAGCAATCCCCAGGCGATGCGCCGCGAGCTTGACCGCGCTTTGCACGACATGGGCATCGAGATCACAGTCTACACCGCCGACGGGAAACTGCTTGGTAGCGCGGCCAAGTCTCCCCCGCCTCCAGGCCCGCATCGGCCTTTGCCGCTTCTAGGTCTACCAGGGGAGGCAATGCCCCCACCGCCCCCGGAAGGGCCGTTTGGACCGCCCGGTGCGCATCGGACTGGCCCCCCCCGAGGTTCACCTGGAGAAGGAATGCCTCCGCCACCTCTGGGTGAACCGCCATGGCCGCCAGGTTCGCATCCTCCGCCCGACGAGCCCCTGCCCCTTGCCCGCGATTTTCTCGGACGGCCACCGCCGCCGCCTGATCGCCAGGCGCCCTTGCAGATGGTTCCCCTGGCTCTCGCCGACGAGCCGGGCGCCTATGCCCTAGTCCGCCTGCCGCACATGGCGTGGGAGCCGCCCAATCCGACTTTTGAAATCGTGACTGTGCTGGTGTGTCTGGCGCTTGCCTCGGCGGCGCTCGCCTTCATGCTGGCCCGGCCAATGAAGCAGATTGCGGCTATGGCGCGCGCCTTTGGTGCAGGCGATCTGTCGGCACGTGCGGGTCTGGCCCGTGCCGACGAGCTGGGCGAGGTGGCGCGCGCTTTCGACGAAATGGCCGAGCGGATTACGCAGCTGCTCAGCGCCCAACGTGAGCTGCTGGCCAGTGTGTCGCACGAGATCCGCACGCCGCTGGCGCGCATTCGTGTGGCACTGGACCTGGCCAGCGAAGGCGACCCCGAAGCGGCCCGCCAGTCGCTGGGCGACATTGCCCAGGACCTGTCCGAGCTTGAGGAGTTGGTGGAGGAGGTTCTGGTCATGGCGCGGATGGAAGCGCAGAACATGCACGCGATTCCGCCGCTCCACCGCTCGCCCATTGACCTTTGCGAAGTGGTCCGACGCGCCACGACCCGTTCCCAGGCGGCGCATGTCGGGCGCAGTGTGCAGGCTGACCTGCCGCCAAAGAACGTGACTGTCGATGGTGATGCCAACCTGCTTCGCCGTGTGATTGAGAACCTGCTCGACAACGCTTGCAAATACAGTCCCGCTGCAACACCGGTGCGCCTGGACCTGCGCCAGGTCGAGGACCATGCCATACTGGTCGTGCGCGATCAGGGTCACGGCATCGGCGCCGAGGACCTTCCCCATGTGTTTCGCCCGTTTTTTCGCGCCGACCGCAGCCGCAGCCGTGGGACAGGCGGCGCGGGTCTGGGCCTGGCCCTGGCCAAGCGCATCGTCGAGGCCCACGCCGGCAGCATCAGGATTGAAAGCCAGCTTGATGTCGGGACAACNNGGCGATCACAGTGGGGGCGTGCCGTTGGACATTGCAACGGCCACCAACCGCAAACGAAGGAGATCTCATGCACACCAGACGAACAGTCCTTTCCTCTTTGCTGCTTGCAACTTCGCTCCCGCTAGGCCTTGCAAGCGTGGCCCTTGCCGGGAACGACAACCGCCCGCCGCCGCGTGAGCCGCCCGCCGAGGCGTTTACTGCGTGCAGGGACAAGCAGGCCGGTGATACCTGCCAGGTTGTCATGCACGAAACCACCATTGTCGGTCAATGCGCGGCCATTCCCGACGGCCGGCTCGCCTGTCGGCCCGATCAGCCGCCGCCCCACCGTCAGCCGCCCGCCGAGGCGTTTACTGCGTGCAAGGACAAGCAAACCGGTGACATTTGCCAGGTTGTCATGCACGACGCCACCATTGCCGGTCAATGCGCGGCCATTCCCGACGGCCGGCTCGCCTGTCGGCCCGATCAGCCGCCGCCGCGTGAGCCGCCCGCCGAGGCGTTTGCCGCGTGCAAGGACAAGCAGGCCGACAACGCGTGCTCGGTGAAGCTGCCTGACCAGACCATCGCCGGACGTTGCATCTTGGCGCACGACAACCGTCTGTTCTGCCTGCCCGAGCACATGCCGCAGCCGCCACGCGAGGAGTAGCTCAGCTGATTGCGGGCTCGTGCAAGGATCGTGATTGTCTGCTAGGCAGTGACGCTGGTGGTGGTGGTACTGCTGCTGCCTGCGCCGATGCTCGACGTATTCTGTATCGATTGCAGACATGCCATCAGCTGCTTGAATGCATAGGCAATTCGCTCCTGCGTGCTCACCGTGCCGTCCTCGTTCGTGTCCGCCGGATCAGTTGCGACCTTGCTGCTTGAACTGGACGTGCTCGCGGTGCTGGTCGAGTCGGCTGACGTGTCAGTCGCGTCCGTCGTGCTTGAGCCACCAGAGGCCGAGGCATTGCCGCCCGTGGGTGGCGGTCCGGCAGGAGGCGGACTGGGTGGCGGTCCTTGGGGTCCACCCTTTTGCGAGTCCGCCTTCTCGATGAAGGCTGAGAGTTCAGACTTCGAGATGGAGCCGTCCCCATTGGTGTCGAGGGCGCTAAATAGCTCGTCGATGGAACTCGTGCTGCTGTTGGATGTCGTGGAAGAGCCACTGGAGGAACTCCCGCTTGCAGCCTGGCTTGCCTTCTGAAGCTCAGCCTTGGAGATGGCACCGTCGCCATCGGTGTCTAGGTCCGCCATGAGCTTCGCAGCCACTTTCTCGGCGAGTTCCTTCCGCATCTGGGTGTAGTCCACCGAACTACTTGCCGTACTGATACTCGAAATGGACATCGTTCGCTCCTTTGTTATGGGTCCGCCTGCCACTCCGGTCTTCGTCACATGGCTGGCAGAACTTGGGAGCGCGAAACATTTGTACACAATTGGCGCCCTAGATCGGGCGGCGGCATCGTGGATAATGACGAACATGAAGACTCATCGGTTGGGTGTCAGATGTCCGCGGGCTCGCCTCGCCCCAGCGCTGGCAGCAGCCATTGTTTGGGTGCCAGGCGCGGCTCATGCCGCCACGCTCACTGCGAACGACTTTGCCCTTTCGGCGTACGCCTCTGTCGGAAGTTCTTCGCTCACTCTCGATTCAAGTAGCCTTGGCGGTTTCTTCAATCCGCGCCAATGCCTCTGTCCCGACACCATCACGGCCGTGGTGCAGATGACCTCGGCTGGGCAAACCGACGTAGGCAGCTCGACGATCACGGTCAGTTTCTTCCTGGGCACAGACTGTTCCAACTCCGCCACGTCTACGTCCTGCAGCTCGCTCGGTAGCCAGATTGCCCTCACTACCTCTCAGGCAGCCCAAGCGGCGTTTACCAGCAGCCAAATCTTCCAGTCGGCAGCGGGCGGCACGACCGTGGCCTGCGGAAACTTGACCGCTGGGTCAACCACCCTCTGGGCGTTTCTCACCCAGGACGGAAAGGCCCTCTCTTTCTCTCTATCCCAGGAGCTTCCGGTAGTCACGACTGCGGTGGCGGCTCCGACTGCCGTCACCGCCCTGCCCTCGAACCACGGCCTCTTGGTTGGCTGGACCCCTCCGTCTGACACATCCCAGGTAGCTGGATACCAGGTGCTGTGCCTGCCCCGTCCGGTCCAGGCGTCGACGGCTGCCTACGAAAGCTGCGGGCTAGACAGCAGCAGCACCGACGGCACAGTGATGACCGCCTCTGACGAGACTGAGGTCTGCTCGGCCGAGGTTTCCGCCGCGAAGACATCAGTCCGTCTGGCTGGACTGGACAATGGCACGTCCTATACCGTGGCCGTGATCTCGATTGATCTGAGTGGCGGCGTCAGCCCCTTGTCGCCGCAGGCCACGGCTATGCCCCAACCGACGTTGGGTTTCTTTGATAAGTACCAACAGGAAGGCGGAATGGCCAGCGGCTGCGCATTCGTGCCGCACTCGGCTCGCGCTGGCCTGTTCTGGATTGCGCTGGCTGCGGCCCTGGTCCTGGCGCTGGGCTGCGGCCCGCGGGGCAAGTCTCGTCGGAGAGCCGCCGCAGCCAGCATCACGCGCGTGCTGATCTTGCTGCTCGCATTCAACGAGGCCGCTGGCGCGCAGATCTCGCTCGACCACCGCGATGCCGATTGGCCGCAGGCGCAGGTGTCGCCGCAGCCGCAAACCCTTGATTGGGGTGTCGAGATCGGGGTATCGCTGTATCGCCCGGCTGTGGACGGTGAATTCAGCAACTGCGCCCATCCCTTTGCCGAGACCTTCGGGTCCAGCCGTCACCTCCTGTCGGAGGTGGAGCTCGACCGGTACGTGTACCATCGTTTCGGAACCTGGGGCGTAGGTCTGCGCGGCGGCTACTACAGAGTGACTGGGGCGGCCTTTCTGGCCGACGGGACGCGCAGCGGGGACGAGACCGCCCTCCGCCTCATCCCGTTCGCGCTGTCGCTGGTGTACAAAGCCGACCAAATTCCGGGCCTCAAGCGGGTGCCGCTGGTTCCGTACCTGAAGGCCGGATTGGACGGCGTGGTGTGGACGGCGAGCAACACGGGGGGCAGTCCTTCCCATACCGGGTTCACGCCGGGATGGCACGCCGCCGCGGGCGTCGCACTCGGGCTCAACTTCCTCGGACTCGGCACGATCAATCCGGGTGCGCTGGCCGACCCCTGTGCGCTGTTCTTCGAATGGGATTACGCAGCGATCGACGGACTGGGTTTTGCCAGGCTGTTGCACGTTGGTGACAGCACATGGTTTGCCGGCGTAGCCTTCGACCTGTAGTGCCGCTGGCCTCGCGGCCCCATTCCCGCCCCTCTACCAGCGACGAGGACCTTCCCGCTCGGCAACAACGTGGCCGTGTGATCATCCCAGCTGTGAGCGAGGACCTTCCGCATATTCGCGTGCGCGATTGTGAAGTCCCTAATATCATTGACGATTTCCGGGTTCGGAGGGAAGAGTTGCCGACCAGAAGCGGCTTGGTGTTCTGATGGAGCGAGCTGCACGACGAACAGCGTGGCCAGCACACGAATCAGAATTGCTCGCGCTTACCCTGGCCTGAGTCCCCGCCCTGATTCGGCAGGTCCGGCGGATCAAGGTGTTCGAGGTGCGCACCGGACGGGCATGCTTGAAACACGCTCGAGTGTTCACAAGTGTTGCGATGGACGTGTTGCCCCCCTGGGCGAGTATCGCATTGGCCTTGTTGAACGGACTAGTGTAGCTTTCCCGCGTGGCTAGACCAGCTTCCTCGCGTTTCCAGCAATTCGAGGGTGCCGAGTCGAGATGGCTCGTAGCACTGGAGTGGATACTCGCGGCTGCCGGTGGTGCTTTTCTATCACTCGTTGCACCGCATGAGATCTGGGGTGACGGGGCCATTCGCTACGACACTCTCGTCCAATTGATAGATCAGGGCAAAGTCTCGCCTGCGAGATACTCTATCTTGCATTCGTTCTTGGCCGCACCCCTATACGAGTTGGGGAAGCTGTTCGGT
>PMJO01000038.1:251-10281 GCA_003158455.1 Myxococcales bacterium | reverse complement strand
TTCAGAAGACGGTTCAGACCCTCAAAGGTTTGGCGGAGACAGGGCAGATGCTCGACCACCGCCCAGAGAGAGATGCAGTCGAAAAGGCCTAGTGTGGCTGCCAGGCCAGGGTCACGCGCATCCATTCGGAAAAGCCTTCCGTTCAGCGGGTGACCGGGCGGGATCGACGGCAGAAAGGGATCACACCCGTGGCTGTCCCACCCAGCCGATTGCGCATCCCACACCGCAGCGCCTGCCCCACAACCGTAGTCCAGGTGGCGACCGCGCGGGGCGCCGAGGCGACGCGTTCTGTCGGACGGCCCCTGACGGGACTGGCAATACGACGAGCTGTCCCTGAAGTGCTCATAAGCCGGGCCGTAGATCGACGCCAACAGTTCCTGCGTTGGGAACTCGCTCTTGAAGAGCAAACCACAGTTGCGGCACGCCACGACGTCCACATCCCAAGATATTTGCCTCACTGAGAAAACAACCCGGGCACGGTCGATAGATTCCCCGCAGAGTGGGCAGTCGCGAACCGCAGACAGACACTGATCCCTCGTCGAGGCGTTGAGCAGAACCTTCATCGATGCAGGGCTTGATCCCTAGCAAGACTGACGCTGCCACGCACGCCGCGCAGTGGCACACTTTGCCCTAGAAGCCGTGAATCTCTCGGCAACTGGCTTCAGAATCGAATCAGCCTGCAGTACCTCACGTGCCAAGGAAAGGGTTGTTCGCCCCCTACGAACAGACCATTCGGGGAGCGACCCATGCACCGCATGGCGCCAGGCAGCAATCCACGTAGCACTGGGAATCGTCCCTTCCGTTGTACGAATTCGCGGCGGCCCTGTGTCTATCATCCACTCACTGGAGACATTATAGGACGGAATACGACGGGTATGTGTCGCGTTGGCGCCAAACCCGACATTCGATACGAGGGTTTGCGACGGGTAGAGGGTAAGCATTGAACGCCGAAACGTAGCCCAGTACCAGCGAATCGCCCAAGAATCGATCCGACCGCGATGCTGCTCGATAAGCATGCCAGAGTAGGGATAGTTCCCATCCTGGTCAAAGTCGCGTCTCACTCTTCGACTCCTCAACGGTCCTCAACGGAGTGATGTCGGGGCGCTCCTCGAAATGTGCCCACGCACGCTTCCACGTCGCCCAACCCCAGCTCGTGACCACCGGGAGAAAGTCGGATAGGCCAGGTGGAAACCCAATCGGGAATTGGTATCCAGACACTTGTGCCACTCGCTCAACGTCCTGAACCTCCAGGGCCTTGTTCATGTAGGCCAAAAATCCAGAAGAGACGAGCAGGTCGTCCTCCAAAACAATCACTCGCCCATGCGAGTCGCAAAAGTCCCGAACACCAGAGATGATCGACCTCGCGAGGCCGCAATTCCCCTGCCGCTCGATGACGTTCACCTTGCCACACCAATCCCGCGAACGCGCGATCTCCCGAACGAGACGACAGTCCCTCTCGCCCGCCCGGTCCCTTGATAGACAAAATCGCGCACCTGCCCGCCCTTCGTCAACTGCAGTTCTGGTTCATTCTTTAGCAATTCCCTTATTATCCATACTGCAAACTTCGAAGCATCATCCTTTGGCCTATAGACATGATGCAGTCGGATCGGCTTCTTCGTGGGAAAACTCGTCCCGCGCGCCCCGGGGCGAATCCAGAGCCAGCCGCGCGATCGCCAAATGAGACCAGAGAGCTCATCGCAGTAGCGACTTCTCCGATTCGGGACGGAACCGTCTGATTAGCTGGGACGCTGTCGACAACGTCAGGGCCAGCCAGATATCAACGCAGTCACCTGCCTTCATGTTGCTGATGAGCGCGCACAGCATCAGAGCAAGAGCGGGTCGCATCACGTCCAGCGACCGCGAGCCCGTGCGACTCGCCAGAAGAGCGAGCCGCAGGCCGCGGGTGAAGACATAGACAACCGACGATACCCACAATGCCGCCCCGACGAGACCCAGTTCGCCGAGCGCCTGGGCAAGACCGTTGTGCGGGTAGAATCCGAACAGCGCGAATGAGGATGACCACCCCGAGCCAAACAGCCAGGTGCTGGGGTGCCTGATGTAGTAGTCCAAGACTTCGCCGATCATCTCCTGGCGCACAAGCACTCCGCCATCCACGGACGCGTTATCGTAACGAGACCAGTAGTCGGTCAGGAACAAACCATAGTAGAGGACCGCCCCACCAACTACGATGGCCGCAAGCGCCGCGGCCAGCCGGCGTCCCTGGAGCCCCTTCGCAGTACTGGTCGGAATGGGTCCGAAGAAACCTACCGCGATCAGCGCGGCGAACAGATCTCCCCGCGAGCTGCGGGCGGCGACCACCAGGCCCGCCGCCGCGACCACCAGGCGCAGCACGAAGACGATGCGGTGCTTGGGAAACTCCCCAAGTGTTGCCGTGACCACGGTCCACGCCCCCATCGCTCCGACAGCCAGGGGATTCAACCCGAGTGTCCCGCCGGTTTCCATCTCGGCCTCGAGAACGAGCCGATCGATGCCGGCCGATTCGGAGTAGCCGGACAGGAACACGATGCACATCGCCCCGCCCACCCAGGCAATCCACTGGTAGGCCTCGCTGATTCCTTGTGTGCTGGCGAGGAGCGATGGAACCAGAAGCGCGTAGACCGCGATGTAGGGAGCCAACTTGCCGGCGAAGTACCAAACCCCGGGATTCAGACACCACATCGTCGACAGCGCCGCAAGGGCAAAGAAAAGTAGATGCATAGCGTACTCGCGTGGGATCCCGAGCATCCGTTCCGCCCGCCCGCGCAGGGCGCGGTGGATCCAGATCAGTCCAAGTGGTCCGAAGACCAAGTAGTTGACCAGAGGGCCCCGCTCCGCAAATAGTGGGATCGAAACCTGCACGAGTTGCTTCCCGCTGAAGAAGAGTAAAAGAAGCGCCATCGCCACGCCGGGTCTGCGGACCGACCGGACCAGCATGGCGGCGAAGACAACCAGAATCGCGGCGCCGATCATGTCAGTTCGGTTCCCGTCCGCGGATGGAGGCTGCTCACCCCTTTGCGCCCAAGCGCACGCGCATACACGGCTCGATAGCGTGCGGCCGCCGCATCGGGGCTCCAGGTCGCAACCGCGTGCTCCCCGATGCGTACGCTCAGGCTGTCGGTCTTGCCCCCGTCCCTGAGAAACGCCTGGATCAGTTTGGCGAGACCATCGATGTCATGCGGCTCGGCCACGCCGGACCAGAACGGCGGCACCTGTTCGGGAAGTCCCCCGGTGCGGTAGACGAAGACCGGCGTGCCACAGGCCTGTGCTTCGATCGTTGTGTTGGGGTAGTTGTCGCTAGACGATGGAACGACGAGTGCGTCCGCAGCGCGGTAGAAGTCCGCAAGCGTGGCCTGGGAGTGGACCGGTCCGACGACGTCGACCAGCCGAGTTGATCTGCGGGAAGAGTGGCCGACCGCGATCCCGCGAACCCCAAGCCGCGCTGCAACCGCGCAGAAATCGTCGAAACCCTTGCGAGGGTCGTCACATTTCGCTGCCACGAAGAGAAGCAATGGCGCTTGGTCGGCCAGGCCCAATCGTGTACGCGCCACTGATCTTGTCCCGGGGCCGAAATGGCCCAGGTCCACCGGATTTGGAATGACGGCGAGACGAGCGGACGAGTAGCCGCGCGCCAATCCAAGTTCGGCGAGCCACCTGCTGGGCGCGACGATTGAGAGATTAGTGGAACCCACCAGGCGCGCGCTGCGTGACTTGAAGTCGCGAGAGGCCCAGTCAATCCAAGCGGTGGGGTAGTAGCCCAGGTTGGGGCATGAAACGCACCCTGTTTGCCATTTCGCGCATTCTAAAGAAAAACCACAGCGTCCCGTGATCGGCCACATGTCATGCCAGGTCCAGACAACCGGCTTTTCCCGCAGACCGTCCAGCAATCGCCGGTAGTCCAAGTAGTAGCCATGGAGATTATGCAGATGAACCACGTCGAAGTCGCGCACAAGGTCGGTCAACTGGCGCGCGACGCCGAAATCACAGATCAACTCGTCGCCGCCGAGGCGCGCGAGCACGGCGTTGATCTGCCGCGACAGCGGTCGCCTGAGTCCGACGACATCGCCGGCAGTCAAATGGTCGCCGCAGTGATACAGAATCGCACGCACGCCAAGCTCGGACGAATTCAGCGCCGCCGCCAGCGTGGCCGCCATCTTGGCCGCCCCACCCCGGGTTGCGGACGTGCTGACCATGCAGACGCGGAGGCTGTCAGGCATTGGCAACGCCTCGGTCATGCTCCCAGACGGCATGAACCATCTCGGAGAATCGCTGTGCCATCACCGCGGTGTTGAACTCCTCGCGAGCCGTGCGTAGCGCTGCCTCCGAAAGATGTGAGCGAAGCTCAGGTGCCCTGAGGACTCCGAGCAGGGTTTCTGCGAGACTCTTCACGTCCCCCTGCCGGAACAGGACGCCGTTGCTGCCGTCCCCAAGGGCAGCGATCTCAGGCATCTGCTGAGATCGTTCATCGTGGGTGACGACAGGCAGGCCATAGCCGAAAGCATGGAGCAGGGTTAGGCCAACGGCGCCGGGATGGACGAGCACCGCACTGGACATGAACCAGGGGGCGAGAGAATCCTCGTCGTAGAGTGGGCCCCTCCACTGGATTGCCTGGCTGATGCCGCGTTGCCTGGCGCGATCCTCAAGCTGCTTCCGTTCTGGTCCGTCGCCCAGCACGCACCAAGTGAGCGTGGGGTCGACCTCCAGCAACCTGGGGAGCGCATCGATCATCAGGTCGAACCGGTTCCTTGGGATCAGCCTGGCGCAGGACAACACGATGACATTCTGCTCAAGTCCAACCCGACGTCGCCATTCGATCAGGTCGGCAGGAGTCCATTTCGCTGCCGCCGCATCGATCGCGGCTTGGTCGAGCCCGTTGTTCATGGCAAGGATGAGCTGGCGCATGAACCCTCGTTCGCGCAGGTAGTTCACTTCCGCATCGGTGTACACAAACAAGTTCGAGAATGCTCGCCACCACGCGAGGCGGATTCGCTCCGAAACGCTACAGGCTCCAGCGGTGTGGGCTTGGCCCCAGATCACAACAGGCATCCTGAGTGCGCGCAGCACAAGTGAGAGCAGCACGCCAGAGACCACGCGCGGGTTTCCATGGATGAAGCACACGTCGAAGTTCGCTCGAATTCTGGAATAGGGAAGAGTCTGCCAGGCAATCCGCTCGTTCGCCGCCGACACTGCATTCAGGAGGGTGACCTGGCCGGGAAACATGTGATCGGCCGTTCCGACGTTCAAGCCAGGGACCGCCTTCTGGCAGAAGACGTGGCAATCGAAGTCACTGCTCGCCAGGATTCGCCGGTAGAAGTCGGCGCGATAGTGGGGGATGATGTTGGTGACAATCGCCACCCGGGGACGTGAGCGCATCAACCCTGCACCGTCATGGGTGATTCTCAACTTCTGCTGTCTTTCCCAGCAGCTCCTTCCGAACCAAGGTTAGCTTGCATGCCGGTTCGACTGCCACGAGAGAGTAGCCATAACACATCAGTGCGTAGGCCGACCGGCGGATCCGGGTGAGGTAGGCAGCATCCAGCGGTAGCTGCGCTTCGTCGTACTCAACGCAGATGACATCCGCATTCACGCCGTCAGCGATCAGAGAATCGAGGACGCGGTACTCGGCGCCCTCGATGTCGAGCTTGAGCAAGCTGAGTCTCTTGTGGCCATGCTCGCGCATGATGGTCGACAGCTTCTTTACCGGTGCCTCGAAGAACTCGGAAGTACGTTGCAGGTTCAGGGCGGAATGCGACACGTGTGTGGGATCTGCCGGCGCATAGAATCTGATCACGTCATCGCAGTCCCACAGCCCCACGTCCAAGAAGTGAAAACGATTGTCTGAAGGAGCAGTCACGGCAACGTGAGCCTTGGCTCTAGGCGTCGGGTCGATGGTGTACACTTGGCACCCGAAACGTTGGATGAGTTCAAGATCGAACGTTATGTCCTCGCCAGCGCCAGCGCAGTACACCACGGAATCAAGGCCGATAAACGAAGATGGAATCTTCCAGCCCCCGTAGCGGCTGCCGAGCCGCTCGATGGGAGTGGTTTCGAGTCGGGACATGGTGAGCAGATCGAACCGCGCCCGGGAAGCAACGAGCTCGACTACCTTCCGACGCGCCAGCTTCGCTGCGCGACCGACAAAGTGCCTCAGAATATGCATGGGACAGAAGCATACATCAGAACGGAGCACACCACCGGTGGGCGCGACATGTTCGCTGCCACCGACCTGTGCCGCTTGCCGCACCGACGGGATCCTTCGTCAGTCGCTGACCGACCAGGACAGTAACCCGTCATCGTCTGACACGGTGTCAGACGATGACCCGGCCTGAACCGGACTGGCGCATCGGCAGAACCACCGCCCCAGGTGTAACCTCCGTCGGACGGTAGCTCGGCAGAATCTCGCGCAGGATCCGTCGGATCTCGCCCCGATCGACTGCGTCCACCGCCTGGTGAAGGCGCTGGATGCGCTCCACCAAGTCTGCCGGTGGGGGAGGACTCTTCGCCACCAGGATGCGATTCCGGGCAACCTGGGTCTGTTCTTCCTCTTCAGTAAGGATCTCCTCGGCGATCTTCTCGCCGGGGCGCAGCCCGGTGAAGATGATGGGGATATCGCCCCCTGCCACGTGCCCGGCCATCGTGATCATGTGGGTGGCCAGATCGATGATCCGGATAGCCTCGCCCATTTCCAGGATGCAGAGCTCGCCGTAGTTTCCGAGCCCAGCAAGAAGCACCAGGCCCACTGCCTCGGGGATTGTCATGAAGTACCTGGTGCAGTCGGGGTGGGTCACCGTGACCGGGCCGCCCCGCTCGATCTGCTCCTTGAACAGCGGGACCACGCTGCCGGCCGAGCCCAGGACGTTGCCGAAGCGGACAACCACGAACTTGGTCTTCGCGCTGCGTGCCATGTGGCGAACCGTCAGCTCGGCCAGTCGCTTGGAGGCGCCCATCACGGAGATCGGCCGCACTGCCTTGTCGGTCGAGATGAAGACGAAGCGCTCGGCGCCGCAGTCGATGGCCATCCGAACGACGTTCATCGTGCCCAGCACATTGTTCTTGATCGCCTCCTCGGGCGCGTCCTCCATCAGGGGAACGTGCTTGTGGGCGGCGGCGTGGAACACGTCTTGCGGCTTGTACATCGCGCCCAAGTGCTGCAGCTTTGCGGGCTCACGTATGTCGGCTATCTCAGTGTGCAACTCAAGTTGCGGGTACTCCTGGCGCAGCCGGCGCGCCAGCAAGTACAGGGTGTTCTCGTTCATGTCCACCAGCACCAGCCTGCGCGCACCATACCGGGCCACCTGCCGCGCAATCTCGCCACCGATGGAACCGCCGCCGCCGGTGACCAGGACGCAGCGACCCCCGACCAAAGACTGGATCTCATCTGGGTCGAACTGAACCTGGTCGCGCGGCAGCAGGTCCTCGGGCGAGAGGTCGTGCAGCATGGCCGACGCAACCTTCTCGTCCAGATAGCTGAAAGACGCCGGGATGATCTTGAAACTGACTTTGAGGGTGCTGCACAGCCGCAGGATGTATCTGATCCTGTCCGCCGACAGCCGCGGTATCGCGATCAGAATGTGCTGAACGGTGTACCTGCGCACCAGGACCGGGAGCGATTCGATAGAACCCAGGACGGGCTTGCCGCCCACCGACAGGCGATGCTTCCGGGCGTCGTCGTCGACGAAGCCGACCACATGGTAGTTGTGCTCGGGCGAGCGAGCGAGGTCCCGCAGCAGAAGATCGCCGGCGTTTCCTGCGCCGACGATCAGGGTGCGGAACGTTCCCTCCTGGCGCGAACGCCGCTGTTCCGCGAACCATCCGGCTACCAGCCGTGGCGCGAAACGCAACCCGGCCATGAAAGTCGAGGTGAAGAAGAACTCGAGTGCGATGACCGAGCGAGGTATCGGCACCTTTTGAATTGCGAACAGGATGAGCGCGATGAAAGCCGTCCCCAGGACGGTGAGGCCGACTAGTCGCGTTGCCTCGCTCAACCCGGACATGCGGAACGACCAGCGGTGAAGACCCCCGAATACCGACAGCAGCAGTCGGATAGCAACAAAGACCGGCAGGACCGTGAAGCCCGCCCGCGCGAGTTCCGGCGGCACATTGCCCTCGAAGCGAAGCAAATAGGCGAACGCCAATGCCAGGCAGGAGAAGACAGCGTCGAGGGTCAAGATCCCAACGCTGCGCACTGCGGGGCGTCCCGAGAACCGGCCTCCCAGATTGAATAGCATTTCTACCGGGTGGTTAGTGTAGCAGAACCCAGCAGTTCGTCTCAAAATGGCACCCGGCTTGCGTCCACCGCGGGGAAGTTTGGGGTAGTATCCCGATGCAAGCCGGGGGGGTACGAATCACGTCCCGCGGTGGACGACTTTCCAATTGCCATCATGAGCCCCAGACGACGATCAGGCACTTGTGCGTTCCTCGGCAGTCCCTCATGAAGGTGCAGCTCTCCATCCTGCTTGGGGCGTTGATGGTGGCAGCCTTTTGTACGTGGGCAGTGGTGGCCGGTCTGATCTCGCTTGCGCCCAGAATCGGCCTTCTGGATCGTCCGAACGAGCGCAGCTCACACCAGCGCGTGACGGCTCGTGGCGGGGGCATTGGCTTTGTTCTGTCGGTGGCGCTGTCCTTCGGTGCTCTTGTCGTCATGGACGCCTTGGGCATCTGGATGGGCCACACCCCGGGCACGCGGATGCCGGGTGCCGCCTATCTGGGGGCCGCGCTCTTCGTGGCCGCGGTAAGTTTGCAGGACGACCTTCGATCGCTCGGCGCGGGGATGCGTATGATCTGTCACCTGAGCGCCGCAGGTATCGCGGCTTTCGCGATCACGTCGTTTCTCGCTGTGGCGGTTCCGGGATGGGGGGAAATCGGCCTCGGCAGGGCGATGGGAGCGGGGCTGACTATCGTGTGGATCGTCGGGCTAACCAATGTCTACAACTTCATGGACGGCATAGACGGCATCGCTGGCGTGCAGGGCGCCGCGGCCGGACTCGCGTGGGCGTGGGCGGGGGCGTGGATGGGGGCTCCAACGGCAGCCGTACTGGCGGCACTGCTGGCCGGCGGTTGCCTGGGCTTCCTCGTGCACAACTGGTCGCCGGCCCGGATCTTCATGGGCGACGTCGGAAGCGCGTTCCTCGGTTTCTCCTTTGCCGCGCTGCCGTTGCTGGCATTGACCAACATTGGGTCGGGACCAGCGAACCCGATCTTGGCGGCCAGACTACCGCTATTCTCCGTGCTCGTCGTCTGGCCCTTCATCGGAGATGGGTTGCTCACTTTCGTGCGTCGTGCTCTCAAGCGCGAGCCCGTGTGGAAGGCGCATCGCTCGCACCTCTACCAACGACTCGTGCAGACCGGATGGACACACGCTCGCGTCAGTTCACTGTACGGCGCATGGTGCGTGGCGTGTGCTCTGGTGGGATGGGCGTGGCTGACCCATGCGCCGGGCGCGGCTGTGCTGGCCGTCGGCGTGCCACTGCTGTCGCTGGGCGCGCTCCTTGCGTTCGTGACCCGGCGTGAGCGAGTCCCGTCTAGCTCTGCGCGCACGCGCACCCATGGTAGAAATAGCTGAACTTCGTTTGACCGCGAAAGGCACCTCGCATGAACCGCACACCAGCTGGAAGGGAATCCCGGTGACCAAGCCCGCACGCATACTGGTCACGGGAGGGGCGGGGTTCCTCGGTTCCCACCTGTGTGAACGCCTGATCCAGGAAGGCCACGATGTCATCTGCCTGGACAACTTCTTCACCGGGACGCGGGCCAACCTTGCGCATCTACTGGCCAACCCGCATTTCGAGCTGGCCCGTCACGACGTCGAGCACCCGCTCACCATCGAGGTCGACCAAATCTTTCACCTGGCTTGCCCCGCCTCGCCGGTGCACTACCAGCGCAACCCGGTGCGCACCATCCGGACCGCGGTGCAGGGCACGCTGAACTTGCTGGAGGTAGCACGCGAGGCAGGGGCACGCATCCTGATCGCGTCGACCTCCGAGGTCTACGGCGATCCGGCCGAGCACCCGCAGCGCGAGAGCTACTGGGGCCA
>PMJO01000038.1:0-132 GCA_003158455.1 Myxococcales bacterium | reverse complement strand
CGCGACATGGTCGGCTCGCGCGCCGGCATAGTGCACGCGCCCTTGCCCAAAGACGATCCGGTGCGGCGCAACCCGGACATCGCGCTGGCGCAGAAGCTGCTGGGCGGTTGGACGCCGCAGGTGCCGCTGGAA
>PMJO01000348.1 GCA_003158455.1 Myxococcales bacterium | reverse complement strand
GCGCGCGGGAATCGTCCGCGCCTTGGAGATTGCTTCGACTCCAGCCCTCGACCCTCGGCTGCGCGGAGCCGTGCAAGATCCCCAGAACAACCCGCTGATGGGCGTGCTGGCCGAGCGTGGGGTGGATCCTGGGCCGCTGGCCTTGCCGTACCTGCAGGGTGGGGAACCAGCGACAATTCGCAGCAGCCTGCTGGCGATCCGATCCGCGACGGACCGAACCGCATACCTACCAATCGTGGAACGCCTCATTCGAACGTCTGCGCCGGCTGTGCGCTTGGCCGCGGTCGAAACCGGGCTGCTGTGGGCGCTGCCTGCGGCGCAGGTGGCTTGCGGGCAAATGGCAGCCGCGCATGAACCCAATGCGATGTTGCTTTCAGCACTGCTCGCGCGCCCTGGCTTCGAGAAGCCGATCTACGAAGCTTTGGACGACGCGGAGCTGCGCGCCAGCGGCTTGTGGGCGCTGGTTTTTGCGGGAAGCGTGGCCGGTGCAGACCGGGCCTTGCAGCTCATGGGCGACCCCGACCAGACCACCGCGCGATTGGCCGGGGAGGCATTCTCGTCGATTACGGGTTTGCGCCTGGAAGGGGGCTTCGCTGTGCCTGCCGCGAATGACGACCAGGCAGAGGGCCCACCGTCGCCGATCGATACGCTGCCCTTGCCCAATCGTGACGCTGTGGTGGCGTGGTGGGCACAGAATCGCTCACGCCTGTCCACTATGGGCAGGATCTTGGATGGCCAGCCATGGCGCGGATTGTTGCCCCTTAGTCGCATTGCGCCGCTTTCAATGCTTCGCCGCCACGTCGTGCTCATGGAGCAGGCGCTGCAGCTTCGCGAGGGCAGGGGGGTCGTTTCCCGTCGCAGCCTATCCCGTGTTCAAGAGGCGCAGGCGTGCGCTCTCTTGCAAACGGCCCAGCCGCGATGAACTGACCTGCACAAGACAGTGCGGTGGCGGTCGTCCTGCACGAAAACGCACTTCTCTGGTCCAGTTCGGTGCTTTCCCGAATCAATGAGAATCGGCAAGGGTAGAACACCCCTTGCATCTGGCCTCTCAAAGCCAGATCCTGGGTTCGTGCAGATTCCTATCGAGCCTAGAAAACCCGTCGATTTCCCGGTACAAGAGTCGACGATAGTCGGAGGCACTTCATGAGCAAGACAACCAAGACGCAACGGATTGATGATGTCATCTCCATCGGCACGCGCCGCGAAGCCCTGCCGCACGCCCGGCTCGGGCGCCTGGTCGCGCTCGACCAGGATGGCGTTGCTCGGGTCGAATACCAGGGCAACGCCGCTGGCCCGCTGCCGGCCGTCCTGGCGGTTCCGCTGGGCCGCGAGGCGCTCGAGGCTGCCGCAGCCGCGCACGCCGAGGCCGTCCTCCTGTTCGACGGCGGCGATCCGCTGAAGCCGATCTTGGTGGGCCTGGTCCAGACGACCGCTTCCACCTCGCTGGCGCCAAGCCAGGTGCTCGACGTCAAGATCGATGGGAAGAGCGTGTCCTTCGAGGCGCGCGACGAGATCGTGCTTCGCTGCGGGAACGCCAGCATCAGCCTGCGCAAGAACGGCAAAGTTGCGATTCGTGGGGCGTTCGTTGAATCGCACGCCACGGGCACGAATCGAATCAAGGGTGCGTCGGTCAAGGTCAACTAGTCGCCAACCATGGCCACTTCGCGACCGTCGGCAAGAACGCGCGAACCGTCGCCTGGCCCGCTCGTGATCAGCGCGGTGGGCATGGTTTCACCGGTCGGTGTGAACTCCGCGCAAAGCTTCACCTCGGTGCGGGCAAACATCCCACGCAAGCAAGAGCGGCCGGACATCTACCAGTGCATGCCAGAGGATCCCGAACTGGACGAAAGCGAACCTTTGGTAGCGTCGCTGATTTCTCACCTAGACTGCCGCTGGCGCGCCGAGGGGAGCCCCACCGAGTGGCTTGCCCTGTTGGCTGCCCGCGCCTTTGCCGACCTCTGGAACAAGGCCAAGCTGACCACGGGCGATGAAGGGGAAACCGGCCTATTCCTTTCACTGCCCGGGCGGCGGCCTGGTTGGGGCCCTGAGCAGGGCGAACCGTTCACCCAATGGCTCCACGATCTTGCCGCGCACGAGCCGTTCACACACCGGCAATTCTCTTGGATAGGGTCGGGGGGCGCGTTGGGGCTTTGTGCCGAGGCCTGCCGCCTGGTGCGCGAGGGACGGCTCAAGCGCGCCATCGTGGGTGGAGTGGATTCCTACCTATTTCCGAAGTGGCTCGAACCGCTGGACCGTGCTTACCGCATCAACAGCACGCGCAACCACGATGGCTTCTGTCCAGGCGAGACCGCAGCCTTCTTCCTCTTGGAGCCAGCCGCAGAGGCGGGACGTCGCTCGTTGCAGCCCTGGGCCGAGCTCGGCGCCACCGCGACCGCTTCCTGCGCGCCCGCACCAGCCGGACACGACGCCGGCGCAGCCCTGGCCGATGTCCTTTCCCGTGTGATTCCCGCGGATGTGCCCCAGCCACCATTGGTTGTCTGTGATCTGAATGGAGAAATGGGTCGGGCTAGGGAGTGGGGATACGCGCTGTCCCGCCTGGGCAATGCACTTCGGTCACCGCTGGCGCTTGAACATCCCGCAGCCGTGCTTGGCGATGTGGGCGCCGCCTCGGGCGCCGCGCTGGTTGTGCTGGCCGCGCACTACCTGCACACCAAGCATCGTGATCGAACCTCGTCGGTGCTCTGGACCGCCTCGGACGGAGGCGAGCGACACGCAGTTCTGCTCGCACGCCCGCAGGCGCCGTCCAATTCGCCCCTTGGTCCATAAGGAGACACCATGCCAGCAACAGTGAACGTGAACAATATGACCGTGGTTCACAAGGACAGTGGAGGAACGGTTTCCTTCATGCCTGATGTTTGCCTGACCCCGGCCCCGCCAAGCTCCCCGATACCCATCCCGTATCCGAACATTGCGATGTCGCAGGACACGGCCAAAGGCAGCAAGAGCGTGACCTGCGACGGGAACCCCATCATGCTGCAGGGATCGTGCTTCAGCAAGAGCACCGGCGACGAGGCCGGCAGCATGGGCGGCGTGGTTAGCGCGGTGACCAAGGGCACGGCCGAATTCATCGCGTACTCGTTCAACGTCACCGTCGAAGGCAAGCCGGTTGGCCGGCTGGGCGATCTGATGCTGGGCAACAAGGGTGGCACATTCAACACGCCACCCTCGCCCGAGGTGCAGCCGCCGCTGGTCGTTGTTCCCGGGGTTGACCCGGACGAGCAGTACAAACCTGACTCCCTCAAGGTCAAGCTGGTCGACGGGGCCGGCAACCCGATCAAGGACGAGCGCTACGTCCTGCGCAAGCCGGATGGGTCCAAGCTGGAGGGCAAGACCGATGGGTCGGGCACCATCGAGATCAAGGAAACCGTCACCGGTCTTGGCAAAGTTGTCTTCCCGGATTCTCCCAATGCGACGATTCGCGAGAAGGAATGATATGTGCGATTTCAGACGGGCGGCTTGGGCCGCGTGCTTTGCAAGCCTGATTTTGTTTGGCTGTGCACGCAACCGAGTTGCGGCACCGGTTAATGATGGAGGTACCATGAGCGACCTGGTTTTTCAGCGTCTGGGCAAGGTGGTCCCGGGCAAACAGAACGCGGGCAAGGACAGCGAGGACAAGATTGACGGGAAACCCATCGTGCTTTGGCACGGGAGCACCCCGGCCGCGGTGCTGTATACCCGCCTCCGCTCGCACGCCATCGGGCTGACCGGGGAGCAGCGAATCGAAAGGTTCGACGAGCAGCCGGGCGAGGGCCCGCTCGGACGCAAACGGGGACCGTTTCCCCTGGTATTTGGATCGCCGTGGTCGCTCGGAGGCAGGATCTTGGATGATTCGGATTCTTTCGACACGTTCAACATAGTCACCGCAGACGTGAATGGCGACGGCGTGGATAAACTGATCTTGCCGCGGGTTAACGGAGCTATCGACGTGTACAGCGTGGACAAAGAACTCTTTCACCATTCTTCTCTCGACGCTCCCAAGGGCATGCGCTTCGAGGTAGAAAGCACCTACGCTGCGAAGTTGAAAGGCCATGACGTTGTCTTCTTCCTGCTGTCGCTCAAGTCGAAGAAGGGGCACGAGGTGGACGAGGAAGCCATCGCCAAGTTGGACCAGTACGCGATCCTGCGGGTGGACCAGCGGGGGATCTCACGCGTGCCGCTGCCCAAGGCGGACCATGGGATCGGCGAAGTCCATGCTATCGGCGCGCTCAATCGGCCTGGGTCCACCGACATCGATGAGATCTTGGTTTTGTTCGATGCTCCCGGAGCGGGTCGAAGAACATATCTATCCCGACAGCGGTCCGATGGCAGCATGATAGCGCCGCCCAAGGAGGTGTATCTCGCGCTCAAATTCTCATCCTTGGACTTTCTCTTTCTGGCCGAAACGACCCAGGCGGTGCTGGCCGATAGGCAGAACGCGCATCTGTACTTCATTAGGCCTGACAGGCCGGCGAACTGGATCACCGATATCAACCTGAATCCGCTTGCGTCTTCGCCCTATCAGATTCATATCCTTGCGCCCACAGAACCTGGCGCGGACCCCAAGGTGATAGTAGCGGCCGAGAACCGCCGCTCCGATACGAAGTTCGACAATGAGGCGCTGTACGTGGTGGACTCCGAGGGCAAGTGCTTCCGGCCCGATCCGGCAAAGCAGGGGTGGCAGCCGATGGGTAAGCGAGAGCCGTTCCTGCGGCTGAGGGCTCCCACACCTGACCATCGGTTTGTAGGCGTTGGTGCTCAACCGGGGACAGAGGTTGTTCTCGCGGTGTTCTCGCGCGAGGCGAAGATGAAGGATCTCACCGATGAGGAGGTCATGGACGCCGCGGACAGGTTCCTGCAACCGGCGTTGGTCGCCGAACGGCGGAAGTACTTCATGGAGTTTGGCATCGAGGAACTCGAAGAGACCCCGAACTGTGCAGAACAGGAGCGGTTGAAGAGGGGCGTGAGGGAAGAGATCACGACCGTCGAGCAATGGAAACGTCTCCTGCCCGACTCCTACCAGGATGTTGTTCGACTCAGGAAGGCGTATCTGCGAATTGATTTCAGCGGCACTCTCCGGGACGGTTACGGATTCGCTTTCGACCCGAAAAAGTACCGCAAGATCGACGAGTACAAGGCTTGGTTGAACGGACTCAAACTGGGCCCCGAAACCGTTTTCGAAGTCGTCCGCCGCGGCCAACTTGCGGCCAGCTCCGAAGCGGCAGGCTATCTTCCAGACGCTATCGACGGTTCCTTCCTGACGTGGCCACTCGCTTTCCACGCAGGGGATCGCGGCGCGTGCGTCGTCCTGCCCTTGGACCCTACGCCCTCTGTCGAGCTTGAAAAGCAAAGACCTGGCTTCTTTTGGGGAACTTTCCCCTGGAAGACTCCCTAATGCCGGCTTTTCATACCCACTGGCTTGTTGCGCTCAAAGCTATCTCGAATGCACCTGACTACATCAAAACCGGGGGAAGGGCCTACCAGGACAGTACCCGCTTTTACCGCAAAGACTGCGTTGCCGCCTTGAAGGACGACAACCTCCATGCTTTCGACGCCGCACACCAGCATTGGAAGGACAGGCTCAACGAGAATCTCGATGCCATTACCTGCTTTTCCGCCTACATGCTAGGCGCATGCGGCCCGGACTTTTGGACGTTGCCCTCAGAGCCTAAGCTCTTGTGGGTGAAGCCGCGGATGGCTGAGATTCACTTCGATCTCGGGCACTACAATCGGACGCACCGACAATTCGAGCTTTCGATTGCGGAGGTCGGAGGTCCGAACAGAACCGACTTGCAGAGCAAAGTCCAGCGTTCCTACTTTTTGGGGATGGCGACGCACATCGCGGCTGACCTGGTCGTCCACCAACTCGTAAATGTGGTGGCAGGGGCCTACAACCTGCTCGAAAAGAGGCACCTACTGCAGGACCAGGTCTGGGAAAACGAGCATGGCGGAGCCATGGGGCTCAATATCTGGAATACCCACAACAAGGTCGAGCATTTCTGGGACAGCTATGTTCGGTACCGCTACCTCGGCGATCATGGCCCGTTCTGGCCCAAGATCGGCGCGTCGCCTGGTCCTCCGGACAACTCGGCGCCCTGTGACGAAGCCCCGTGGGTTAAGCCGCTCGGCTTTCCCACGATCGAGGGGCTGCTTCGTGAGTTGTCTGCCGACCGCAAGAACGACGGGCTACACGACTACCTGCGCGAGGAAAGGACACGTTTCGTCGTCGAGAAGCCATTGACGTTTCCGTGGCTCTTTTGCGATCGTGTTCGTGCGGGGCAGATTCAGCCTTTCATCTACCGCATGGTGGTAGACAAGGACCTGGGGAGTTATCGGACCGGCGAGCTATCGGGCAAATTTGCCAGTGAGGCAAAAGACGAGGCCAAAGACAAGCAGATGAAGGGAGGCCCTGGTGGGAAAAGCGAGTGGGAGAATCTCGCCTTCTTCAGCAGCCACCGGAACGCGGACATCGATTCGACCAGCTTCAATTTCCTGAACTTCAAGGTGTGCCCAAACGTAGAGAGGACGCGCCGGTTCGCGGCAAATGTCTTCTATGACTATGCGGCGTTGGGACCGTTCGTCGCGACCGCGGCCACTGCCGCAGGAACATTTCTCGGGGAACTGAAGAGCGCGTATGAACAGGGCAAGGTGGAGCCCCTGGTGAAGCTGCGGGGATTCTGGAACCTGGACACCGGGCTGGGGCTGCGGATCTACGAAGAGAAATCGGACACGAACCGCGAGTGCATCACGAATCTGAGATTCGCTCATGTTTTCGACGAACTTTCTACGGGGAGGCCGGGCTACAAGCGGGTCGAGCCCTATCTGTCCGGCAGAAAGTCAACCGACTACTCATTCAAGAAGGCGCAAGTCTTTGCGACCTGCGCTCACAATCCACCATTCCAGAAGATCGATTCGGTTTATGAGGAGAGCGACAAAGCCTATCTCGAACGGATCCCAGTGGCGCATGACGCCAGCAGCGAAGCTAATGCCAAGATCGTCTCGACCAGCAGCATCAAGAAGGGAAACACGCTCGTCCATCGAGAGATTTGGCAGCGGCTGACCTTGTGTCTTCGCGCCTCGATCGCCGATCTGAAGGCGGCACCCGAGGTAGCCGCGAAGGATGCCTCCTGCGAAGATCTGGCGCTGTTTTTCTTGGGCGACAAGGCCGGCAAACCCGGCAAACCGGCGTCGGGAGAGACGAGGGACTGGCTCGCGGACGACAGCAAGATTCTCGACTATCGAGAGCAACCGGCAAGAATGCACAAGGGACTGCAGCGCTTTGAGACCAGGATTCTGGTGAACACGGTGAGGGAGGATACCGCGAAGGCCAAGGCGGCGAAGCGGGAGATCGGGAAGGGCATCTGGAACAACGTCGTGCCCTACAGCAGACACGAGGGCGACTATGGTTACAACTTCGCCATCGGAACCGGACGCAAATTCGTGCTTCATTCCATCGAGGGAGGCGGATTCGACCCTGTCAAGAAGCTCATCTACTACAAGAACATCTCCCCGACCGAGCACGTCTTCTTTACGCTGTATCCACTCGTGCGCGAGGGAGGCTCCTATTGGGACATATTCAGCAAGAATGCCCCCAGTGCTGCACCTGATGAACTCAAGAAGATCTCCGGTTGTGGCACGGTCAAGATCGTTCTGATCTACGAGCGAACCAGCGACAAGAGCCTGAATCTGTGCGAGGCATACATCGACGGGCTGAAGGTTCCCGTGGAGAAGTAATGCAGCTTCACCAACAGTTCAATATGACCCCGTTTCGCACGGGGATCGGCTTTTGCCAGGACAATGAAGGCCGGGATCTAGGCGTCGCGTTGCTCAAAGCCACGTTTCACTTCGCCGTCAATGGCGCGATCACCCCAGCCGCGCGGGATGCGAGCGTCCCGATATTCAAGAAGGATGTTTTCCACGGAGAGCCGGCGACCTCCAGTCTGCGCTACGCGACCGACGTGGTGCCTGCGAAGCCCGGCGTAGACATCGCGGTGGTTGGGCACGCTTACGGTCGGGAGGCGAAGAGCATCGAGGCCGGGTTCGCGGTCGGGGCCTGCGAGAAGGTGCTGCGGGTCATGGGTCCGCGTTGCTGGGTCGGTGGTCGGGATTCCGCCATCGCAGGACCGGTGGCTTTCTCGAAGATTCCCCTGCTCTACGAGCATGCCTATGGCGGCTCAGACAAAGACGGCGCGGGCAACAAGCTGATTCATGACCAGAACCCAGTCGGGGTGGGGTTTGCCACGGTAGTCAGGGACAAGGCACCTCTGCCAAACTTCGAATATCGAAACGAAGGTATCCGCTCGATCAAGGATCGGCCGCGACCCGCGGGATTTGGGTTCATCCCGACGGGGTGGAAACCGCGGGCACAGTTCGCGGGCAGCTTCGACGCCGCATGGGAGAAGTCGCGCCGTCCCCTCTTTCCCAAGGATTTCGACCCGCGCTTTCACAATGCGGTTCCCCAGGATCAGGTGATGCGCGGGGAACTGCAGGGCGGGGAGAAGGTTGTCTTGCGAAACCTAGACCCGCGCGCGGTGAACGTGGTTTTGGGCATCCCGGCGCTGCGCTTCGTCGCCATCCTCCGCATCAAGGACCGGACCGAGGAGTTGCCCATGAGACCGGACACGGTGCTGTTCGAGCCCGACCAGGAGCGTTTCGCGCTCACCTTCCGCAGCACATGCGCGCTGGGCGACGATTTCCGCTTTTTCAAGAGTGTGACCTTCAAGGAGATCAAACGCTGATGAGTGAAGGTCCATCTCATCCGCAAGACTCGCTGAGGCGAGAGCCGACTGCGGGGCATGACGATCCGGGGCTGCTGTTCGACATCATCGAAGAGCACTTCGAGGAAGCCGCCTTCTATTTCCGGCTGTGGGATGAGGCGCAGGATGCGCTTGACTACACGCTGGACGAGGTTCGCCGTGGTCCGGAAGAACTCCTGCGCGCGAATATTGATGGTCTGGTCGTGGGTGGCGCGGCGGCTGCAGAGCGTCTGCTGTGGCCGGCGATCGAGGGCGATGAGGCGGATCATTGGAGCGGACCAGGTGTCGCGACCCTCGCGCTCTTGAGTCAGCGCGACGACGACCCGTTGGATCGAATCCTGGTGCGGCTGCCGTCATCGAAGCAAAGTCCCTTGCATGGCATCGCGCGCGGCTTCGGGCTTGCCCAGCGTCCCGATCTGGACGAACGGTTGCGCAATGCCCTGTACGCGTCCGACGAGGACATGCATGCGGTGTTGCTCGACATACTGGTAGAGCGCGGCGTCGATCCGGGGCCGTTGGTGGGGATGTGTCTGCAAAGCACGGATGTGAACACCACACACGCAGCACTTTGTGCCGTACGCAATTCGGCCAATGCATCGGCGCACGCTCGGTCGGTTGAACGGCTCCTCGATTCTGCGGAAGCGCGGATTCGTGCCGCGGCCCTGGAGACAGGTCTGCGTTGGGGCTTGCCCGTCGCACGCGCGGCGTGCACGCGACAGGCGCGCGCCCACGAGGACCACGCATTGTTGCTTACCGCTCTTGCGGGCACCGCGGCGGAGCACGAGTCGATTTTCGCCGCGCTGGAGGACTCCAGCCACCGGTCGGCCGGGTTGCGGGCGCTGGGATTCGTCGGCACCCAGCGCGCCGCTGAAGCTTGTCTGCGTTTCATCGCGGAATCCGATAAGCTAGTGGCTAGTCGGGCGGGCGAGGCCTTTTGCATGATTGCCGGGTTGAATCCGGGCCCTTTCGCCCTGGCCCCCGAGGAAGATTCGGACATGAAGGATGCCCCTGGGGCCTCGCCGGCTTTCCCCGCGCTCAACCCAATCGCCGTGGCGGAGTGGTGGAAGGCAAAACGGTCGAGCTTCAAGCCCGGCTCACGCTACCTGCAGGGTGAAGCGTGGATTCCGAAGACCATCGGTGAACGCCTCGCGCCGCTGCCGATGCGATGGCGCAACGTGATTCTGCTCGAACTGGCCCTGCGAAGGCCCGGTGCGGTTCTCAGTTCGTACTGACCTTGCTGCCCTTGATAATGACGTCGCCCGAAGCCTTGGCGTTGATCTTCCCGGAGGCGGTGATCGAGACGTCCTTTCCCTTCAGGATGATGGTGCCGTCCTTCTTCATGGTGATGCTGGCGTCGCCGGTCTTGATGACAACCTCGTCGCCGGCATCGAACACCAGCTTCTTGGTCACCGTGACATGATCGTCGCCGGTGATGGTTTGGGTCCTGCCGGCTCCCACGTTTAGGGTGTCGGCCTTGCCCACGTCCACCTTGCGTGCCGCTGTGATGGTGATGGTCTCGTCCTTGCCGACCGACTCGGTACGCGCCCCAGTGATCGTGATGGTTTCGTCCTTGCTGACGGATTCTTTTCGAGCCCCGGAGATGGTGATGGTCTCGTCCTTGTCCACAGTCTCGGTGCGATTGCCGTGGATCGTAATCTTCTCGTTCTTACCGACTTCTTCGGTGCGATTCCCCGTGATGGTCGAGGTCTCGTCGTTCTTAACCTTCTTCACCCGATCGTGCCCAACCGTGTGCGTCTCGTCGTTCTTGACCAGGGTGTTCAGGTCCTTCTCGGCCTGCAGGTAGACCTCTTCATTACCCTTCAGATCCTCGAAGCGGAGTTCGTTGAAGTTCTGCGGACTGCCCCCCTTCGTGCTCCGGCTCTTGATTCCCGTTTGGGTCTTGTTGCCCGGAAGCGGGTAGGGAGGCATGTTGTCAGCGTTGTAGACCCTGCCCGTGATGAGCGGCCGATCTGGGTCGCCCTCCAAGAAGTCCACCACGACCTCGTCGCCGATGCGGGGAATGTTGATCCCGCCGAAGCCAGAGCCAGCCCAGATCTGAGCCACGCGGACCCAGCACGAGCTGTTCTCGTCGTCCTTCCCCTTACGGTCCCAGTGAAACTGCACCTTCACGCGGCCGTACTCGTCGGTCAAGATCTCTTCGCCGGCCTTCCCCACCACTATGGCGGTCTGCGGACCTGCGACCGCCGGCCGAGGCGTTCTTCGTTCAGTCCGGAAAGGGCAGTGACTCTCAATCGCAACGAAGGTACTGCGAAACAACGCCTGATCGTGGAAGGATGCTTCTGATTCGTAGTCAGGTCCATGGATGGTGATGGTGTCCGCTGTGATGAGGTACTCGCGGTTGTCAGCAGCAACCGGATATCCTTCCAACTCGAAGAGATCCCCTGCGGCGAGGCCCCGCGGGTTGCCGGTCCCCCTGGTCTGCGCATACCGCGCGTTGTGCTCTTCAAGGCGAAGACTCGCGAATGTCTCGCCTTCGCTACTCTTGGGGTAGTCCCCCGGGTAGTCGTAGTCTTCGAAGTCAGCGTGGGCGTGGTGATTGGGAGCAGACCGACTGACGCGCAGTTTCGCTTTGGGCGTTTCGAAGTTGAAGTCCTTCAGGACCACTGTTCCGGGCCGGATCTGCGCCCCAATCTCCCACCCGTCGATGAACTCTGACAAAGCCGTTTGCATTTCGCCTGGCATGGTGAATCGCACTTTTTCGTAGCCAGGCACTTTTTTGTGCGCCCCATAGGCATCCGCCAAGACCAAGGTGTGCTTCTTCTTGTCGTGGGTGAAGTAGTAGTAGATGCCCGCGTGCTCCATCAGTCGGCTGACAAAGTTGAAATCCGTTTCCCTATATTGAACCACGTACTCGTGGGGCTCGTACTGACCGGTCAGGGACTCCTGGAAGTCCGTGAAGCGGTGGTCACGAAACACCTCCTTGATGATCTGCGGAACAGTCTTGTTCTGAAAGATGCGGCAGTCTGATGCCTGGCTTAGCAGCCACAGCCAGGGACGCACGGTCGCAGAGTAGACAAAGTAGTCGCCCCTGGCTCCCTGACGCGAGAATCTGGTGACATAGCCGTTGAAGTAGCGGGTTTTGTCATTCGGCGTCGGTGTCGAGGCGGGAAAGTCGAGTTCGACCGACACCACCTGTCCGAGCAAGTCAGCGAGCACTAGATCGCCATGCTGGCTCAACAATGTCAGGTCATACCTGAATGGCTGCCCCAGCTCTTCCTCCCCCTCCAGGTGATGAAAGAGCAGCTTGTCACCAAGAGGACTCTTGAACCGAACCGGTACGTCGACTGAAATCGCCATGACCTCTCCCCGTGATTGGATTCTGACGCTACCAGAATCGGGGGTCCGGGTCCAATCAGAGAGCAGCTCGCGCGGGGCGGGGGTTGCGCTTTGGCCACCATCCCACCGACGTGCGCGTCCCCGCCGTGGACCCTCTCCAACCGACGGACTCGCGGCAGCAGCGGGTTCCGGTGAGACGGCCGCGGGTTCTTCGGCAAGAAGACAGATACAGGGCCGTCGGCGGCGGCAGCGCCTTGGAAACCAAGCCGGTACGCATGACTTCTTCAAGCTCGATCTGATAGGCGGTCAAGAACTGCCCTCAGTGCACCTGACTGACGACGCGTAGGCAGCCACGATCCGGCGTCTTGGTGAGGAGGAAGAGCGAAGACTGAACGGCCGCGCCCCGCTTCGCTCCGCCGGTGCGCGTCACGAGGATGTCCTCGACGCCGACGCCGTCGAAGTCGCCCGGACCAAGCAACGTGATCGTGCCCGACTATTCGTTCCGCGATGTTCGGCAGGTCAAGCGACAAACGCTCCTGGGCGGCGGCAGCCCAATGCTGGGATGTCGCCGACTTTACGAGATGCGCGAATTCCTTCAGCCCTTTCAAGGCGGGGACAAAAGCATCCCGGCTACGACACGGTCGCTTACAGTCTACCGCACTTGATCTATACTCCCCAAACGCTCGATGGCAAAGTCAAGACGTCCGCATTCCCTGAGTAGCCATGAGGGTTCCGCTCCCGTCACGCCGGGATCACTCGGTCGGAGCGATGCTGCGGCTCCCGATGATCATCGTTTGCTCCTCGGTGATACACCCGGATCCCTCGGCATGAGCGACTGGGCGGATCCGGACTACACGGCGCTTGCGCTGCGCATGCCAATGGCTCCGTGGATGAGTTGGACCAATCGCAATCTGTCCAGGAACATGTTCCAGTTTTCTGGCCTATTCCTGCGTCCGCCGTTGATTCTGAACATCAAGGGCGCTCCTGCCCGGCGCTCTTCCGCCAGAGCTGGCCGGGGTTCTTCCGCCGGAATTCCGGCCAGCGAACTCACTCCGTGCGCTACCGAAGAGGAGACGGCGTTCAAGCACGAAGTCTACGAGGCGCACTGCCGACGGGCGAGCCGGGCCCACGAGTACTTCCCCGGTTTGACCAAGAATCTCGCTCTGGTTGAACACGGCTATGAGATGCGCAGCGACGCAGCCGCGGCCGCGAGGAGCCTCCTTGCGGCCGCGCGCGCTGAGCTGAAAAGGCAGCAAGATGCGGGCGATGCACACGCCCGGAGGGTCACAAGCATCACTCTCACTTCAGGGTACCGTGATCCCAGAAAGGACTTCCGCCTATGGGACAGCTACTACCAGGGATTCTACAACGAGACGCGGGCGGACCGCCGCGCCCTGCCGGGGGGCGAGCACGGCAAGCAGGCGGCGGCCTACCTGGCGGCCCATATCGGCAAGTACAAGGCAGCTCCCGGGTACAGCAAACACACCCAAGGCATCGCCTTCGACATCACGACCACGGAGGGCGGGGTTCACTATACTGCCGACAAGAGGCAGAACGCGGCTTGGGAGTCGACCTGGTTGCGCCAATGGTTGTTGGGGAATGCGGCTCGATTCGGCTTTCATCCGATCGCGACCGAGGCATGGCACTGGGAATACAGACTCTGATGCAACGTTCGCTGGTTGGCCTGCTCATCGTCGCTTCCTGGGCTGCCGGATGCGACTATGCGCAGGCCCAGCCGGCGCCACCCGCGTCCACCGCGGCCTTCGCGGACACCTTGCGCAAGGCGGCCGGCGCGCAGCCGGTGTTCTTTTTGCTCGCCGACGGCGCGGTGGAGGCGCGCTCGGTTGAGGGAGCCCTGAGGCGAACCATCGTGTCCGCGCCGGTGCAGGAAGGACTGTACGACGCCGCCTTGGATCTGCTTTGGGTGCGTCGCGAGGGCCGCCTGGAAGTTGTCGACCTTCGCAAAGCGAATCCCGTGCCTGTGCCGATCGTGGCCGACATGGGTGACGAGGGCGAGTTCGTGATTGAGACAAGGGACAAGCGCACCCTGCGCATTCCTGGGGTTTGCGTGGTGCGGGGCTCGGTTGAGGTGAAGTGGGTCGATCATCCCTCTGTCCACGTGCGCGGATTTGACGAAGGCGAGCCGCCGAAGCCTCGGTTGGTGGGCGCCAACTGGCTGAAGCAGGAACTCAAGCGGGACCGGCGTGACGTCAAGCTTGAGCGCGCGACCCTGCCGGCGTTCGGGGCAACCCCAGTGGTCAAACTCCCCAAGAAACTCGCCAAATGCGCGTCGCCTGCCGAATGCGGAACCGCGATTCCCTTTGGAGGATCGGGCTGGCAGTTGGTCTACGCTGGCGAGGACCAAGGCGAAGACTGCCAGCACTATCGATGTCTGTTGCGGGATCCAGCGACAGGCAAGTTCGGCAAGCCGCCGGTTCCCGCCACATGGTTGCCCAATGTCAACTCGAGCGTGATCGGTTCGTGTGGGCCTTATCGTTTCGACCTGTCAGGCAAGTGGTACTCAAGTGAGAACCAACTGTGCGCCGCCGGTGGCACGTGCCGCGCACTCGGCGCGGCCTTGATGCTGGGTTGGCTCGACGGCGAGCAGGACGTGGGGACCTGAACGACGTCGTCGACCCAAGCTAGCTGGGTGATTTTCGGTCATTGGCTGGCTATCTGAAGTGGACCCCGAAATTCGG
>PMJO01000082.1 GCA_003158455.1 Myxococcales bacterium | reverse complement strand
TCCGGCCGGGCCGCGGCTGGGCGATCTGGTGGTCAAGGCCGAGCACCTGCGCAAGGGCTACGGCGAGAACATGCTGATGGACGATCTGACGTTCAACCTGCCTCGCGGCGGTATCGTGGGCATCATCGGACCCAACGGCGCGGGCAAGACCACGCTGTTCCGCATGATCGTCGGCCAGGAGAAGCCCGACGGGGGCGTCTTGCGCATCGGCGACACGGTCAAGCTGGCCTATGTCGATCAATCGCGTGATGCCCTCCAGGGTGACAACACCGTGTACGACGAAATCGCGCAGGGCGCGGACTATCTGCAGGTGGGCAAGCGCCAGGTGAACGCGCGTTCCTACGTGGCCGACTTCAACTTCAAGGGAGCGGATCAACAGAAGCGGGTCAAGGACTTGTCAGGCGGCGAGCGCAACCGCGTACATCTGGCCAAGCTGCTGCGCAGCGGGGGCAACGTCCTGCTGCTCGATGAGCCGACCAATGATCTGGACGTGGACACCCTGCGCGCGCTGGAAGAGGCGCTGCTCGGTTTTGCCGGCTGCGTGGTGGTCATCAGCCACGACCGCTGGTTCCTCGACCGGGTCGCCACCCACATGCTGGCCTTCGAGGGCGACAGCCAGACGGTGTGGTTCGAAGGCAACTACCAGGACTACGAGGCCGACCGCCGCCGCCGCCTGGGCGCTGACGCCGACCAGCCGCACCGAATTCGCTACCGGAAGCTAATCCACGGCCAGTAGGGTCGACGAGCGGCCCCTGCCAGGCGTGATGCCGGTCGCATGAACCATCGCTTCCGCGCTACAATGGCGTCGATGGCCGTGAAGGACGACCCGCGAGCATCCGGCGCGGTGGTGCGCGCAGGGCTGCTCAATCGACGGGGCGGCTCGCTGGTGGCGTTTCTGATGGTAGCGGCAGTCCTGTTGGGGACGGCTTTCGGCCCGCATTTGCACGGCGAGTTCGTGTGGGACGACATCTACTTGGTGGAGGGGAACCAGGCCCTTTACCGGGCTGATGGTTGGCGCGTGCTGTTGCAGCACGACCTTTGGGGGCCGGCGACCGGGAAGCCTTCGCAACTCTATCATCCTGTCCCCATGCTTTCGCTGTGGCTGCAAGGGATCTCGCCCACCCATTCCCTGGTCGGATTCCGTCTGGCGAACTTGGCGCTACATGGACTGTGCGCAGGACTGCTCTGGCTCTTCATCTTGCGGCGTGGGGTCGGCCGAGGAGCGGCCCTGGCGGCGGCGGCAGTTTTTCTCGTGCACCCGAGTGTGACCGAGCCGGTCATGTGGATCACTGGCCGACACGACACCTTGGGCATGGCGTTCATTTTGGCGGCCATGCTGCTTTGGCCGGTCACCGGCCGCGGAATCTGGTTGCGATCCAGCCTGGCCGGCTCGGCAGCCGCCATGGCCTTTCTGTGCAAGGAACAGTTTGTGGTGCTGCCGATTCTGTTGTTGGTCTACACCGTGGTGTGCACACGCGGCCGAATCGATCGCTTCCCGGCACTACGCCGTTGGCTCATCTTGCTGCTGCCGGCAGCCGGTGTGGCGGCGGTCCTGCTTGGGCGCGCCCATCTGGGCATTCGCATGGGCAGTGATGAGCTTGCGCGCGGATTCGGTCAACTACTCGTCGGCTACGCCACCATCGTCTGGCACTATGCGGCCCAGCTTGTCTCATTGGGAAACTCCGTCACGCTGGACCCATTTGTCCCGCTCGGCGCCTGGCCGGCAATCGCCGTCCTGGTCATTCTGGTCGCGTTGCTGGCGGTTCTCGCGTGGGCCTGGTGGCAAGCGCCGACACGCTTTGACCTGCCCTTGCTAGGCGTCACGTGGTTCTGTCTTTCTCTTGTCCCTCTTGTGGCGGCGATTCCCCAGATCGGGTTCTACGGCAATCGCTATGCGTATTCTCCCTTGGGCGGACTGACCGTGGCTGCCGTGGGATTGCTGGCACCCCTGGCGGGGCGCGGCCGTCTGTCGCGACTGTGGATTGCGACCGGCGTGCTGCTGCCGGCAATGCTGGTTCTGTCCACTTCGTCCGCAGCCGCCAACTGGAGTTCTGACTTGTCGCTCTACCGAGCCGATCTATTGCGCGATCCCGACAATGGCATTGCCCACTACCACTATGGATATGCAGTTCTACGACGGCGCGGATGTGGCGAGGCCCTGCCGATCTTTCTTGCTGCCACACGCCTGGCTCCCGACTATGCGCGCGGCTGGCACAACCTGGCTGGCTGTCTAGAAAACCTAGGGCACGCGGCCCAAGCGGTAGAGCCGGCGCGGCGGGCGGTGGAGTTGGAACCTGACAATGCCCGCAACCAGTACAACCTGGCGGTGGCGCTGGCGGCCCGCGATGATGTGACCGGCGCGGTGCGTGCGCTGCAAGCGTGCCTAGCGCATGAACCTTCGTTCAAACCGGCACAGGAGCTGCTTGCGGGGCTTCGTCGCGGGCAGAGCCAACCATGATCCACCTCGGATATAGATGGAATGGGCCTAGCCGTGTCTAAGCAAGCGACAGGCAAGATCGATGATGCACGAGCGGCTCCTGCGGGGGATCCGACGGCTTCGCGGTGGCAGCTGGCCGCCGCCTTCGCGGCGCTGCTCCTGCTGGCCTTCGCCTACCATGCCAGCTACCTCACTGCGAGATGGTGGATCTCGGATGAGGGGATCAACATGTTGGCAGCGCAGATGGTGCGCGACGGGCGGTCGCCGTACGACCACGCGCCCTACCTAGGCACCCCAGCCTTTGCCCACGCCTGTGCTTGGGCTGCAGGTTGGATTGGTCTGCACCCGGTGGCGTTCGCCCTTCGCATTCTCAACCTGGTGGCAACCGCCGTGGTGGCTTGGCTCGCCAGCGGTTGGGTGCGCACCACGCCACGCATCCGTTTCGCCACCGCCGTGCTCGTGCTGCTAGGGGCTTCACCTCTGCTGGATGCCCTGCGCGCTGGCAATCTCTCGCCCATCGTCAATGCGCTGACCCTGATCGTTTTGCTGAGCTGGCGGCGGCATCCGGTGGCAGCGGGATTGGCTCTGGGATTGGGGTTGGCGATCAAGCCCTATGCACTGCTACTGATGCCCGTGCTCTTCGCCGCACGCCTGGAACGAACCACTCGCGCCCATCTCATCGCTCCGCTGATTGCCGGAGCCGTGTTCCTGGCCGCCTTGCTTGCCTATCCTTCCGAACTCTGGCGCATGCTGGCGCAGCATCAGTCCTTTGGCCTTAGCGCGCGCAGCATGTCTTTGCAGCGGCCGCTCTACTGCCTGCTTGGCTGGGGACCAACCACTGTGACCATTCTCATTGCCGTCACCCTGGTAGCCGTTATCTACGTACGCCTGCGCCCACGCAGCGATGGCGAGGTGGCCCATCTAGCCGTGCTTGCCTGCATTCTGGGGCTTACCCGCATCTGGCTTCACACCCTGACGCCTGCCCTTCCGCTCATCTGCGTGGTGCTGGCCGAACGCACGCGTGGGTTAGTCGCCGCCTGGCGGGGCCCGGTCGGGAATCGCAAGCGGGCGCTCATGGATCTGACTGGGTCCGTGGCCCTGGTCGTCATCCTGTTCAACTGCGACACGTGGGTGTGCATGACCTTCGTCTATTCTGATCTACCTCGCTGGGCGGATGGGCTGTTTGCCCTGCTGCCGCTTGCCGCTTTGCTGATGCTGTTCCGGATGGGCTTGATCTGCGAGAGATCCAAGCGCGCCGCCACCTAAATGGAAGCCGCGAAAGCCGAGGACGAAGCAGCGTCGCACAAGCGCAAGGGATAGATGGCATCTGTCGGTGGTCGGATGGGCCTCGCCCGGCAGGCAGCCTCGCCTGCAGGAGGTGGCCGCGCGATTGCGCAGGAGAAGTGCCTCTACTCGATGGTGAGTGACTTGGCGTCGAGGGAGATCTGGTAGTAGCCGTGATCATCCCAGGGGACGTCGCTGCCATTCTGCTTCACCGTGCCGCCGGTCGTAGTCACGCGCACACACATGTTGGGCGGGAAGATCGAAGGCAGGGTCCAAGTGATGCTGTTGCCGGTAGCTTTGGAAATCACATTCTGACCGACTTGGTAGGCGGCGACGTTGGTGACGGTCTCAACCCACGACCCGCCCGATACCGCCGATTTTGCGGCTGAGGTGAAATTACTGAGCGTAACCGGTTGGTACGCGCCGTCACTGCCGCCGACGAACCCGTGTATGCAAAAGACTCTCCATTTGCCGGCAATAGGTCCCATTGAACTTGCACTGTCGCTTGGAATGTCTGCAGGCAACCACGAGAAACTCGAAATGTCACCGGGACCTATCGAGCTGTTCCCTGCGACGCTCCGGTCGGTGAGGAACTTGCTCGATACTGACGTGGTATCGCATGCCGAAGAGCCGTTCGGTGCCGCAAAGGCATAGGCCGTGACGCCGAAAGTATTCTTGATGAAGGTGCTCGCCGCGTCTATGGTCGAAGCGCTAGTGCAGTTGCTGTGGTCCGAGGTGTGATTGCCCATCTCGTGCCCATCCTTGACAGCGGTTTTGTAGACGGCGTTGCTCGCTTCTGTCTTGCTGGTTATCAGATAGAACGTGTAGTGGCCGCCAGCGTCTTTCATCGCCTGATAGTTGTTGATCTGCGAGGAATTGGCGTCGTCGAAGCTGTAAGAAATCGCGCTCTGGAAACCTGCCCAATCAAGCACCTTGAGGCCACCCGCTGCAGCTGAAGGCTTGGCCTTGCCGGTGGTTGCCGGGGCAAAGCTAAGGTTGGCGCAGGAGCTAGCAACCGCCCCCCCACCCGAGGTGCTGCCGCCGGTCGCGCTACCGCCATTCGCCTTGGTCCCGCCAGTTACAGCGCCGCCGACGCCACCGCTGGTACCACCACCGCCACTATTGCCACCACTGGCGCTACCGCCCTTGGGAGCGCCACCATTGGCGCTGCCGCCGTTCGGGCTGTTGCCACCATTGGCGCTGCCGCCTTGGGGACCGCCGCCACCGCTGGCGTTGGTCCCACCGGTGGGCTTGGAGCCGCCTGTCGCGGAAGAGCCACCAGTTGGATTGGAGCCGCCAGTGGCAGGCGAAGTGGTGCTGCTGCTACTCGTGCCTCCGGTTGCAATCGATCCTCCAGTTGCCTGGGCGCCTCCAGTATTGGAGGCGCCCCCACTTGCGCTGGCGCTGGTCGTGCCACCAGAGCCATGAGTAGAGCTCCCGCCCTGGCTGCTGCTGGCGGTCGCGCTGCTGCCTCCATTGCTCGGACTACCCCCTGTGTCACTGCTATGGCCTCCTTGGGTGTTGGTACAGGCGATGATCAGCAGAGCAGGCAAACATAGGTAGGACTGACGCATGGGATCCTCGATGGTAGAAATGATGGTTCAATGACCAGAAGCGATCGAGTCAGCGTTCTGAATGAAGGAGACGAAGTACCCGCAAAACTCTGACATTTGGCCTGGGGCGCGTCAACGGATTCCTGGCGGAGTTATCTCGTTTGTAGCGCAATGCCTTAGCCACGTTGCTTGCCGAGAGCAGACACATGGACCGCTCGATATGATTGGGGAGACTTCGAATCTCCAAGGCTGATGACGATGCCGAACATCAAGGCCGCAGCCAGCGAAAGTCTCGGGGAGACCACCACGGTCAGCGCAGCGAGTACTCCGAAACAAGCCAGTTGACTTGCGCAGGAAACCAGCGTTCAGAATGCCCCCATGCGGAAGCATCCGCTGATAGGCACTCACCACCAGGGGGACATTCCAATGCGCAAGATCCTAGTAGGGTTGATGTTGATGTGCGCCGGCTGGGCCGCGCCCGCGCTCGCGAAAGAGGCGATCAAGATCGGCGCCATCTTCGGCGTAACCGGACCGGCAGCCAACCTGGGCGGCCCCGAGGCTCGCACCTTGGAGATGTTGGTTCAAGAGGTCAACAAGAAGGGCGGCATCAAGGGCAATACCGTCGAGCTCATCATCAAGGATTCGAGCGCCAGCCCGGAGAAGGCCATTTCCTTCGCCAAGCAGCTCATTGACGAAGACAAGGTTTTCGCCATTATCGGCCCGTCGACCAGCGGTGAGACCATGAAGATCAAGACCCTGGCCGAAGATGGCAAGACCATCTTGCTGTCTTGTGCGGCGGCCGAGGCCATCGTCAAGCCGGTGGGCAAGTACGTCTTCAAGACTCCGCAGAACGACAGCCACGCAGTCCGCAAGATCTACGATCAAATGAAGAAGGCTGGCATCGTCAAGATCGGTGTCGTGTCCAGCAACACGGGATTCGGCAAGGCGGGCAAAGAACAGCTGGAGAAACTCGCGCCCGAGTACGGCATCACAATTGCCGCCAACGAGGTCTACGACAAGGAGGCCACTGACCTAACCGCGGTGGTGACCAAGCTGAAGGCCGCGGGCGTGCAGGCCTTCGTCAACTGGTCGATCGAGCCGGCCCAAGCCATCGTGATCAAGAATGCCCGGCAGATTGGGCTGGAAATCCCCATCTTCCAGAGCCATGGCTTCGGCAACATCCAGTACGCGAAAGCAGCAGGCCCCGCCGCCGAGGGCGTGATCTTCCCGGCCGGCCGGCTGCTGGTGGCCGATTCCCTGCCTGCCGACAACAAGCAGAAGGCTCTGTTGGTCAAGTACAAGAAAGACTACGAGACCCGCTATCATGAGGACGCCAGCACCTTTGGCGGCCATGCTTACGATGCGTTCACCATCCTGGTCAAAGCCATCGAAACGGCTGGACTGGACAGGGAAAAAGTTCGCGCCGCTATCGAGAACACGCAAGGCTTTGTCGGGACGGCCGGCGTCTTCAATTTCTCGGCCCAGGATCACAACGGCCTGGCGCTCGACGCCTTCGAGATGCTGACGGTAAAGAACGGCAAGTTCGTTCCCTACCTCGAGACAGCCGCCCCCAGTGGGGCTAAGAAAAAGAAGTAGGGTCGACCTGCGGTCGCCCTCGCAGGCGACACTGCGATGGTAGTGAGTTACGACTGATCGGCGCCGGCGTCGCCGCTGTCGTCGGTTGTCGCGTCGGGCGTGGCCGTATCCGACGCCTCTGCGTCCGGCATCTGCGCCGTGTACATCGGCGTCGCGCTGGTGAAATCCCCTGCTGCGTCCTGCCTCGGCGGCGGGTTCGCGGTGGACGAATCGCGGTAGGAGTCCACCGGCATAACGCCCTCGTACACCGCCTGCCCCTGGCCACAGCTGGCGAGCGAAATGGTAACTCCCAGGGTCGCGGACACTGTCGCCAGATGTACTACACGCTCAATCCGCTCGCGTATCTCGCGTTCCTTCATCGCCTAGAACCCCCTGCAGAAAAATGCACAAGAAGAGTATGTGCATGTGGGCCCGGTGGATCAAGACCCAGGACAGGTGCCGGTCAACCGACGGGTGGCAGCCGCCGGTTGGTGTCGGCCGAGCGGCGAGAAACCGGGACGCGCCGGCGTTTTGGCCTGTTCTTGCGTGGTCCCTGAATTGCAAGCCTCCCTCCCCCGTGAAGACCAGAGCGACTGTTTCGGGATGGCTCAGTGAGCCCGATATGCCGGGAGGGGACGCGGATATCGATCGGATGGATTCCCTGGATTGCGCGCCGGCGCACGCGAGATTTGGGCGGCCGCTTCGTGACGGAATCGTTGCGCCGCCATCTCTCGTGTCTCGCTTGGTGCGCAAGTCGATGGGCTCGACTATCGTGCCGGCACGTTCCATCGAATCAGTCGCCCGGCCTTTGCGCTCGGCCTCTCTGCCGACGACGGTGGCCTTGACGCTCTCGCTAGCAAGAGACTAGCCGAGGCCAGATCTGTGGCCTCTCCTCTCCTCTCTGTGTTCTCAACCACGAGCCGCAAAGCTTCGCTGATACCACAACCCAACTCAATCGCCGCCGATGCGCCGACCCGATTCAGCAGCCAGCTCGGCCAAGCGGGCAACCGTGGCGTGGTCTGCACGTAGCGCATCCACGTCCATGGGCATGCGGTAGGTCCAGTTGCTGTCATTGACCGTGCCGGGAACGTTCACGCGCTCGCGGCCACCAAGGAGATCCTGGAAAGGCAGCAGGCACAGCTCCGAAGGCGCGGCATACAGCACGCGCAATAGGGCGTCGCGAACCTGGTCGTCAAAGCGCATGTGCGGGTCGATGCCGTGCAACCCCGGCAGGCTGGTATAGAGCCGCCTCTGCTCGGGCGAGATGGAGTCCCACCACTCGGCCTGCATCTCGGTGTCATGCGTGCCCGAGGTGGCCACCGAGATCACGGGCCAGGCCGCCGGGTCGTGCAGCAAGGTCTCTTTCCTGCCGTCGCGCCATACATCAGTTGTCTCCCAGCGCAGAACGCGGTAGCCGGGCAACCCCAACCGCGCCAGCGAAGGCCGGAGAAACTCGGGCAGGGCGCCCAGGTCCTCGGCCACCACCTGGCCAAAACCTCCGATGATGGAGAGCAAGGTCTCGCCCAGACGGATCTGGGAGTCCTCGTCCGAGGGCGAGAAGCCTGCCCTGCGGCCGTCGGCTGACCGGTAGTACGTGCGGTACATTCCGATGACGTGGTCCACCCGGAAGAGGCCAAACATCTCACCGGCTCGACTAGCCCGCTGGCGCATCCAGCGAAACCCGGTGTGTTCCATGGCGTGCCAATCGTAGAGCGGCAAGCCCCAGTCCTGGCCCGTCGGGGAAAACGGATCGGGTGGCGCGCCCACGCGCATGTCCAGGCGGAACAGGCCGCGGTTGTTCCACACGTCCGACGAGTCGCCCGAGACAACAAAGGGCAGATCGCCCATGAAGTCCACGCCCAAAGCCCGCACCTGGGAGCGCGCCCGGTGCCATTGGCCATCGAGCTGCCACTGCAACCAGCAGTGGTAGAGCAGCTCGTCGGCGCTCTCCTCGATCACCCGCGAGAGTGCCGCGGGCACGCGATCGCGCAATTCGGCCGGCCAGTCCTGCCAGTGCTTGGCCAGGCGGTCGTGCAAAACGCAATACAGACCATGTTCGGCCAGCCAGTCGTGCTCCTCGCGAAAGTGTCGCAGTTCCAGTGCGCGGGCACTGCTCTGGTCCCATTCTTGGTCCAGGAAGCTGCGAAAAGCGCGACGAAGCGCCCGTGCCTTGAGCGGCCGCACGCGCCGCCAGTCCACCGTGGGGCTGGCCGCAACCTCGCCGAGCAGGTGTTGATCGGCCGGAGCCAGCGCAGCCCGTCCCCCGGCCATGACAAAGTCCTCGCATTCGTCGAGGCCCAGGTACACTGGATCGATGGCGAAAGCGGTGCTGGCCGAATACGGGCTCGTCTCCCCCCCACGGACCTCGTTGACTGGAAGCAGTTGCACTACCGCCAGCTCGGCCGCGCGCGCCCAGGCGCCGAGCCGCGCCAGGTCCGGAATCTCGCCCACACCCCACCCGGTCTTCGTGCGCACGGAAAAGAGCGGGATGAGCACTCCAGCCCGTCGCGGACGCGCGGCGCGGCGCCCGCTTGTCATTTCAGTGGCTCCCCACGCGATCTACATGGGAACCCTGGAAGGATTCGCTCCGCCCTTCGGCCCCCCACGCCCACCNNTTCGGGACCTGCACCTCCCCCACCGCACCCGCTCGCTCCGCTCGCGCCCTCGCGCTCGGCCTCGCCATATCCTCCCGCGATGGTGCGCGGCGAGCGAAGCTCGCCGGCTCCCCGCGCGACAATTCTCGTATTGGCATATCGGGTCTATGATGGAGAGTCTGGCTGCCCATGACTGACAATAGTTCTACACCAACCGGAAGCGTAACTGGTCGCCGCCTGCTCCTGACCGGGGGCGCCGGTTTCATTGGATCGCATCTGGTTGAAAGACTGGCCGGGGACAATGAGATCGTTGTCCTCGACACCCTCCGACGCAACGCTTTGTCGCCGGCAGGCCTCGACAAGCATCCCCATGTGAAGCTCATCCAGGGCGACGTGCTTGACAGCGCGGCGGTTCGCCAAGCCATGGAAGGCTGTGACGCGGTCATTCATCTGGCCTCTATCGCGGGGGTGGACACCGTGCTCAAGAACCCGGTCCTCACCATGCGAGTGTCGCTCCTCGGCACGATGAACGTGCTGGAGGCAGCCGCGGCCATGGGCGGTATCAAGCGCGTGATCGATTTCTCCACCAGCGAGGTCTTCGGTCGCTACGCCTACAACGTGACTGAGTGGGATGCCACCACCCTGGGCGCGGTGGGCGAAGCGCGTTGGACCTACGCGGTGGCCAAGCTGGCTACCGAGCATCTCGCCATGAACTACTGGAAGCAGTATCAGCTTCCTGCCTGTTCTATTCGCCCGTTCAACATCTACGGTCCGCGTCAGGTGGGTGAAGGTGCGGTCCACCATTTCATCGTGCGTGCGCTGCGGGGTGAACCCTTGCAGGTCCACAACGATGGCTCGCAGATTCGTGCCTGGTGCTACGTGGACGACATCGTCGACGGAATCCTGCTGGCGCTGCAGCGCGAGCAGGCGGTCGGCCACGCCTTCAACGTCGGCAACCCGCGATCCACGCTAACCATCTATGCCTTGGCCAAGGAGATCATCCGGCTCGCTTCCAGTTCGTCCCATATCGAGCCTGTGCCATGGACGCAGGCCGATGTAGAGTTGCGCATTCCCAACATCGACAAAGCCAAGGAGCTGCTCGCCTTCCAGCCCCGCGTCGATCTGGAGGAGGGCCTTCTGCGCACCATCTACTGGTATCGCCGCCACTCGGATTCACCATGAGCGAAGTCGTATTGCGCGCCGACGATCTGGCCAAGACCTTCAGGCTGGGATTTTTCCGCAAGCGCATCGAAGCGGTCAAGCAGGCCAGCTTCGAGGTCCGGCGCGGCGAGATCTTTGGCTATCTGGGCCCAAACGGCTCGGGCAAGACCACCACCCTGAAGATGCTGATGGGGCTGGTTTTTCCCTCGCGCGGCCGCGCCGAGGTGCTGGGCCAGCCGGTTCCCGATCGGCAGGCCAAGCGCCGTCTGGGCTACCTGCCCGAAAGCCCATATTTCTACGACTACCTGACGCCCGAGGAGTTCCTCGACCTGGTCGGCGCCCTGTTCGACGTGAAGCGGGCCGAACGCCGCATCCGCGCTGACCGCCTCATCGAGCGGGTGGGTCTGTCGTCCGCGCGCGGCCGACCCCTGCGCAAGTTCTCCAAGGGCATGCTCCAGCGCATTGGCATCGCGCAGGCCCTGATGGGCGAGCCGGAGCTGGTGGTGCTGGATGAGCCCATGACCGGCCTCGACCCCATCGGCCGCAAGGAGATCCGCGACCTCATGCTCGATCTCAAGCGCGAGGGCCGCACGGTCCTCTACTCCACCCATATCCTGCCCGACGTGGAGATGACCTGCGATCGGGTGGCCATGATCTTTGCCGGCCGCATCCGCAGCGTAGGGCCGCTGTCCGAGCTGCTCACCGCGCGCCTGCTGTCCACCGAGGTGTGTCTGCGACCGGGCGCGGCCGGCCTGCCCGAGCTGCCAGCGGGCGCGCGCAAGAGCGAAAATCCCGACGGCCTGGTCATCGACTTGCCGGCCGACGCCGACGTGGACGCGTTCCTGCGGGCGGTGCTCGCCGCGGGGGCGCGCGTACATTCGCTCACCCCGCGCCGGGAATCGCTCGAGGATCTCTTCGTGCGCGAGGCCACCAGCCACAACCAGGGGGCCGCATGAGGCGCATCCAGGCCATCGCGTGGAACACCTTCCGCGAAGCGGTGCGGAACAAGATCCTCTACAGCCTGCTCTTCTTCGCGGTGCTGATCATCTTGTCCGCTCTCGCCATGGGCAACCTTACCCTGCACGAAGAGATTCGTATGACCCGCGACATCGGGCTCTTCGGCATCGACGCCTTTGGCGTGATCATCGCCATCTTCGTGGGCGTGAATCTGCTCTACAAAGAGCTAGACCTGAAAACTGTCTACACCATCCTGCCCAAGCCGCTGCACCGCTGGGAGTTTGTGCTCGGCAAGTGGCTGGGCATGCTCTTGACCCTAGCCGTGCAAATGGGAGTCATGGGGCTGGTGCTGGGAGTTACCCTGTGGTTGCAAGGCGCGCATTTCGACACGCCCATGGTCAAGGCGGTGTGGTTGCTCTTCGTCAACGTCATGCTGGTCACCTCCATCGCGGTGTTCTTCTCGGCGTTTTCCAGCCCGTTTCTCTCGGGCTTCTTCGCCCTCGGTTGCTTCATGGTGGGCCGTTCGGTGCCTGACATCCGCGCCTTGGCTGCCAAGCTCGGCCCGCTGGCCAAGACCGTGCTCGAGACCGGCTGCACCCTCGTCCCCAACATGCACCTGTTCTACCCTTCGGGCGCCATCGTGGGCGCCGAGGAGGTGTCGGTCCATCGCGACTTTGTCGGCGCGTCCTACCTACTGACGACCAGCACGTATGGCGTAAGCTACTCGCTCATCGTGCTGATCCTGGCGATGCTCATCTTCAGGAAGAGAGACTTCGTCTGATGGCCATGCCACGCCGGTGGTTGCTCGTCGCTGTCGGTGTGGCGCTGGCGGTCGTCGTAGTGGCTGTCCGGCTGCTGGTCGACTCGCGCGGCGAGTTACATGCCGGCGAGATGTCCGAAGCGCGCGGCGACCGGCTGGAGGCAATTCGGCACTATCAGAATGCGGCCCGCTTGTACCTGCCTGCAAGCCCCTATGTTCGCGACGCCCTGGAGCGTCTGGAGGCCTTGGCCGCGGCAGCCGCACAAGCGGGCGACGGGCCTAGCCTGCGCGCCGCGCTTGAGGCCGAACGGGCTGCCATCTTGGCGACGAGGTCGCTGTATATTCCGAACGGATCCCGGCTGCCGGACATTGAACGCCGTCTGGCCCGGGTGCTGGCTGCCACCGAGGATCGCTCGGTTGCCCCCGGGGTCAGCCTCGGAGCAAGGACCGCGTGGCACCTGGAACGCTTGGCGCGCCGGCCGGGGCCGGCCCTCGCCTATGTGCTGCTGGCGCTGGCCGGCCTGGCGCTATGGGTCGGCGCGGCGGTCGGATTCTGCAGTAGGGGCCTGGACGCAAAGTTGCGCTTGCGACGTCCTCACGCGGTGATCGCCGGCATCACTTTCGCCCTGGGGCTGGCAATTTTTCTGGTCGGCTTGCGGCTTGCCTAACAATACTGGTTCAGTTCTTCGATTCACCGACGGGCGACTACACACAGCAGAACCCTGGAAGGGTTCCGCANNGGGTGGGCTGTCCGTCGCTAGTCGACCCGCATCGCCCTTAGCCCGGCTTGTCGCCCGGCACTCGAAGGTGGATTTGGAGCAATGGTGCTAAATGGGAACCCAGAAGGGGTTCGTTCCGCCCCACGATTGGACCGTTCGCGGCGTGTGAGCAGGCATACCAACAGGACTCCATTAGTTCTGCTTTCGTGTTACGCTAGAAGTGCCGAAGGTGACGTTGTCGACATGAAGATCCGATGTGAGCGCTGCCAAGCCGAGTACGATCTGGACGATCGCCAGGTGCGCGGCGGCAGTACCGATGTGCAATGCAGCGTTTGCGGACATGTTTTCGCGGTGGTACAGCCAGGCTCGCACCAGAGTGCTGTCGGAGCCTCGGCGGGTAGCCCGAAGTCAGCAGACACCCACTGGTTCCTGCAGACCGCCCATGGAGGCGTGCATCGCTTCCATGGCCTGACGTCACTGCAGAAGTGGATCATCGAACGCAGGGTCACCCGCCTGGACCGAGTTTCCCCTGATGGCCAAGCTTGGCAATCCGCCGGCCAGATGGTCGAGTTGATGCCTTTCTTCGACGTGGTTGACGAGGCCAATCGCTCAGGCTCTGACGCCCTGGAGGAGCAGGACCAGGCCATGCAAGTCGAGTCTGCCCCGGGTGCGCCAGCTTCTCCGCTACGGCGGCGTTCGTCGCCGCAAGCGATGGCAATCTCGGTTCCCAACGACAACCTTCGAGCCAGCCGTCCGCACTCTTCGGCCGTCGGCAGAAAGGCAGCCGTGGCGGCCGGTTCGCGTGAGCCTACCCATGCCGCGTTCAAGATCTTCGTCGGCCTTGCCGTGGCGGCTGGGGTTGCCTTCGTGGGCATCAAGTGGCAGCAGGACCGTATCCACGGCTCGGGCAAGGCCTCCGGCGGTATCTCGACCTGGACGATTGGCCGTCGCCCGGTTGCCAATCCTCCCGAGGCGCGACCCGATCTAGGGGCCGGGTCCGCCGCGGTTCAGAGGCCCGGTGCGACAGCGAGGCCCAGCTCAGCCGCCAGGGGGCCGGTCGTGGAGGCACTCCCCTCGCCTCCGCCCACCGAAACCGGGAAGGCATCGGACAAGGAGGGGCGGGAAAACTCGGTGGCCGCCCCTTCAGAATCCTTCGAGAAGCTGGTCGCCGAGGGAGATCGCGCGCTGGAGAATGGATCCGACAGCAAGGCCAAGGATTTCTACCAAAGGGCGCTGCGGCTGCGGCCGGCGGGGGCCAAGGCCTTCTCTGGCCTAGGCTTCGTCGCCCTCGACCGGGGCCAGCTCCCGGAAGCCTGGGGATTTTTCAAGCGCGCGCTGGCCGCCAAGCCATCTTTCGGTCCGGCCTTGTTCGGGATCGCCGAAATCCATCGTGCTCGCAACGAGAAGGCGCTTGCCTTGCAGAGCTACCAGCACTATTTGCAACTTTGGCCCAAAGGCACCGAGGCCGCGGCGGCGCGGCGGCAAGTGAGCGCACTTCAGTCAGGTCGGTAGCGAGACCGCGGCGTGGGTGAACAAGATCATCTCGACCGCCACGCGCCGCTGAGAAGGGGAACCCGCAGAGTGGCGCCGCAGAATCCGAGTTGACTCTGCGACCTCCGCTCCCTCTGCGTTCTCAGCAGCAGGCGGCTGTCAAGTTAGATGCGCCCGCTCGGCTAGGTTCAGCTAGTGCACAGATCCTTGTTTCTGGCGATCTTCTGGATGTCGCGCAGGCGTTCCCTGACCTGGGCGGCGCGGGCGGATTTCGGATAGCGTTTCGAGAGATCGAGGAAGATGGCCTTCGCGTCGGTGCAGTACTTCATAGCCACGTACGACTCGCCCAAGTACCACATGGCCTCGGGCACTTCCGGAGAGCGCGAGAAACGTGACATGACCGCCAGATACTCCGCCACTGCGAGGCCGTACTTGAACTCCTGGGCGAAAGACTGCCCGACCTGCAACTGGGCCTGCGATGCGCGCGGGTCGTTGGGGAAGCGCTGAATGAAGGCACGCAAGAAGCGGCGGGCCTCCTCGCGCATGCCACCGGCCAGCCGGCTCTGCGATTCCTTCCAAAGGGCTTCCTTGTCCTCGGGCATGGACGGAGCCACCCGCTCGATGATCTTTTGCTGTTCCTGAGCCGTCTTCTGCTGGGTTTGGTCCAGCGCCGCCATCCGCTTCTGCAACTCGTCCAGAAGGTACTTCGCCTCCTCGAGCTTGCCGGTGAGGGCGGCGATTTCGGTTTCATCGCGCGCTACCTTGGTACCCAGGTCAGCCGAGTTGCGGCCGAGCAGAGCCGTGGCCTCGTCGAGAACCTTGCGCAGGCGAGCCATCTGATCGTTGGTCTGCGTCTCAATGGTCTGCATGCGCTTGGAGAGTTGGGAGATGTCATCACGCAGTTTGTCGCCATCGCCGCTGGTCATCAGGCAGCCGGACGTCAGCGCGGCCGCGAGCATGCTGCCCAAGGCCGCGTGGCGAAACCTCCCAATCAACGCGACGACAAACAGAGGTGTCGGCCCTATCGCCATTCAGAGTCGACGCGACGGTCTTTGGCCCAGCCGGTCTCGCTGGTGCCGTTGGCGTCCAGGGAGCCACGCGGTACGATAGACATGCGGCTGGTCGCGATTCCCGTTCGTTTGAGATAGTCCTTCACCGACTGGGCGCGCCGGTCAGAAAGCGCCATGTTGTACTCGGTGGTGCCACGCGGATCGGCGCGGCCGACTAGGCTGACGCTCATGTCCGTCTTCTTCAGGCAGGTTGCATTCGTGGCCAAGGCACTGGTGGCAGCCGAGGTCAGGTTCGACTTGTCGAAGTCGAAATACACCGTCTCCAGATCACAGGGCGGCTTCACAGGTTTCTTCGCCGCGCCCACGCACAAGCCGTGCACGCACTCCTGATCCTGGGCGCAGTTCTCGTCCTTCGTGCACTGGGGAATAGAACAACGTCCCATCATGCAGAGTTTTCCGGTTGAGCACTGCATGTCGGACGTGCAAGCCTGGCAGCGGTTGGCGTTGCAGATCGCGCCCTCTGGGCACTGAGAGATATCCCTGCAGTAGCCGGGAATGGCGTCGCAGCGTCCGGCGTTGCACTGGCGACCCTCGCCGCAATCACTGGCGTTGGGGCGGCACTGCTGACACTTGCGACCCACACAGAATTCCTTGTCCTTGCAATCCTTGTCGGTGTCGCAGGCAGGGTAGTCGGGTTTGCATCCAGCCGCCGCTACGAGCAAGAGAGCCCCGAAACATCCGAGCACCAAAGTAGTCTTCATTTTTTGCATGGCCTTCCCTCGGCTGCTTTCTAGGGCGGCTTTTGCTCTCTGTCAACGGCCATCAGTGTCAGGGGCAAGCAGGGTCACGGGTAACCGCCCCCGGGGCCGGAAATCGTGCTATGGGAGGAGCCGAAAGCTCCGCAGCATGGATTGGCTGCTCGCCCACCTAACTTCACTCGCACCGTCGGCCGTCTACGACACGTTGGCAGGCATTTTGCTGCTGTGCGGCTTGGGGCTGCCAATCCCGGAAGACTTATCGCTGATTTCGGCCGGATATCTGGCCCACCTGCACATCGTAAATGTGCACACGGTTTTTCTGGTGTGCCTCGCATCTGTGCTCGGGGGCGATTGCCTTGCCTTTGCGATGGGTCGCCTGTTCGGATCGCGCCTCCTCGACAGCCGCTTAGCTCGTCGCGTCTTCAGACCGCGAAAGCAAATCCGAGTCCGCGCCTATTTTCGTAAGTTCGGCAGCAAGGTCATCTTCATCGCACGTTTTCTGCCGGGTCTGCGTTTTTCCATCTTCTTGTCGGCTGGAACTTTGCGGGTCCGGCCGTCGGTCTTTGTCATCTACGATTCGCTGGCGGCCTTGGTTTCGGTGCCCGCGTTGGTCTACTTGTCCTGGGTGTTCGGTGAACACATTGACCATGTGGTCAGTTGGGTGCGGCGCTCCGAGTACGGCATCATGATCGTTGTCCTGCTGACCGCGGTGTGGATCGCGGTGAAGATGCTGCGCAAGCGTCGGCCCGAAAAGGCGTGAGGCCGGGCATTTCTATGGAAACCGGAGCTGCACGCCGAGCCCGGCGTCGAACTCCATGCGGAACCAGCGCACGAACCCCATGGTCCATCCGACCTGGAAGAAAAAGCCCAGGTTCTTGATAGCGTCGTACATCACGCCGTCGGCGTTGCGAATCGCGAAGTCGCCCTTGGAGACATAGAGGTAGTTTGTGTAGTCATAGATCAGCTGACCAGTGGCATAGAACTTCAGCGCCACGCCCTGGTCCAGCCAGTAGCGAAACCCAGGCGCTAGTGCGAATTCATGACCGGCTCCTGGGGCGGGATCTCTTTGTAGGGCAAAGCGCAGGTCAACGATAAGGTCGACACGCGGGTCGAGACCGTAGGAAAGCTGCAGGTCAAGGAAGAAGGGCATGACATGACTGCACACCCGTTTGTTATCATTGTTCGAGGAGTCGCCGCACGAGACGCTGTCCTTGTACGGAACCACCACTCGGTATCCGGTGCCGGGCATGATCGATATCCCGCCCTGCTGAAAGTGACTGAATACGGCCGGCCGCCGCGACGACGAACGGGATTCGGCCTTGTCTGCTGGGGGCTCTGCTGCTCGGCCCGAAGGCTGGCTCGATGCCTCGCCCGCGGGCGCCGGGGTCGAGTCAGCACTGTCGTCGTCTTCCTCTTCGGCTTCCGCGTGGGCCGCCGCTCTCGGTGCGGGTTTTTCCCCGGCCCAGGCTTTCCTGGCGGCAGCTCCCGCCACAGCGATCATACTTACGAAAATGACAACGCGACATGGCGCTTGCATGGCAGGCAACAGTATCGGATGAGCGCGAGCCGTTTTCCAGAGCGCTGAACGGTTTTCCGGACCGAGTGAAATTGTGCAGTTGCGAGCGGCCCGAGGCGCGAGGAGGGAGAATACTTGACGTATTTGACCGACGAGCAACAAAGGGACGCGACGCAAATGCGCGATTTCACGACGGGAGAAAAATCGTTCAGCGCTCCAGAGCCGCGAACGATCGGCCGCCGGCCGGTGCTGGCCGCGCTGCTTGGCGTCGGGATTTGGGGCCGGGTTGGCCTGGCTCGCGCCATCGGCGATTCGTCGCGGATTCGTCTGGCGCGGCTACACCTGCCTGACCTTCCTGATCCGCGCCCGACCGCGCTGCGGCGCCTGGCCTGGGAATTGGAACGTCGCACCAGCCTGATTGCAGTGCCTGAGCCCATCGCGCTGGCTCCCGCCAGCCCAGAGCTTTTTCGCTATCCGCTGGTCTTGCTCTCGGGCGATCGCGCGTTCTGCATGCCCGTCGAGGCTGAAATCGCGCGGTTGCGGCGCTTCCTGACCTTCGGCGGCTGCCTGCTGGTTGATTCGGCCGAGGGTCGGGCAGGGGGCGCTTTCGACACGTCGGTGCGCAAGCTGCTGGCCCAGGTCCTGCCCGGCGACGTGCCCGCCCGTGTGCCTGACGAGCATGTGCTGTGGAAGTCATTCTACATTCTGCACGGGGTGGCGGGCCGCCTGCTGGCAGCGCCCTACCTCGAGGGCGTGGAACGCGACCGCCGTCTGGCGGTGATCTACACCCAGAACGATCTGTGCGGTGCCTTGGCGCGCGACGGGTACGGCCGCTGGGAACACGACGTGGTCCCAGGCGGGGAAGAACAGCGCGAGCAGGCTTTCCGCTTCGCGGTCAACGTCGTGATGTACGCCCTGTGCCTGGACTACAAGACCGAACAGGCACACATCGATTTCATCATGCGCACGCGGCGAGCGCGGTCTGGGGAAACCGGGCGGATGCATCTTCCGTAAGCGAGCTCATCCAGGGAAACCCCGCCGCTGAGAGCACATCGCAGCCTGACGGCCGCAACCATGGTATGGTCGCAAGGTTCGACGAGGTTTACATGAGGCTGTCGAATTCGAAATGGCGCGAAGTGATGTTTGGCGCCGCGGTCGTCGTAGGGTTGGCCTGCGGCCTGGCTTGCGGGGGCAGCGGAAGCCAGGGCAGCGGCGATCCAGCCGTAGTCGGGACCTGGGTTGGGACCGCAGCGGGCAGCTCCACCGTCTGGACGTTCACCTTCGCCTCGACCGACGCCGAGGTCAAGATGGGCACTGTCCTGGCCTACAAAGGGACCTACGTGGCCAACGCTTCAACCAATCCCAAGGGCGTCAGCTTCACCATCACCGAATCCTCCTACGCCACGTACATCGGCAAGACCTCGAACGGCATCTACAAGATCGAGGGTAGCACGCTGACCCTCGCCTCCAACCAACCAGGCGATGCGACTAGGCCAACCGACTTCACCCCCGGCGGCAACGCGGAGGTCTTCACGCTGGTCAAGCAGTAGTCCACCCCCTTCCGGGACTTCGGGGCGGACACCGAGCCCGCCCCCGCGCGCTTCGCGTGCGCCTTCGCGACCGCGTTCTTCTGCGACCATCGCGGGTGGTGGAGAATGCTTGCATAGGCAAGCTTTGGGCGCTAGAGCTACCGCGCTATGCAGTTCGGCAGTCCCTCGGAGACTCGTGCCTTCATCCCTCCCGTCGCCGCCACCCTCGCGCTATCCCTGGCCGCGCTAGCCTGTTCCAAGGGCGAGGCCGGTCCGACCACGCGCGCCCGCCTGGCGCCCCAGGTGGTAGTGGCCAAGGTGGTGGCGCGCGACGTTCCGGTCGAAGTTCACGCACCGGTCGACCTGCGCGCCCTGGAACAGGTTGACGTCGGCTCCAAGGTTCTCGGCTATGTCGATGCCGTCCTGGTGGACCGCGGGGATCGGGTGCGCAGGGGTCAAGTTATCGCCTTGGTGCGGCCCAGCGATCTCCCCGACTTGTTGGCGGCTGCCCGCAGTGTCTTCGGCCAGACCAAGGCATCGACGATTCTGGCGCGCACCAACTACGATCGGGCGAGCAAGTTGGCGCCTTCAGGCGTAGTCAGCCTGCAAGAACTGCAATCGGCCACCGCAGCCATGGCCTCGGCCGAATCGGCCCAGGCGGCGGCCCAGGCCCAGATCTCTGGCCTGGCCATCCGGCTTGGCGAAACGCGCATCACCTCGCCCATCGAGGGCGCCATTGCAACTCGCCGGCTCGATCCGGGCGCCCTGGTCGGACCACCCGGCGGCGGCGCCATCGTCACCGTGGTCCGCACGGATCGCCTGCGCGTCTTCATAACCCTCAATGAGTACGATGCTACCGGGGTGGGCCTGGGCAAGGACGCGCACGTGGAGCTGGATGCGCTGCCGGGCCGCAGCTTCCCGGGCAAGGTGGTGCGCCTGGCGCCATCCTTCGATCCCCTGACGCGCACCCTGGAGGCTGAGGTGCAGCTCCCCAATCCGCTGGGTGAGTTACGTCCAGGCATGTATGGCCGCGGCTCGATTGTGCTTGAGATACACCCGCAAAGACCCGTGGTGTCGGTGAACGCCGTGCAGATTTCGTCAGGCAAGAAGTACGTCTTCGTTCTGCACGACACGAAGGTCGAACGCCGAACCATTGAAACCGGCGCAGACGTTGACATGGGCGATGCGCTCGAGATCCGTTCTGGTCTGCGGGCGGGCGAAGAAGTCGTAACCGCGGGCGCAGACGGGCTGTCGGACGGCTCCACGGTGCGAGTGGTTCGCGACATCAATCCCTACACGGGTGAGAAGAACACTGTGGCGGCCTCGCCCGCAGCAACGCAGACCAAGACGGCCCGCAAGCCCGACTAGGCGAGTTCCGATCGGGATTTCTCGACCTTCTAGTGCACCATGTGGCTCACACGTCTCGCTCTTCGCAACCCGGTTCTCATCCTGATGCTCTCGCTCATGCTCATCGTGCTGGGCGTGGTGTCGCTGAACCGGCTGTCAGTGGACCTGTTTCCTGACATCACCATCCCGGTTATCCGCATCGCCACTTTCTATACCGGCGCCGGACCGCAAGACATCGAGAAGTCGATCACCCAGCCCATCGAACGCGCGGTCAGCGCCTCGCCCGGCGTGGACAAGGTGGAAAGCTCATCCAAGCAGGGCGTGTCACTGATCAGCGTGTGGTTCGCCTACGGGACCAACCTCGACAACGCCCAGTTCGAGGTGTCACAGCGTATCGCCCAGATCCTCAACACCCTGCCGCCCGGCATCCAGCAGCCCTTCGTCATCAAGTTCGACATCACCAGCATCCCTGTCGTCTCGGTGACGGTGGCGAGCGACTTGCTCGATGAGAAACAGCTCTACGACCTGGCGTACAACACGATAGAGCCACAGTTGGAACGTATTCCCGGCGTGGCCAGTGCAACGGTCGGCGGGGGAAAGATTCGCGAGATCGAAGTCATGGCCAACCGGGATGCCCTGCGGGCGCGCGGGCTGGGCATTCTGGAGCTGACCAACGCCGTGCGCGGCTCGAATTTCCTTCTGCCCTCGGGCAGCCTGCGCGCCGGTGATCGGGACTACAACGTGTTCACCAACACCCAGGTCCCTGATGTGCGACCCTTGCGTGACGTGGTGGTGCGCGCCACGCCGTCGTCGGCTGGGCAGGGGCCTGGCCTGGTCAGGGTGTCGGACGTGGCCCAGGTGGAGGATCTGACCGCCGACCAGACCGAAATCGTGCGCGTGAACGGGAAACGTGGCGTTTTTCTGCGCGTGCTCAAGCAACCCGGCGCCAACACCATTGCCGTGGTGGACGCGATCCAGAGCGCCATCACCAAACTGCGGGGCGTGCCCAGCAACGTGAAGCTCGAAATTGGCTTCGACCAGTCTCTCTATATCCGGTCGGCCGTGGCGGCACTTCAGCACGAGGCGGTGCAGGGCGGCATGCTGGCCATCCTGGTCATCTTGTTCTTCCTGGTGAACTTTCGCGCCACCGCAATCATCGGGGTGGCCATTCCCCTCTCTATCGTGTCGACCTTCGTGTTGCTCTACTTCACCAATCAGACCCTCAACGTTTTCACCCTGGGTGGCTTGGCCCTGGGCGTGGGTCGACTGGTAGATGATTCGATCGTAGAGTTGGAGAACATCCACCGCCACCTTGCCCTGGGCCAGAACCGGCGCAACGCCGTGTTGATGGCGGCGCAGGAAGTGGCCATGCCCATCCTGGTGTCGACCATCACTACTATCGTGGTGTTCTTCCCGGTGCTATTCATGACCGGGATCGGGCGCTATCTGTTCTTGCCGCTGGCCCTGACCATCGCCTTTGCCTTGCTCATGAGCTTCTGGGTGTCGCGAACCGTGACCCCGCTGCTTTGCTTCTACTGGCTCAAGGAAGGCGGCCACGAGAACAAGGGATTCGCCGCCAAGATGACCGGCTGGTTCGACCGGGTCGACGCGGCCTATGGCCGCTCGCTGGAGTGGGTACTGCGCCATCGGTTGCTGACCGTGGTGGGAATCTTGCTGTTCTTCGTCGGCAGCATGTTCCTCAAGCGCGGCATCGGCAGCGAGTTCTTCCCTGACAGCGATGAGTCGCAATTCAGCATCACCTACAAGACCCCCATCGGAACTCGGGTGGAGCGTACCGAACAGGCGACCGAGCGGTTGGAGGATATCGTGCAGAAGGAGCTGGTCCCGATCGGCAGCGGCGACAAAGCCCAGCGGATCTACACCACGCTGCTGTCGGACACCGGCCTGCCCCTGGGGCGCACCGCCATCTTCAGCCAGAACACCGGTACCCATTCGGGCAGCCTTTCGGTCAACCTGGTGACCAGAAGCGAGCGTCCGGTGTCCGACGTGTGGGCGGCCGAAAAGGTGCGCGCGGCTTTGCGTGACAGCATGCCCGGAACCCAATTGTACTTCTTCATCGGCGGCATCGTGAAGCGCATTCAGAATTTCGGGGCCACCGCACCCATCGATGTCGAGGTCTTGGGCTACGACCTCGACGATGGCTCGCGCTATGGAACAAGCCTGCTGACCAAGATGCGCGCCCTGACGGACGCCAAGGGCCGGCCGCTGCTGACCGATGTCCAGTCGTCACGCGAGGAGAACGCTCCGGAACTGGACGTGGTGGTGGACCGCCAGAAGGCGGGCATGCTGGGTGTCTCCGAGCAAGACGTGGCGCAGACCATCCTGATCAGCCTGCTGGGCAACACCCAGATCACCCCGGTGCCATTCACCGATCCCAAGACGGGCAATGAGTACTACGTCAACGTACGCATGGCCGATGCAAACCGCGAGCACGTCTCGGACCTGGGCGACATGTTCATGCGCACACCCAACGGCGAGATCGTGACGGTGGACAGCCTGGCGCGCATCGAGCGCAATAGCGGTCCGGTCATGATCGACCGCAAGTACTTGCAGCGCATCGTGCATGTGACTGCCAACGTGGCGCCCACCTCGGACCTGGGCGCGGCCAGCGAGGCGGTCCAACGTGTGGTCGACAACACTCCGCCGCCCGAGGGCTTCTCCGCCACCCTGGGCGGGCAGACTCTGGAACAGCAAAAAGCCTTCCGCGGTCTTGCGTTTGCCGCCCTCATGGCGCTCGCCCTGGTGTACATGGTGCTGGCCAGCCAGTTCAAGTCGCTCATCGATCCGTTGGTCATCATGTTCAGCGTGCCGCTCGGCGTGTCGGGCGTCTTCATCATGCTCTACCTGACCGGCACCAAGCTGAGCGTGAACAGCTTCATGGGCATCATCATGATGGTGGGCATCGTGGTGTCGAACGGGGTTCTGCTGGTCGACTTCGCCAACGTGCTGCGCGGGCGGGGCATGCCGCTGCACGAAGCCACCGTGCTGGCAGGCCGCACCCGGTTGCGGCCCATCCTGATGACCACCATCGCCACCATCACGGCTCTCATTCCAATGGCGCTGGGTATCGGCGAAGGCAGCGAAACCAATCTGCCACTGGCCCGCGCGGTCATCGGCGGCCTGATGGTGTCCACCTTCTTCACTTTGTTCTTGGTGCCCTCGCTGTACACGGTGCTCGATCGCTTTGCCAAGCGGGTCTCCCCCCACGACGAGGATCTCGACGGCAAGGCGACGGAGGATCCGGCCCATGCTTAGTCGCTGCCTTTGTCTCGCCGGCTGCGCGGCGCTGCTGGCGGCTTCTCCGACGGCTCGTGCTCAGGAAGCTAGCGAGCCCCCGCCGGTGCCCAAGCTGCAGGAAGCCGCGTCCGACGCCAGCGGCACCTTCGAAAAGATCACCATGACCGAGGCAGTGCACCGCGCGCTGCTACGCAACCCGAGCGCGCAGGTCGCTGCTTTGGAGATCGACCGTGCCATCGCGCTGCTGAACGAAACACGCTCAAACTCACTGCCCACCCTCACACTCAACGGCGCCTACACCCGCCTTGACAACGCTCGTTTGTTCAGCGGGAAAACGTTGGCAGCCGAGAATCAGCTTTCGGCCAACTTGACGCTTTCGGTTCCTTTGCTTGCACCGCAGCGCTGGGTGCAGTGGTCCCAGGGCAAGGCGAACGTCCGAGCAACCGATGCCGCCAACCAGGATGTAGGCCGGACTGTGGCCCTGGCCACAGCGCGAGCCTATCTGGCCGTAGTCGCACAGAAGCGTGTGGTTGAGATCAATGCCCGAGCCCTGGCCACCGATCATGCGCACTACGACTACACGCACATTCGCCTCGTCGGCGGGGTTGGCAATCGCGTCGACGATGTCCGGGCCGCGCAGCAAGTGGCCGCGGATGAGGCACAGCTTGAGACGAGCTACACCGCCCTGGCGCGCGCGCGCGAGGCGCTGGCCGTGCTGGTTGGGGAAGCGAAACCGCTGGACGTGTACGACGATGTCAGTCTGGCCAGTTCCAGCACTGATCCCGAGGCAGCCATTGCTCAGCGCCAAGACGTCGCGGCGGCCAAGGCTCGCCTGGGGCTGGCGGAAAAGGTCAAGCGCGAGAGCTGGGCCGACTACACGCCGAGCTTGGTTGGTCAATTTATCCCCTTCTTCCAAGACCCGGCGTCGCTCACCACACCGGAAACCGGCTGGCAGGCGTTGCTCGTACTCAGCTTTCCGCTGGTGGAAGGCGGCCTGCGCCGAGGCCAATCCCAGGAGCGGGCGACCCTGGTGGCCGAGGCGCGCAGTCAGTACGAGGGTCTTCTGCGCCAGACCCGCTCCGACATTCGGGTAGCAGTCGAGGAGATCCGTCGCGCCGACAATGCGATGAAGTCCGCAGCCAATGCCGCGAGGCTGGCGCGTGAAGCGCTGGACCTGGCGAATCGGGCCTATCGAGCCGGCGCGACCAGCAACATCGAGGTCATCGATGCCGAACGCCGCGCGCGCGATGCCGACACCGCCGCGGTGATCGCCGAAGACACCGTCCGCCAAGCGCGCCTCGATCTGCTGGCCGCCGCGGGCCAGTTTCCCTAGTTTGCTTCTGGCCCTACCGGGCGATCTGGGTGAAGTCCACCAAGTTGCCGGTCATCATGAGCAGCGACAATGCGGTCCACGACTTCTGGTAGTAGATGGTCCCGGCGGTCAGGTTCAGCGTGGCCACGTCCACGTAGGCATCGTTGATGAACGACTGGTACTTGGCATCGCTCATCGCGCCCACGCCCGCGGGACCGACGAAGGAGGCTGCCTGCGCGCCGTTCACCGCGCGATCGGGTCTGGGGGTTCCGTCGAGGTCATAGCCGTCGACGATGTTGGCCACGCCGATGTTGGCGTAGAAGGAACTGATCTTGGCCAGGTAGCTCTTGGCGCGCGGCTCGCCGAAGTAGCAGTAGTCCTGGCCCACGCGGAAGGGGACGCGGGTGGAGTCGTTCTGAAAGTATGTGGGTGCGCCCGAATACGCTACTGTCGGCGTGCCGGAGGAGTTGCACCAGGCCGGCACCAGACCGTTGCTGGCGTTGCCGCTGGTGGTATTTAGGCTCTTCTCGAGGATATCGTAGTTGGCGGTGACGACCTTGTTCCAGTCGTCGGCCTTGCCCGTCACTTGTCCGAAAACGCGGTAGTAGGCCGGGGCGAAATACGACGGGTTGGTGACGTCGACGTTGCCCCACTGGTCGCCCGGCTTGAGCATATCGCTGCGAGTTTGGTCCACCTCGTAGTTCCAGATAAGGCCGATCAGCTTCTTGGCGTGATTGAGGTAGGTATCGGAAAGCGCCCCCTTGCCTCCCCATTGCCGGTCGGCCATGACGAGCGCCCAGGCCATGTCCTCGTCACCATCGGTCGCGGCACCGGTGCCCCCCGAGGTGATGTTGCCGTCGGGGCCGATCTCCCAGTTCATCAACCCGTTGCTGTCGAGGTGAAGCTGTTCGTAGTTCCACAAGTTGTCGAACAGCTTCTGGTCATCCATGTACACGGCCAGGATCATGCCGTAGCCGATTCCCTCGGACACGGTCGAGCCGATGACCGTTCCCGAGTCGGGTTTCTTCACCCGCTGGAATCCGCCCGCCCCGTCGGTGGTGATGGTCGCTTCCTTCCACGCCTGGTAGGCCGCCCTCACTTTTTCGTTGTCGTAGGCAGCAGGATAGGTGCAGTAGCTGCCCTTGAAGTTCTGCGCGAACGGATACGCCGAGCCGCCGGTACTCGTCGCGCCGCCCGTGGCCGTCGCACCGCCGCTGCTCGTCGTGCCGCCCGTTCGGGTTGAGCCGCCGGTGCTCGTTGTGCCGCCCGTTCCGGTTGCGCCGCCGGCCGCTGTCGAACCGCCCGCATTTGTCGTGCCGCCGCTGTTGATCGCGCCACCCGCACTCGTGGTGCCGCCCGCAATCGCGGTGCCGCCAGTAGTGGTGGTACCTCCCGAATTCGCAGCGCCGCCAGTCGCAGTCGCGCCGCCGGTGGTGCCACCGCTACTGACCGCGCCGCCCGCGCTCGTGGCGCCGCCGGTATTCGTTGTGCCACCCGTACTCGTGGCGCCGCCCGCAATCGTGGTGCCGCCGCTGCCAGGAGACCGCGCCGGACTACTGGTGGTGCAGGCCTCGAACAGAGCAAGTGCAAGCATCAGGAATCGGAAACTCGCACGAGTCATGCACGTCCTCCGCATTTGGGTGGAAAGGCCTTCAGTCGCTGTTTGCTCGCCGCAAGGATATCACTCGCTCCGGCCCATGCTTGGCGCCCTGATCGCAGGCGGTGGCGGTGATGACTAGCTTCCGCTTCTACCTTTGCGGCTGCGCTCGATCTCCTGCGCGGCCTCACTCAGGCGGGCGAAGATCGCGGCCAGCTTGGCCTTGAAGCTGCCGAGGTTCCTGCCGAAGTAACGGTCTGGGTGCAATTCCTTCGAGGCTACGCCGAATGCGCGCCTGACGGTTGCGGCGTCGGCGTCCTTTTCCACGCCCAGCAGTTCCCACGGCGAAAGGTGCCGGAGTTGGCGGTGGAGCCGGACAATGCGTGACTTCAGCTCCAAAGATGCATCCGGCCAGTCCGCCACATCGGCCGCCGCCACCTCCGAGCCATCGTCGAGGCGTTCGAGCGGGCCAATCGGGGTCCGACGGTCTGCTGTCCGCGAGAGCGCAGGTTCGGATGCCGGCATGCCCGGCTGGTCCGCCGACGCCGCGCCTGCTGCCGTAGACCCCGCCGCCCGTGAACGCGGAGTCTCGGTCCCCGCGCCCTGGGCTGGTGCCGACGCGGCGGCCCCTGCGGTCACCTCGACGGCCGGCATGTGTCCGGTGTGCTTTCGCGATGAGCCCACCGCCACTTCCCCCGGCCCGAGGATAAGTCGAGTCTGTTTGAGGTCGCGCAGGATCCGCAGAGTCTCTTCACGACCGAGGCCTGACACCATACAGATTTCGTCGTAGCTGATCCGGCCGTCCACCCGCGACAGGACGAAACCCTCGGTCGGCGAAAGCTTCTGCTGCGCCAAATCGATGGCGGTGTTGACACGGGGACGCTCCGTCTTCGGCCCCAGTCCGTCTATCTCATCCCTAGCAGCCATTCCAACAATGCTTTTTGCGAATGCAGGCGGTTCTCCGCCTCCTGCCACACCTGACTGGCGGAGCTTTCAATCACCTCGTCGGAAACCTCCTCCCCACGGTGGGCGGGCAGACAGTGGAGGAAGATCGCCTTGCCATCGGCCTCGGCCATCAGAGCGCGGTCCACCCCGTAGCCGACAAAGGCACGCTTGCGCGCCTCCACCTCCTCTTCCTTGCCCATGGAAGCGAAGACGTCGGTGGAGATGACGTGGCGCCCGGCCACCGCCTCGCGCGGATCGCGGACTAGCTGGATGCGGCCGTGCCCGTCGCGACGAGCCGTCTGGAGCACTTCCGGATTGGGCTGGTAGCCATCCGGACATGCCAACATCAAATCGAGACCGAGCAAACCGGCGGCCTCAATCCAGGTGTTGGCCATGTTGTTGCCATCGCCCACCCAGGCGTAGCGCCGGCTGCGCAGAACCTGCACGACATCCGGTACCGCGCCCGCAGAAGTCTTGCCTTCGCCTTCCACAAAGTGCGCGTACACGGTCTGCAAGTCGGCCAGAACCTGGCAGGGATGCAGCAGATCCGTCAGACCGTTGATCACGGGCACGGAAGCGTACTCAGCCAGCTCTTTCACCCGCTCGTGGCCGAAGGTTCGCACCATTATGCCGTGGCAGTAGCGCGACATCACGCGCGCAGTGTCCTTTATGGGCTCGCCCCGGCCGAGCTGCGAGTCGTTGCGGCCTATCACCACTGCGTGACCACCCAACTCCCAGATAGCTGCCTCGAAACTGACGCGTGTACGCGTGGACGCTTTCTCGAAGATGAGCGCCAGCACGCTACCAGGCCGGGTGGCGTGGGGCGTGCGCACTTGACGCAAGAAACGCAGCTCCTCGGCGCGTCGGATCAGCGCCGCGAACTCGGCCTCGGTGACGTCCCACAAACTGAGAAAGTCGCGCTTTTTGCCCATGATTCACACCTCGGACAATACTGCATCCAGGATCGACAAGGCCTCGTCGATCTCGGCCCGCCCTACCACTAGCGGCGGAGCGAAGCGCACGACGTTGCCGCCCGCCACCGACACCAGCAAACCCTGCTCGCGCGCCTTGACCACCACGGCGGCCGCATCACTTTCCATGACCAGACCTTGCAGAAGGCCCCGGCCCCGCGCACAGCGCGTCTTGGGGCGCCGCCGCTCAGCCAGCCGCGCCAGCGCGGAGCCCAGGTAGGCGCCCGAGTCCTGGCAGCGTCCGAGCAGATTCTGCTCGTCCATGACCTGCTGGACGTAGAGTGCCGCGGCCGAGGCCAGCGGGTTGCCGCCGAAGGTGGCAGCGTGGGTACCGGGCGCAAATGCCTCGGCGACCGCATCGTTGGCCAACATGGCGCCCATGGGCACGCCACCGGCCAGACCCTTGGCCAGGGTGATGATGTCCGGCACCATGGCTTCGCGCTCAAAGGCGTAGAAGGTTCCCGTGCGTCCCACTCCGGTCTGCACTTCGTCGAGAATAAGCAGCGCGCCCCGCTCACTGCACAGCCGGCGCAGTTCCTGCAAGTAGCCCGGCGGCGGGAGGTTGATGCCGCCCTCGGCCTGGATGGGCTCGGCGATCACCGCGCAGGTGCGTTCGGTGATCGCTCTACGCGCCGCCTCGGCGTCGCCAAAGGGGATGAATCGCACATCAGGCAGAAGCGGGCCAAAGCCCTCGCGATACTTGGCCTGGCCAGTAACCGACAGCGCGCCCATGGTGCGGCCGTGGAAGCTGCCCTCGAATGAAATCAGCTCGACGCGCTTGGGCTGGTTGCGTGCCACGATCTGGTAGCGCCGCGCCAGCTTGAGCGCCGCCTCGTTGGCCTCAGTGCCGGAGTTGCAGAAGAACGCCTTGCCGGCAAAAGCTCGCCGCGCCAGCGCTTCGGCAAGCCGGATCTGGGCTTCGATGAAATAGAGATTCGACGTGTGATGCAGGCGGGCGGCCTGCAAGGCGAGGGCCTGAGACAGCCCGGCGTGGCCGTGGCCCAGAACGCAAACCGCGATCCCGGCGGTCATGTCCAGGAAGCGGCGGCCATCCACGTCCCACAGAACGCAGCCTTCCCCGCGGCTCATCACCACGGGAGCCCGGTTGTAGTTGTTGGTGAGGAGCTTTCGGCCCGCGGTCAGTAGTTCTTCGCTCAGGGACATTGAGGCGACACCATAGCAAATATCGCTCGGTTTCGCAGGCGCCAACCCGGATCTCGCGAGCGCGGTCTGGTCCGATTCGCTCTTGGCTAGCTAGTCCACACGGAGGGCACGGAGATCGGATGAGAAGAAGGAATCCGGACTGCGTTGGATCTTACCCTTCCATTTCTCGTCCGGCTCCGCGGCCTCCGCGTCTCTGTCTGGAAGAGCTAACTTCAATCCGCGGTCCGCGCCATACGGGCTGCTAGGCCTTGCCGCGCTGGCTGCTGAACGCCGCCGGATCCGCGCCCACGGTTTCGTGGTACGCCTCGTCCCAGGCAGAAACCACGGAGGCGTCGAGCACCAGATTGGGACGAACTGACGTGGGCAGCCAGCCACCGGCACTGATTTCGCCCTCGAGCTGGCCGGGCGCCCAACCAGCGCAGCCAAGCAGGAGCTTGAAGACCGCCGGGCCTTGGCCACGAACCAGTGCGGCGAAAGCCGCCAACTCGCCGGTGACGCCGATCTCAGGTCCAATCGCCATCTCCCCGGGCAGGGGTTCCGATCCGCGGCGGTAGATCAGCCATCCCGCCGCGGGCGCCACCGGCCCGCCCAGACGCACGGGCGAAACGAACGAGGCCGTCTCCGGGATTTGGTGCCCCTGCGGCAACAACTCGGACGATGCCAGAAGCTCGCGCACCGACATCAGCTCACGGCCGTTGATCACCCAGCCGAGCGCACCGTCTCCGCCGGAGCGGCCCAGCAGAACCACGCTGTGCTCGAAGTTGGGGTCGTGCAAGGTGGGCGCCGCCAGCAGCATGCCCGGGGCCAGGTTGTCTTGCGCGGCGTCTTTCACCATGTGTACTTGATTCTACGCTAGGGTTGGGTGTGGCGGGCGACAAAGCTACTGCGAGCGCCGTGCCGTCTTGCTCGCCGCGGGCTTGGGTGGGGATGGCACCCAGGTGACGCCGTCGCCCTCCGGTGCTATCCCGGTCGTTTCGGTGGCGAATCTCAGGACAAGCGGGTGAAACTCAGTGAGGTCTGATGCGGTGAGGTCTGATGCAAGCGAGTGAAACTCGGTGAGGTCTGATGACAGTTGACAGGCGACCGTCGCCGGTGGAGATAGAGGCCCGGTCTTGTCATTGCTGCCCCCAATTTCCAGTTTCTCCCTGTCGTCGGCTGACGTTCGATGAAACTGCACCTGATTGGCATCGCCGGAACCGGCATGGGCTCCCTGGCCGGGCTGCTGCGGGCGGCTGGCCACGAAGTGCGCGGTTCTGACGAGCATGTCTATCCGCCCATGTCGACCCAGCTCGCCGAGCAGAACATCCCGGTGATGGAAGGCTTCCGGCCCGCGAATCTCGACTGGGCTCCGGATCGCGTGGTGGTGGGCAATGTGTGCCGACGCGACCATGTCGAGGTGCTGGCTGCTACCGAGCGTCGCATCTCCCTCATTTCGTTTCCCGCCCTCTTGTCCGAGCTGTTCCTCGCCTCCCGTCGCTCGGTCGTGGTGGCGGGAACCCACGGCAAGACGACTTCGTCCTCGTTGATGTCCTTCGTGCTGGCCCAGGCCGGCCGGGATCCCTCGTTTCTCATTGGCGGCGTGCCCTTGAATTTTCGCCAGTCCTGGCATCTCGGCACGGGGCCGGAGTTCGTGGTCGAGGGGGACGAATACGACACCGCGTTCTTCGACAAGAAGTCCAAGTTCCTGCACTACCGACCGCAGGTCGCGATTCTGACTTCGGTGGAATTCGACCACGCCGACATCTTCGTCAACGAAGCGGCGGTCAAGGACGCCTTCCGCGAATTCATCGCGCTCATCCCGCCCGACGGACATCTGGTGGTTTGCGCCGCCTCGCCCGGCGCCATGGAGGTGGCACGTGCCGCACGCTGCGCCGTCACGACCTACGGTCGCCCCGGCACCGAGGCTGACTGGACCTTTGAAGTCACCGGCCGGAAGCTGGGGGGACGCACCATTTTGCGGCTGGCGCGCGCCGGGAAGGGGATGGGCACTCTCGACGTGGGCCTGGCCGGCATCTTCAATCTCGAGAATCTGACCGGTGTCATCGCGGCCGCCCATGTCCTGGGCGTCGAACAACCAGCCATCGCGCAGGCGATACGGCACTTCCTTGGCGTGAAGAGGCGCCAGGAGATCGCCGGGGTGGCTGCCGGCGTCACCGTGGTCGACGATTTCGCGCATCACCCAACCGCGATTCGTGAAACCCTGGGTGCGCTCAAGGGCCGCTACGGCCCGGGGAAGTTGATCGTGGCCTTTGAACCGCGCTCGGCCACCAGCCGGCGCTCGGTCTTTCAACACGATTTCGTCGACGCCTTGGCGGTGGCAGACGAGGTCGTGCTGGCTCCGCTGCACGCCCCGGAAAAGGTGCCGGCCGAACAAAGGCTAGATGTGGAGCGTCTCGCGTCCGATCTGCGCGGCCACGATGTGCCGGCCCGACTCGTCTCCGGCGTGTCCGCAACCGTGGAGCACCTGGCCGGTCGCGCGGCCCCTGGAGACACCGTGGTCATCATGAGCTCGGGCGACTACGGGGGACTGCATGACAAGCTCTTGCAACGGCTGGGCGATCCGGTGCGCAGCTCACGGTCCGACGATCAGGGAGCGATCGGCCACCTGCTTAGCCGGGTGGGAATCACCCACGCTGACCTGCACCGCACCTGGCCGAGCTTCTTGGTCATCCCCGCAGCCGGCGCGGGGCTCGAAGGTGTCGCCGCATGCGTGGCCATCGAGCCCACCGGAGACGATGCCTTGCTGCGGCTGCTTGCCGTCGCGCCGGAACGGCGTGGGGAAGGCCTCAGCTACCTGCTCCTGGAAAATGCCATGCGCAAGGCGCGCGCCGAAGGAGCGTTGCACCTGTACCTTGTTACCGACGAGGCGCAAGGCTTGGTTGGCGAGAAGCTTGGTTTCGATGTCATCGATCGCAAGGATGTCACCCCGGCGATAGCCGCCAGCGACGAATACCAGATGGCGCGATCGAAGACCGCGATTTGGATGCGCAAAGAGCTCTAGGGGGGGCCCTAATTGGCTGGGGCCATTGGTCCAAGGGGCCGCTCGGCGCTGGCGGTCGGCCAGGAGTGCTCCTCGGGGGACGTCTTGATGGGAACCCTGAGAGGGTTCCCATGCCATCCCGCGATGGGGCTCGTCGGGCAAAGCCCGCCGGGGCCCCACGCGATATCAACGGCCGCGCTGCGCGCGTCCATGATGGACTCGGTCGTCGCCTGGCATCCGAGACTCGCAGACGAGTCTCGGAGCGGCTCCTCACGCCCCCTCGGAGTCACTCCCGGCCGCCCGCCGGACGCGCCTCGCTTTCGCCGGGTTCCAGTTCACCCCTGTTCGACCTGCGCCCATGGCGAGGCAGCAGCGGCTCGATTCTGTTCCATTGCACGTCCGTCAACTCATGGCGGTGCACGGTTCGAGTTAACCGCCGCTGTGTGCGGACGCAGGTTTCTGAACCGAAGCGAGCTCGGCGCGTCGGCGGGCGGCCGGGGGCGACTCCGCGGCGGCGTAAGCGAGCGCACCGAGCGTCTGCGCTCGGTTGCCAGCGAGCGGCCAAGGGGCCGTGGCGACCAGCGCAGCTGGGCGCCGAGGGACCCGTCTGCCGAGCGCGCCATGGACGCGCG